>JBFFXF010000016.1:0-46599 GCA_041569895.1 Planctomycetota bacterium | reverse complement strand
TTCGCCGGGGATATTTTGGCCGAAACCTCCATTCCCGCTCGTCCTCGTCCTCGTCCTCGACCGTCCGCCTGCGGCGCACGGGAACGGGCACGGGAACGGGCACGGGTCCGGGTCCGGGACCGGGACCGGGACCGGGGACGGGAAGTGTCTGGTTCAGACCCGGTCCTTCCGTCCCGCGATGACCTTGCCCGCGAGGCGGCCGCTGGTGAGGGCCCAGGCGATGTGGAGGCCGTGGCCCCAGAGGATCTGGCCGCCGAGGCCGTTCTGGCCGACGGCGAACAGTCCCGCGATCGGACGTCCCGCCTCGTCGAGGACGCGGAGCTCGCGGTCGATGGCGGCGCCGCCCTCGGTGGTCGTGAAGCACGCCCGCGCCGGTCCGAGGAGCACCCAGCGTCCGCCGCGCAGGACGTGCCCGTCGCCGGTGCGGCCGTGCGGGTCCCGGGCGGCGCCCGCGGCGTGGCGGTTGAAGCTCTCCACGGTGGCGATGAGTCTCGTCGGCGGCAGCCGGCGTCGCATCGCGAGCTCCTCGAGCGACGGCGCCTCGACGGCGATATCGGGCCGCAGTCGCAGATAGTCGGCGACGTACGCGTAGGCGATCTCCGGGGCCGTGGACACGAAGTGCGGCCACCGCGAGTAGCGTTCGATGAGTCGCTCGTCGAGGAGAATGAAGCACGTCTTGCCCGGCTGCCGCGCGATGGCGATCTCGCGGCCCGGCGACTCCCTCTCGTTGCAGAAGCGCTCGCCGTCCGCGTTGACGAGGATCGCGCCGTCGTCGAGGATCGCGTCCTCGGGGTGTTGCCACGTCACCAGCAGGCGCTTGATCAGGCGATCGAGGATCGCCCGCGGGACGAGCGGCAACAGACGACCCAGGACGCGCGCGCCGATGCCGCCCGAGGGCAGGAGCTGCGCGAAGCTGCGCGTCGGCGGCGGCACGAAGCGGATCTCCGGTCCGTAGGTCACGTCCATGTTGAGGAGTCTCGCGCCGACGCTGCGCGCGAGCCGGTGACCGTCGCCGGTGGCGTACGGGTTGATCCCCTCGATGGCGGCGAATTCGCCGCCCCTGTGCTCGCCGATGAGCTCCGCCGAGCTGGCGTAGTCGCCCGCCGCGAGGATGACGCCGAGACGCGCCGCGAAGTCGAGATGCCCGTCACGGGATCGCACTCGAACGCCGGTGACGCGCTCCCCGCTCCGCAGCAGCGTCTCGACCGGCGCGCGACAGCGGATGACCCCGCCGAGACGCAACAGGCGGCTCTGCAGCACGGCGATGTACGCCTTCGCTCCCGGCACGACGTTGTGCATGCGCGGCACGCGGTTCGGCGGCTCGGGGCTGGGGCCGTGAAAGCGCAGGCCCATGGCGAGGAGCCAGTCGAGCGTCTCGGCCGCGTGCGACAGGAAGAATCGGCGCAGCGCGGAGTCGTTGCGCGCCTCGATCTCCTCCGGAGCGAATTTCCCGGCGTCCTCCGCGTGCGCGTCGGCGTCATCCTCGATGCCGGCGTCGCGCTGGAGCCGGGTGCGGCTCGCGGTGAACGAGCCGACCGCGATGCCGGTGGTGCCGCCGAGATCGGCCTGCTTCTCGAGCAGGAGAACGCGACAGCCGTTCTCGGCAGCGCTGACCGCCGCGGCGAGCCCGCTCCCACCGCCGCCGACGACGATGACGTCGTATGATTCGTCGTGATCGCGGTCAGCCATGGGTATACTGCTTTGAGAATGACTTGATGAGGTTTGCTCTCCGACGATTCATGAGGAAGGCAGGAAATTCAGGAAAGCAGGAAACGGATGGATTGATGGAGTTGAGCTTCGTGAGCTCGCTCGCTCCTCGAGCGGAATCGGGCGGACAGGGCTTTGCTGATTCCTCTGCGGACAGAACGAAACTTCTCTGCGCGCGTCTGTAGTCAAATTGTAGCCAACTCTCGCTTCTCGACGTGGTCTTCAAGATCGACAGGGCTCGCAAGGCACGACCGGACTCGTTTCCTGCCTTCCTGCTCTTCCTGCTTTCCTGCTAAGTCGTCGGCAGAAGCCGCCCACGCCGTTTCATAGTTTCCGGGTGTCGGGCCGGTGCCGACGTGAGGGACTGATCCATGGGCAGGTCGACCTCGGGCAAGAGGGCTGTCGGAATCGCGGGCGCTGGCACGCTTCTCGTCCTGCTGCTGCTCTGGGTTTACCGCGCGGAGCTCGGGGACTGGTTTCAGGAGCGCTTCTGGAGGAGGATCGCCGTCGTCGTCGTCGACAACTGCGACCCCGACTACCGGAGCGCGCCGTTCGCGGACGGCGTGCGCTTCCTGTCGAGCTCCGGAGCGCAGCTCTTCCTCGAGACCGGTTTGAACAACGCGGAGTCGATCGGCTCCAATCACGGCGTCGTCCTCGATCCGCGGCGATACCGCGTCTTCTTTCGCGAGAACGTCAGTGGGCGCGTCACCGCCATGGACGCGCGGGGAAGAGTGCTGTACTCGGTCGCGGATGTCAACGCCGACGCGATGGCGATCCACCCCGACACGGGCCACCTGTGGTGCCTTGCCGGCTCCAGGCTCGGCGAGGGCGAGACCGTGGTGCTCAATCGGAGCGGCGATCGCGTTGCCGTGTATCCGATCCACGGCTTCGATCTCGCCCACAACGAGCACGACGACGCCTTCTGGGCGGTCGGCAGGGAGATCACCAAGTTCGACAGCCGCGGCCAGGTGCTCGTCAAGCGACCCCCCGTCGAGTGGGCGTACGTCTCCGTGGCGCCCGATCACCGCGACGGCAGCGTGTGGGTCCTCGAGCGCCGGTACTCGCAGGGGAAGGGCACCGACCGCGTCATCCGCCTCGACGCCACGGGCGCGCCCGTCAAGGAGGTCGACCTCCCGAGCCAGACGCCGTTCTGCGTCGCGTGCGACCCCGAGACGGGCACGGCGTGGGTGGTCGGGTACCGGCAGAAAGTACTGCGCATCCCCGCGGTGGGGGATCCGCTGCCGCCGCTCGAGATCCCCGCCAGGTCGATCGCGATCGGTCCTCGAACCGGCCTCATCTGGGTGGCGACCGACGCCGAGGTCCTGCGAGTCGCGCGCGATGGCACCATCGAGGCCAGACACGCCTTCGACGGGAGCTCCTCGCAGAGCTGGATGGCGGCGCGATAGCTCCTCGGGCGACATGCGGGCTGTACCAGCGCGAGTGTTCGCTCAACGGCGTCGGCGTCGGCCTCACCTCACCGGCAGTCGCCTGGTCTCGAAGACGCTTGTCGATGACGACCACGGGTTCCGCATCCGGGTCGAGGACATCCTGGTCGGGACCGGGGCCGCCCGTCAGTCGTTCTTTCGCGACGGGCTCAGCTCGCCGCGTTCGGCCCGTGTGGCCGGCGAGTCGGCGGGACGGTGCCGCTCCGGTCCGTCAACTCGCTTCTCGGCGACATCGCGCCGCGGCGACGGTGGTGACTTTGTCGGAAGACCGAAGTAGCGGCGGGTGCGACGGCAGTACTCCCGGTATTCCCGCCCGAACCGATCCTCGAGGAACGCCTCCTCGCTGACGACGTAGAAGTGGAAGAGGACCCAGAATCCGAGGGCGAGCACGACGGCGAGCCAGGACCGACCCATGATGGCGATTCCCGAGCAGAGCAGGCCCCAGCCGAGATTCTGGGGGTTGCGAGTCCAGCGGTAGGCGCCCGACGTCACGAGTCTCGTCACGTCCATTCCCGAGACGCGCCTGAACGATTGAAACGAGACCACGCCCGCGACGAACAGCGCGATGCCGAGAAGCGACACGACTCCGCCGGTGACCAGACTCGGGATCGCCGGCAGCGCGATCGGCCATGGCGGAAAGACCGCGGCGGCCGCGGTGACGCCGAGGTGGAGACAGTATGCGGCGTAGACGCCCGCGGCCGTGGCGGATGATCTCCCGCGGCCATCGCGGTGCTCCCGTCGCACGCGAAGACCGCTCCAGAGTGCCAGGGCGAGCAGCGCGGCGATGAGGACGACGAAGATCAAGTGGGGCATGGCGATTTGTGTTTTGTCCCGGGCTTGGTCCGATCGACGACGGCGATTCGGGAACAGGAACGAGCGCCGGCTCTACCCCCGCGAGCAGTACCGGAAGTCGATCAGCTCGACCGGCTTCGCGTGCCACCACGTCTGGAACCGAGTCGACCCGTCGACCGACGGGTCGAAGATGCGGACCGGCACCGGGACAGTCAAGGGATCTCGGTCGAACGGGTAGGGATCGAGGACGATGCGCCGATCGCCCGCGGGTGTCACGCGAATGGTGACGCGGTCGCTCCACTCGCGCCTCGGCACGTCGCGGAGCTCGAACTCGTCCTCGCCGAGGCCTCTCGCCTCGCCGGAGGTCGCCGGGATGAGAGCGGAGCAGATCGACAGCGACACGCCGTCGAGCAGTTGCAGGAGGCGCGCGTGGGGCTTGACGTGCTCGGGGTCGACCCAGGCGGCGCGCTCGGGATCCGCGCGCAGCACGTCGATCCACTGTTGCTGGAGCGTCTCCATCTCGGCGAGGAAGTCGAGCGCCTCCTGTCGCTCTCCCGGGAAGAGCTTCTCGGGCGAGCCCTTCCAGAACAACGGATGGATGAACGCGGGATCCGGATCCGCCAGGGTCTTTGCCGCGTACAGCCAGTACGGGTGGTAGCTGATGACCAGGTTGGCGTACGGGCAGCTCTTGAAACGACGCAGGCCGGTGCGCCAGCGGCTCATGCCGTCCTGCTGGTTCCTCAGCACGTCCGCGAGCCCGAGCGGGAAGCCGTCGTCGCCCGAGAGCTCCGGCGTCGCGTCCCACTCCCACCAGCCGTTGTCGTGCTGCGCCACCGCGAGCACCGTATCGGCGCGGAGTCGTTCGGGGTCGGGCGCGTCGGCGTAGGAGCCCGGGCGCGCGAAGTCGTCATTCCCCCAGTGCGCCGCGAGGTACCCCGCGACCTGGGCGTGATCCGGTTGGGTCACGAGCCACAGCGTGCCGTCTTTTCGGGTCTTGAGCATGGCGATCCTTGATCCGATTCCGATGCCGACTCCGACGTCCGATACCGACTCCGACGACCGACTCCGATCCCGATACCGATTCCGACTCGATGCGCAGGGTTTTGCGGCGGCGAGGGGCCGCGGCGTCGGTGAGTTCAGTGTACCCGGTGCTCGGTCGAGTCAAGGATTCCCTCGCTTCGCTCGGATCCAGCTCTGGCGGATCGCTTCCGGCAGTGCGGAGGAGGTGGGTACGCGTTGCGGGTGGCGATCGCGTGGGGGTACGTCGACGAGGCGCGGGTGGAAGCTGCGCTGGATCGGATCGACCGGTTTCAGGCGGTGGTCTCGAAGCTGACGCGGTGAGGCTGACGCGATGGCGATGCGCACGGGCAGGCGGGACGGGCTCGCCTGTTCGTGTCGTTTGTCGTCCCCTGAACGGCCGCCTACTTCTTCCTCGTGTTGAGCTCGCGTTCGAGTTTCGTCGCCCGGAGCGCGATCAGGCGGTCGAGGAACCGGTGCAGGGTCGTGCTGTTCGAGCCGAGGGCGTTCTGGACGCCGAGCGCCATGGTGCCGCCGCTGCCCACCGGGACCATGCCCGTGACCGAGGTCTTGAGCGCCGTCCGTCCCACCCACGGGCTCCGCGCCTCGAGGTTGACCGACGCCGCGAAGGAGGGGCGCCCGATCTTCATGCCGTAGAACGTGCCGGCGGCCTTGCGGCTGGCGGTCGCGGTGATGCTCAGGGTGCAGGCGTCGAGGGACTCTCCCGCGCCGGCCGAGTCGGGCGTCTCGTCGCCTCCGCCCGTCACCTGCACGTCCGGGCGCGATTCGAGGAAGTGCGCCACCTTCGCGCGCAGATCTCCCGGCGTCACGCCGGTGGCCTGCTCGACGACGAGCCGCACGGACAGTGGCGGCGGGACCATCCACTCGCCGCGGACGCGGATGTGTCCGAGCATGCGCCGCGCGCCGGTGTGGTTCTTCTTCGACGCGATGATGCCGGCCAGCAACTCGTTCGACTCCGACCGGAGGCCGTCGACGTTTCGCGCCCAGGTGGCGAGCTTGAAGAGGCCGTTGATGTCCCTCGGGTGAGTGCGCGCGAGCCGCTCCGCGAACTCGTCGTGGACGGTTCTCTGCTTGACCATGCGGTGGATGGCGCTCCGCGGGACCACCATGTCCCCCGACGGCGTCCGCACGGAGACCCTGGTCTCCGTCTCGCCCGTCACCTTGCAGTCGAGGATCTGCGTGCCGTCCTTGAGGAAGATGGTGTCCGCCCGCGCGACGCCGCAGGCGACCAGACAGAGAAAGACGGAGAAACAGGCAGCGGTGGCGGCCGGGACGGAAGGCTGCGCGCGGGTGCGCGTCTCACTGTGCTTCATGTCGACTCTTTCCTTCAGTGGTGCTCTCTCAGCCCTCCACAGATGAAGTCGCGCGTTTCGCATCTTTCGCCACGCCGTTGATCGACGAGTATCAGCCCCGATTCTGAGGGCGAAAACGCTCGAACGGACGACATCGATGTGAGGGGACCACCTGCGCTGCGTCCCGGAACGATCTTGTCGCGCCGGCGACGGCGGCGATAATGACCGCCGTCGCTGGAGCGAGATCGTGGAACAGGCCGGCCGGCTCATCCTCATACTCGGCGCCATCCTCGCGGTCGTCGGTCTTGTCGTCTGGGCTCTCGGCAAGGTCGGCTTCAAGGGGCTGCCCGGCGACATCCGCGTCGAGTCCGAGAGCTTCAAGTTCTACTTCCCCATCGTCACCTGCATCGTGATCTCGATCCTGCTGACGCTCGCCATGTGGCTGTGGCAGTGGCTGCGGCGAGGGTAGCGCGGCGTCGGGCGTGGGCGTTCCGGCTTTCCTCGCGGTCGTCGCGGAAGTACCATCGGTGGCGTCGACCGCACACCACCCGAGCCGGTAAAGATCGAGGAGTGTCAGCGATGAAGACCGCGTCCCGCCTCACCGACCCCCGGCGTCACGTTCTCCTGGCGATCGCGCTGTGGACCTCGACGGCGGTCGCCGCCGCGCCCCGCGTGACCCTCGAGGGCGTGCTCGAGCGCCTCGATTCGCCGCGTGGCGTCTGCGTCGTGCTCGGTCTGCCCGAAGCGGGCCGCGCCGGCTTCGTCACCGAGCTCGCAAGGCAGAGCGAGCTCCTGATCTACTTCCAGTCGCCGGAGGCGGACGAGGTCGCCGCCGTCCGCGGGGCGGCGGAGGGAGCCGGGCTTCTCGGCACGCGCGTCTTCGCCGACCGCGGGGCGTTCTCGTCGATCCAGCTCGCCGACAACGTCGCCGGGACCGTGGTGGTCTCGCCCACGGCGCGTGGCGCCACCGGCAACGACCACCTCCGCGTCCTCCATCCCGGCGGCCGCGCGATCCTCGGCGAGCTGTCGATCGTCAAGCCGTTCCCGGATGACACCGACAGCTGGAGCCACCCCTTCCACGGTCCCGACAACAACCCGCAATCGACCGACCGGCGCGCTCGCGCCCCGTACCTGACGCAGTTCCTCGCCGAGCCGATGTTCTGCCCGATGCCCGAGGTCTCGGTCGCGGCCGGCGGCCGGGTGTTCCGCGCCTTCGGTCACATCGCGCACAAGGCGAACCAGAACGCGATGCTCAACACGCTGATCTGCGCCAACGCGTACAACGGCGTCATCCTCTGGAAGCGGCCGCTGCGCGAGGGCTTCATGATCCATCGCAACAGCATGATCGCGACGCCCGACACGCTCTTCCTGGCCGACGACGAGGCGTGCCGCCGCATCGACCCGCGCACGGGCGAGGAGCGCGGTCGCATCGCCGTCGACGAGTCCGTCACCGACGGGCCGGTGTGGAAGTGGATGGCGCTCGAGAAGGGCGTCCTCTACGCGTTGATCGGCGCCCGGGAGTTCGAGATCGCCACGCGCCCGTCGAGGCGGCGCGGGCTCGGCCACTGGCCGTGGGGGGTGTGGGCCGGACACGACTACAGCGATCCGCGAAAGAACTTCGGCTCCGGCCGGACGCTGGTCGCCATCGACGAGGCGACGGGGAAGACGCTCTGGACGCACCGCGAGGAGGCGTACCTCGACAGCCGCGGCGTCTGCATGAAGAACGGCCGCATCTATTACTACTCGCCGGAGAAGTTCCTGGCGTGCCTCGACGCGCGCACGGCGGAGGTCCTCTGGCGTCGCTCGGACGAGGAGCTGCTGAGGGCGATCGGCCCGAACGGGCGCGCGCAGCACTACGTCACCGGCTACGCGACGACGAGCTACATCAAGTGCAGCGACGACTACCTCTTCTTCGCCGGCCCGCAGAGGAGCCGGATGGTGGTGGTGCGGGCGAGCGACGGCGAGCTCGCCTGGCAGAAGCCGCACGGCAACCTGCAGATCGTCCTGCGACCGGATGGCGTCTACGCGGCCGGCCCTCGGCAGACCGGGCAGGTGCTCGCGTACGCCAGCGGGGACGAGATCTCGAAGCTGCCGACGCGGCGCGCGTGCACGCGGGCGACCGGCAGCATTGACAGCGTCTTCTTCCGCACGACGGGTGGAACGGTGCGCGTCGACACGGCGACGAACACGGCGCAGCACATCGCGCCGATGCGCCCGCCGTGCCAGGACGGCGTGATCATCTCGGATGGCAATCTCTACTGGGGCCCGTGGATGTGCGGCTGCCAGCTGTCGCTCTACGGGCACATCTGCCTGACGTCGGCCGGCAGCTTCGACCGTCGCCCCGGCATCGACGACTCGAGGCTCGAGCGCGGCCACGCCGGCCCGGTCGAGCGCTTCGACGTCCGGCCCGGCGACTGGCCCGCGTACCGTGGCGACCGCCGGTGCAGCGGCGTCACCACCGTGGCGATCCCTCCTCGCGTGCGCCGCGAGTGGAGCTTCGAGATCCCGTCGAGCGCGATGCCGACAGCGCCGGTCGCGGCTGGCGACGCGGTCTTCATCGGCGATCGCAACGGCGTCGTCCGAGCCCTCGACGCGCGCGGAGAGGAGCGCTGGAAGCACTTCACCGGCGGCGCGATCTACTTCCCGCCGGTGATCGCGGACGGTCGCGTCTTCGTGGGCTCCGCCGATGGACGCGTCCACGCGCTCGAGGCGGCGAGCGGGCGGCACCTCTGGAGCTTCCGCGTCGGTCCGGCAGAGCGGCGCATCCATGTCTACGGGAAGCTCATCTCGACGTGGCCGGTCGCCGGCGGCGTGGTGGCGCACGACGGCGTCGTCTACGCGGCGGCGGGCATCGCCCACTACGACGGCACGCACGTCGTCGCGCTCGACGCCGCGACCGGCGCGGTGAAGTGGTACAACGACACCTCGGGCGCGCTGTCCTCGAAGGTGAACAGCGGCATCAGCCTGCAGGGCAACCTGCGCATCGAGGGGAACGAACTGCGCTTCGATGGCGGCGGCGTCTACAAGACGGCGCGGTACGACCTCGAGACCGGCAAGTGCCTCAACACGCCGCACGAGGGCGTCACGTCGCGCTTCCAGACGGCGTTCTATCCGTACTACCCGGAGTACTCGCAGTTCCTGTCGCTCGACCACACGTTCCCGGACGGCACGACGCTCGAGTACGAGGCGAGCTACGAGGGAAGCCGCCACTCGCCGCTGGCGCTGCTCTCGAAGGAGCTCGTCGAGCCGAAGGACGGCAAGCCGGGGGACGACCGCACCCGCCGGCGCGTCAGCGATCGCGCCCGCCCCGCCGGACCGGAGCGGAGGCGCATCTGGCAGGTGCCGGGCGGTCGCTACAACAGCCTGATCGTCGCGCCCGGCGCGGTGCTCGCCGCGGGGCAGAGGCTTCCGGGCAACGAGGTCCGCGAGGGCGAGGACACCGGCGAGGACCGCCAGCCGGCGTTCCTGGCGGCGATCGACCTCGAGGACGGTTCCGACATCTGGCGCATCGATCTCCCCGCGCCGGCGGTCAGGGGCGGCACCGCGGTGGACCACCAGGGAAGGATCGTGGCGTCCCTCCGAGACGGCCGCGTGCTCTGCTTCACAGCGGATGAGTAAGTAACGGCCGCGGAAGAGCGACGCCAGGACGAGCCGCGTGCGAAGAATACGGATCAGGACGGTCGTCGCCATCCTCGTCGTCCGCCCGCCGACCGAGCTCTGCGTGATCGACATCGAGACGCGAACGGAGACGCGGGTCTGCTCGCCGCGCCGATGACGGCCGTCCCGAACGGCGACCTGCGGCGAGTTACGTCCCGACCCGCCGCGCGATGGTGTCGAGGTCGACGATGCGAGCCCGTTCTCCCGCGGCGGCGACGAGGTCGCAGATGAGGTCGACGGTGCGGAGCTCGGGATCGACGACGTGGAGGCAGGACGGGTGGCCGAGGAAGTCGAAGACGGCGCGCCGCTCGATCGCCCACTCGACCGCGCGCCGTATCGCCGCGAGGAAGTCCTCGAGCTTCCAGCGTCCGCCGCGAAAGGCGGTGATGTCGCTGATCGGGCTCATCGGAATCTCCACCAGGCCGCCGGGGTAGACGAAGGGCTGCGCCTCCTGCTGCGCCTTCTCGATGGCGTCGAGGACCCCGGCCGACACCGGCTGGCCCACCTCGCCATGGGGATGGCGGGGATACTTGCTGCTCACCCACGTGAACCCCAGCGAGCGGATCATGCGCTGTACGTCCGGGCGATCCGCCAGGCCATTGTGGAAGCCACCCGGCGTGCGAAAACCGCGCGCTTTCACTCCGACGCGATCCTCGAGGGCGACGCCGGTGAGCTCGATATTCTCGCGCAGCACCTCGGGGATGCTCATGCCGCGGATGAGCCACGGCGCCCGGCGAAAGCGATACTGGATCGCCTCGCGCGTCGTCGCCTTGACGTTGACGTGGTCGTAGGTGTGATTGCCGATCGGATGGCCCGCATCGGCGATGCCGCGCAGCCAGTCGACGCTCTCCTGCTCGAAGACCCGCCCCACGACGAAGCAGTGGAGGACGCCGCCCCGCGCCTTGACGCGCCGGCACGCCTCGACCGTGTACCGCTTCGTCTTCTCGTCGAGGTTTCCCTTCTCGTAGTCCCAGTGGGTCGTCTCCCAGGTGGGGAAGTTGCGGCTCATCTCGAGGTCCAGCGTGATGGCGACGAGCGCCCTGTCTTTATCTTTGTCACCCTGCGCCGGCGCTGTCGACCAGCCGGAGGCGAGGGCCCCGGCGGCGCCGGCGAGAAAGGTGCGTCGCGAGAGCCGACGTGGCATGGTTTCTCCGCTGTTCATCTCTCGGTGGCTCGCACCCAGGAGCACTGGGTGATCAGGAGATCGAGGGAGGC
Organism: Planctomycetota bacterium; assembly: GCA_041569895.1. Classification (GTDB taxonomy): domain Bacteria; phylum Planctomycetota; class UBA8108; order UBA8108; family JACQVS01; genus JBFFXF01. The sequence continues at coordinate 35,453 of JBFFXF010000016.1, read as the reverse complement.
GAAGGCGACGGACGCCGTCGTGGCGCAGGCGGCGCTCGGCTGCGCCGGCGAGGTGGCGATGGTCGCGTCGCCGACCAGGAAGACGTTGAAGTCCCGGCGCAGGTTGGCGTGACCGGCGGTCGTCGAGATGACGCACATGTCGGTGTTGTATCCCGTGAGAAGCACGTGGCGGATGCCCTTCCCCTTGAGAAAGTCCCGCAGACGCTCGTACCCCTCGGCGTCGTAGACGACGACGTCCTCCGGTCGAAACTCGAGCTCCCTGACCACCGGGATGGGCAGCTCCCAGAAACCGGGGTTGTTGTATCTCGGTCCCGGGTCGAGGCCGCGGAACTGCCGGAAGTAGTCGACCACCGGGAGGTCGCGCGACAGGGTCAACTCGGTCGGCAGCGGCTCGGCGTTGTAATCGAAACCCCGCAGCCTGGCGGCAAGCTCCTCGCGCCCTCGCGCTCGCTCCTCGGGGCCCGGCTGTCGCCGCATCGAGCGGTAGATCTTGCCGCGGATCGGATCCTCCTTGCCCGGCAGGCTGGCGACGACCAGGGCGACCTTGCCGCGCAACGACGCGACGAAGGGATTGAGGACCTGGCGAACGTGCCGGAGGACCATGCGGTTCTTCTCCGGCGTGCACTGGAAGGCGCAGCCCGCCGGCTCGGGAGTTCGCCAGCCCTGCCCGTCGTCGATGCCCCAGGGATGGACGACGACGATCGCCGTTCGATCGCCGCGAAGGCGATTCGGGATCTCGATGATGCCGCGGGCGTTGTAGGAGAAGCGCCAGGCGCGGACCTCGAGGTCGGCTTCCTCCTCGTCGACGAGCGCCGGCGCCTCGAAGCGCTCCTTCTCGGTGATGGGCTGCACGAAGTCGGGGTGGTCGGCGAGCAGGGGACGGGGGTCCGGGATGCGAACGAGTCGGTTCTCGTAGCGACGCGTTCGCGGGAGCTTGTCACCGCCGACCGACACGGACAGAACGAGCGCGCCCCCCAGCGCAACCAGGGCGGCGAGACGCGCTGCGCGACACCGGGCGGAAGACATGGCATGACCTCCGGGCGTGGGTCAAGACGTCGTCAGAAGACGAGTGGATCTCCGATTCGCACGTCGACGCCCTTCAACTGCTCTCTCACGTACTGGACACACTCATCGACGTTCTTGAACGGACTGTGCGAATGCCGTTCGAGGTCAAAGCTCAGATCCGCCGGTCCGAACTGGACCCAGTCCACACCGGGCATGACGAGGTTCCGGACGTTGACAGTCGCCGTGACGCTCTCGATCTGAATGCAGAGCACCGCGTTCGAGTTCCACCATGCGGCGTATTCGAGGCGTCCGCTCCCGTATCGTTCCTTCCTCCTGAATCCCTGTCCACCCCAGCTCCTCTTGCCGACGGGAGGGAAATAGAAGGCGTCGATGGCATCCCTCACCGTCTCTTCCTTCTCGACGAGAGGCACCATGATCGACAGCGGGCCGAGGTCCGCATAGTTGCCCAGCAGAAAGGCCTGCCGTGGATGCTTGATCCGGAACTGGACGCCGGCTCCGAGCTCTTCCGCCATGGTGCAGTACTCGAGGAGCTCGCGCTCGTCCACGGGCCCGTGCTGACCGTCCACCTTGAAGAGATCGACAGGCCCGCGCTTGACGATCTCCTCGAGCTGACCGCGAGTGGAGTTCGTGGGGGCTCTGACGATCCGGAGCGGTTTGCCGGCGTGGACTTTCTGCTTCAGAGACTGGGCCTTCTCCCTTGGCGACTCGGCCTTCTCGTTCGGCGACCGCGACGGAGTGGCCGCGCCGGCTCTGTTCGGAGCAAAAACTGCCGCTCCGGCCGCCAGGGCACGCATGTTAAAATCTCTGCGGTTTAGCATCACTGTGCTCCGTGGAATGAGGCTCTCGTGCTCCCGAACATGTCACCACGAGACATGTGACTCGAGCGTATCCACGGCAGTCCGAGATGTCCATGAGCTCGTTCCATCGGAGTCGACGAGGCCGTGAAAAGGCGAAGAATAAAGGTCAGGACGCTCGTCGCCATCGTTGTGATGGCGCTCGCGGTGGCGATCCCCGTGATCGTCGTCACGTGGACGATCCACGCCGTGACCTGGCGATTCGAGTTGGTCATGCGCCCGACGCCGTCTCCGGACGGGTCGAGGATCGCGTTTGTCGCCGTCTCCATCCGCGGCCCCGGGCCGCTCGTGCAGAGTGCGCTACACGCACTCCACGTCTACCCGAGGACGATCGACGCCCAGCTCTGGACACTCGATCGCGAGACCGGTCGGCTGTCGACGACGACGCTCGAGGTGGACCTCGACCGCAGTCCCATGGCGTGGCGACCGGACTCGTCCGAGCTCGTCTTCGTGTCAGGCAGCCAGGATGACCTCTGGAGTCTCCACGGGTTCGACCCGGAGGCGCAGGTCTCCTGGGTCCTCGTCGACGGCGGCCGCCACTGGTCGCCGAGCTACTCGCCGGACGGGGCCTATCTCGGCTACGTGCGCATGCATGACTGGGCCTCGTGGAGGGCGGCCCTGGTAATCGAGAAGGTCGGCAGTGGACCAGAGACCGTCGTCGACCAACACGTCAACCTGAGCGGCTGGCGCTGGACACGCGACGGCTCGAGGGTGATCTTCGTCGACGGAGACATGCAACGGGTTTTCGAGTACGAGATCGCCGGCGGGTCGACGCGCCAGCTGTACTCGGTGGCGGCATCCCACGGCGACGTGCTGCGAAGCCTGGTGCTCTCTCCCGACGGCAAGTCCATCGGCTTCCACGAGTCCGACGACTCCAGGCGCGGTCCTTTCATGCGGATCGACCTGGAGAGCGACTCGACGATGACGCTCTTCTGCTGCGATCTTCCGTCGCACGACTTCGTCTGGGGTGAGGCAGGCATCTCGTACATTGATTGGGACGGGGAAGAGCCCGACAGCACACGATTGGTTCTTCATGACCCCAGCACGCGCGCCTCACGGATTCTCGCGACTGGCTGGCTGAGGGAGCCAACGTGGCTCTCGAGGACGGAGATCGTCGTCATCCGACCGCCGAAGGAGCTCTGCGTCATCGACATCGAGACGGGAACCGAGACGCGGGTCTTCCCGCTCGAGGGAGAGACGCCGTGACGGTGCGACGGATTCGGATCAGGACGCTCGTTGCCATCCTCGTGGTCGCGCTCGCCGCGGCGATCGCGGCGATCGTCATCGGCACTCGCGGGTCGGACGGCTGGCGATTCCGGTACATCAGCGAGCCGGCGCCGTCACCCGATGGATCGAGGATCGCCTTCGTCGCCGTGCACAACAAGCGTGGGCCGGGACCTCTCCAGAGGACCCTGAAAGTGTTTGGTGCTCCCCCCGCGACCGTCGAATGCCGGCTCTGGATCGTCGACCGGAAAACTGGCGGTTTGGAGATGACGGACGGCAAGGCGTTCTTCGAGACGATGACCTGGCGTCCGGACGGCGCGGAACTCATCTTCGTGTCGGGGAGCCACGATCACTTCATGAGCCTCGATCGTCTGGATCTTCAATCGCTCACGGCGTCCACGCTCGACGACCGCGGCCCGCACTGGGCGCCGAGGTTTTCTCCGGACGGGGCGTCTCTCGGATACGTGCGGGCTCGGGCGTTGACCTTCACGGGACTCGGCAGTCGGTTCCTGCTCATCCGCGATGTGGGCACCGGAGGCGAGACCGTCGTCTCGCGGGACGTCCACCCGAGCAGCTGGCGCTGGGCTCGCGACAGCTCGAGGGTCCTGTTCATGGACGCGGACGGCAGGAAGATTCTGGAGTACCGCGTTGCCGACGGAGCCACCCGCGTCCTGTACGCCGTGTCGAATCCCGACGATCATCTGGGCAGCGGTCGTCTCCTTCTCTCTCCCGACGAGAGGTGGGTCGGTGTCGTCGAGTACCTGGGCTTCGAGGGCGAGAAGCACTTCCTCGCGGTCGACCTCGAGACCGGCTCGAAGCGGGCGCTCTTTGCCTGCCATTCGTTATTCCGGTTCGACTGGGGCGACGCGGGGATCTGTTACGTGCAGCAGGAAAACGACGGTGAGCTCGGGGACACCGGGACGTTGATCCTCCACGACGTGGCGACCGATTCCTCGCGCCCCCTGGCGACGGGCAGCCTGAGAGATCCGACATGGCTCTCGAGCACCGAGATCCTCGTCGTCAGGTGGCCGAAGGAGCTCTGCGTCATCGACATCGAGACGGGAACCGAGACGCGGATCTTCCCGCTGCCCTGACCGGGATGCCGCGCCGGCGACGGGAGTGGGCTCGCCGCATTTACGGCCGCGTCAGGATGCCGTTGTTCTCCTCGGCCAGTCGCCGGCCGAAGTCGACCCCGCGGATCTCGCTCCGCACCAGGTGAACGACATCGATGGGCGTTCTGCGGACGTTCGCCGCGCGCACCGCCTCCAGTGTCTGCACGTTGTACAGGTCGCGATTGTGGCCGGGGCAGAGAAGGAATCCGTTTCCGACGTACGTGATGACGTTCCAGCGGAGCCGGGAGCTCTCTGCGCGCTGGATGCACCGGAGCAATCCCGGCCGGGCGCAGTTGTTCAGCCCCCGACTGGAAGGACGCGAGCGGATCCACGCGAGGGCGGCCGCTACATTCTGCGGTGTCGCGCGAAGCAGCTCGTCGCTCTCCGGGAACTCCGTGAACTCGTTCCGCAGAAACGACACGATCGCGAAGAGATCGCCGGCGTCGAGTCGAGAGACGTGTTCGACGGCCAGCTCGACGACTTCGTCCTCGGCGGCCCTCATCGACCGGTCGATCGCGAAGATCCGGCCGCGAGCGCCCTCGCACGGCGCGTATCGCTCGCAGTCGAGGGCGTCCGGGGTTGGATCCTCTCCGCAGCGGAAGCGTGGCCACCGGGGCAGGTCGCCCCGCCGGAAGAGAAAGGTCAGCAGGAAGACGGCGTCGGAAAGGTCGATCGCGCCGTCGTCGTTTGCGTCGACCGCGTCCTCGCACGATGTCGGGGCCGGGTCCGCTGCGAACAGCCGGTCGAGGATCCGCACGGGATCGGAGACCGTGATGCTCGTGCTGCCATCGGCGTCCCCCCGGACGAACTCGGCGGCGATGGCAGGGCCGGCCACGGTGGACAGGAAAACTGACCCGACGAGGAGAACCGCAGAGCGCATCGTACCCTCCTTCACCGGCCCGACTCTCCGGTGTATCACCTCGCTCGCGGCTCGTCCTGGCCCGGATCGAAGGTAGTCAGCGAGGGAAGCCCGGTCAAGGGGAATGTCAATTCACCATTCACCGGACCGGGGCCCATCTCATCGAGCGGCTCGACGTTGACCTGCGTCCCTTCATCGTCTACGTTCGCGAAGATCTCCGTGCTGCCGGGAGGCCAGCGCTCCGGCTTGCACCAGTTCGTCGACGACTTGCAGATCCGGCTCAACCTGGTGGGCGAGTCGAGTCAGGACACGTTTGCCGCCATGCGGCCCGTGGAGCTGTCGGCATGAGGCGAATCCGGAGGACGAGGCGATGACGCTTTGCCGGGGAATGAAGGCGGGCCGCACGGGTGGGTAGGCTCTTCGAGATCCGGCACACGATCCGCTATCGGTTCTCGAGACCCGTCTTCCTCGAGCCTCACACGCTCCGCCTCTCGCCGCGGAGTTGCGGATACCAGCGCGCCGAGCGGGCAGAGGTTGTCGTGCTACCCGAGCCGGCGGGACAGTCCTCCTGCCTCGACGCCGAGGGCAACCTCGTCGCGAGCGTCTGGTTCGACGGCGAGCACGAGGAGCTCGGCGTGCGGGCGACGTCGCGCGTTCGTACGCTGCGGGAGAACTCGTTCGATTACCTGCTCGAGCCATCGACCGGGCTGCCGATCGACTACCCGCGCTCGCTCGAGCTGTCGCTGGCCGCGGCGCGCCGGCGGATCGAGCCCGCGAGCGGCGACGACCCGGTGGGCGCGTTCGCCCGGGAGATCGCGGGGCAGTCGAGGCATCGCCTCGTTCCGTTCGTGGGGACTCTCAACGAGGCGCTTCACGAGCGTCTCGAGATCGTCCGCCGCGACGAAGGCGATCCCTGGTCGCCCTCCGAGACCTGGCGGCGGCAGCAGGGAGCGTGTCGCGACCTCGCGGTGCTCTTCATCGACGCCTGTCGCGTGCTCGGTCTGGCGGCCCGCTTCGTCAGCGGCTATCAGGAGGGCGACCCCGACCAGGAGTCACGCGATCTGCACGCGTGGGCCGAGGTCTATCTGCCGGGCGCAGGCTGGAGGGGCTACGACCCGACGCTCGGCCTGGTGGTCGCGGACCGTCACGTCGCGCTCGCGGCGGCGCCCTCTCCGGAAGACGCCGCACCGGTCTCGGGGTCCCTTCGGGGGACCGGCGCGTCGTCGACGATGGAGGCGACGATCGAGATCGACGTTGCGTTACGGTGAACCACAGAGGCGCGGCGCGAGCTCGACTGCCTTGCGGAACTCAAGGGGATTCTCGAAGCAGTCTCTCCGTTTCCTGCCTTCCTGCTCTTCCTGCCTTCCTCATGAATCGTCTGACGGCAAACCCGGGGTCGACTCTCGCTCGCGGCAACGTCAGCGGATCCGCCCGTCGCGACGCGTCTCGAGCGTCACGCGGGGCGTCCAGACCGGGCGGAACCCTCGCGTCGCGTTGCTGCCGAGGAAATGAGTCGGGCTGTCCGCTCGCGAGGCGCTGCGGCACTCGCTCGCGCGCTCGTTCCAGCTGCCGCCGCGCACGACGCGGCGGAAGATGGTGAAGCGCGGCATCTCGTCGCGGATCGGATCGGGGCGGGAGGCCGCCGGTGTCTGGTAGAAGCGCTCGTCATAGAGGTCGGCGCACCACTCGGCGACGTTGCCGTGGAGGTCGTGGAGCCCGAAGCCGTTCGGCGGGAACGAGCCGACCACGACCGGCGCGCCGCCACCGGGCGGCGCGGCCGAGACGCACGGATCTCCCCCTCCGCGAAACCTCGCCTGGTCGGGTCGCAGCCTGTCGCCGAACCAGAATGGCCCCGTCGACCCGGCCCGGCAGGCGTACTCCCACTGCGCCTCGGTGGGCAGCGCGAGACCCGTTCGCTGGCAGAAGGTCCACGCCTCGTCCCAGGTGATCGACTCGACCGGCAGGTCGTCGGTGTCCGTGCCCGGCGGGATCCCCGGGTGACCCGTCCGGAACGCCGACGGGTTCTGTCCCATCACCGCCCGCCATTGCCCCTGCGTGACCTCGTACTTCGACATCAGGAACGGCTCGAGCGCCACGCGGTGTTGCGGCGACTCGTCGACCTGGTGGCCGCACTCCGACACCGGGCTCCCCATGACGAAGCTGCCGCGTGGCACCTTGACGAAGGTCATGCCCGTGGGCTTGTGGCGGTATTCGTCGAGGCCCTGCGCGTTGAATCCGAGACGCGTGAAATCGGCGAACGGGATCTCCGGTCGGTCCTCGCAGCTCAGGTAGAAGCACTCGGGGAGCGCATCCGCGGTCGGGTCCGGTCCGCACGCCTCGAACGGCGCCGGCGGGCGCGGGCCGCCGAGGAAGAGAAACCCGAGCAGGTGAATCGCATCGCTGACGTCGAGCAGGCCGTCGTCGTTCGAGTCCCCCGCGTCGCGACAGTCGGGACAGCGCCCGCCCAGAAACTTGCACGTCAGGATGAAAACCGCATCGGAGAGGTTGCGGGCGCCGTCGTCGTTGGCGTCGCCGCGCAGGAAGCCGGACGGCCTCGCGAGCAGCTCGAAGGCACATTCCCGCCGCGCGGGGTCGTGGGTCTCGCCGCGGAACGTGATGCGGTTCGGCACCGGACTCCCCGAGCCCATGCAGCCGTCGAGGAAGGATACCCGCGCCGGCCTCGACTCGCCGGGCTCCGACGGGAACCGACTCCGCAGGACGATCTTCGCGATGGTCGCGGTCCCCGCCGGCGGCAGGGTGATCGGCATGGTGAGCGAGAGGACCAGCGCGGAGATGGCGCCGCTGCAGTCGTCATCGAGGCAACAGCCGCGAAACGTCAGCTCGTTGAACTCGAAGTCCGGATCCACCCGAAGTCCGGGCGGATCGTCGTCGACCCTCGCCGCGATCGTCCCGCGCGTCGTGATGTCGACGATCTCCACGCCACCGCCCGCGATGGCGATGCTCCAGCCCTGCGCGCCGACGTCGAACGAGTTGTCGCGCGTCGTCAGCAGGACGTCGAGCGTGCCGATCCAGGTCGTCCCCGCCACCCCCGAGACCCCCTCGGGACAGGAGGCGAACGAGAGCTCGAAGGTGGGCGCGGCGTCCTGGGCATCGAGGTGTGGCTGGGTGGCGGTTATCAGGAGGATGAGCGCGAGGATGCTATGTCCGGCGGCCAACGCCAGGGTGCGTCTCGGCCCCCGTCGTCGTGCTCGTCCTCGTCCTCGATCCGATTTCGAGTCACACACCGCTACCGACCCCGGCGTTCGCGCTCCATCTGGGTTCCATGGTGCTCCATTCTACGTCAATCTGCGTGATCTGCGTTTCGCTTTGCCTTCCTGCCGTCAGAGTCTCGCGAGCGAAGTCGAGCAGCCTTTCGGGCACGGGCACGGGAACGGGTACGGTTACGGTTACGGTTACGGGCGGTCTCCGCGTCACCGGGCAGGCTTTCTCCGGAACAGCCAGATGAAGCTGCTGGTGCGCCTCTCCGCGGCCGGATCGAGGTATGCCTTCCGCTTCTCATCGATGCTCTCGAGCTTTGCCCGCAGCGCCCGGCTCTCGGCGGAATCGTACGCGAGCCCGACGGTCTGCTTGTACAGCTCCGCCTCCGACCGCAGCAGCTGCTCGAGCTCGGCCCGCTCCTTCGCGTCGAGCGATCGCAGGCGCGAGATCTGGGAGTAGTCGCCGACCAGGAGGTCGGGTCTGCCGTCGCCGTCGTGGTCGGTGACGCAGATCTGGGCGCGGACGCCGGGTCGCGGGGCCTGTCCCGGCTCGAGGTACTGCGTCCAGAACTTCCAGTGACTCGGCGGATCGACCAGTGCTTTCCTCTCGCCGAGCACCGGCTTCGTCGCGCTGCCGGTGTTCCGGTACCAGCCGACGCTGCCGTCCGAGGCCCCGACGACGAGGTCCCACAGCCCGTCGCCGTCCCAGTCGACCGGCACCGGATCGGCGTGCCCGTTGACGTGCAGCGGCTTGCCGGCGGCGTTGACGGGCACGCTCTTCTCCGAGAAGACGGGCTGCTTGCGGCTCCCCTCGTTGAGGCGCAGGAAGAGGTCTCCGGAGAAGCTGCCGATCAGGAGATCGAGATCGCCGTCGGCGTCCCAGTCGACCATCGCCGGCCAGCTTCCGAACGAGGCGACCCGCGCCTGGATGCGCTCGTCCTCGTCGGCGTTGGCGTCCTTCTTCAGCCGCTCGTACTTGATGAGCTCCTCCGGGTGGTGGACGAGCGGTACGTTCGCCCGGTCGAGGAGGGTCTCGACGGCGGCGTACTTCCCCTTGCCGAGTCCGCGGAAGAGGTAGACGTCTCCCGGATCGTAGGAGCCGCTGATGAAGTCGAGAACGCCGTCGTCATCGAAGTCCACGAACCGTGGACTGGAGGCGATGCATCAGTAGACCGGTGTCTTCGCGTCCTCCCGTCCCGCCTTCAGCTTGCCCCTCGCCTTGTAGACGGGCTTGTCGTCGCGGCCGGTGTTCTGGAAGTGCCAGAAGTAGCCGGGAAAGTCCCCGACGAGCAGGTCCCGGTCACCATCGCCGTCCACGTCGGCGATCCAGGGACCGGCGTGCGCGTACTGCGAGAGCGTCCCGATGTCGATCGGCTTGCCGTCGGCCTCGAGCCGCACCGGCGGCAGCAGCTCCGACTCCGTGTCGCCGCCCTCGGCGACCACCACCCGCGACGCGAGCAGCACGGCAATCGCGAACGCTACATTGAGCGAACTCTTGTTGGTCTTCATCGACTGCCTCCCGCTGAATAACCCGACAACCGATCCCGGTCCCCGTCGGTGACGAGTCGACCACCGGCGGAGGGGCCGCGTACCACCGTCATTCTCCCCCCGCCCCGCCCGCCTGTCACGCTCGTGATGCCGGAGCGCCGACCGGGACGACCTCGACCGGGGTCCGTTCGCGCAGGCGCTCGAGGAAGCGGTTTCGTTCCGCGTCGGTCACCGGGGCGGTCTCGAGGGTGCGGCGGAGCTCCGGCTCGATCTCCTCGAAGGCGACGCTCTCCTTCTCGATGAGCTGCGCGATGCGGAAGCCGTCCGACGCGTGGATGACGCTGCTCACCTCGCCTGGTCGCTCGAGGAGCGCCACCGCCCGGTCGAACTCCGATCCGAGGCGGCCGGGCACGACCTCGAGCGTGGGCTCGCCGCCGGTTCGCGACGTGGCGTCCGTCGCGGCGGCCTCGACGATGGTCGAGAAGTCCTCGCCGCCGCGCACGCGGCGCAGGACCGTCGCGGCGCGCTTCCACTTGGTCTCGAACGCGAGACTGCCGGGTCGCTCGGCGCCGTGGACGATGAAGCACCGCACTCGCCGGCGCACGCCCTCCTCCCCGAAGCGTCGCCGGTACTCGTCACGGAGGTCCTCGTCGGAGACCTCCCGGGTGGCGACGATGCAGCGGTCGAGCACCATGCGGTGCAGGGTCTCGGCGCGCACGCGCGCGAGGTACTCGTTGCGGCCGAAGCCGCGGGTCTCGAGATCGGTCCAGAGCCGGTCGGGCCCGCCGCCGATGACGGCGTGGGTGCGCTCGAGCTGTCGCTCCACCTCGCGCTCGACCTCCTCGTAGGGAACCGAGATTTTCAACCGCTGCGCCTCCTCGACGACGAGCAGCCGGTCGACGTAGTCGTCGAGCAAGCGCCTGCCGAGCGTGCGGAAGAGGTGCGCGCGGTAGTGGTCCTCGGTGATCTCGACGCCGTTGACGCGAGCGATGATGCGGCGTGGGGGGATCGGTTGTCTGGCGGGGGTGGTCTCCTGGGCGGGGAGCGTGCTGGTGACGAGGATCGCGAGCGCCAGCGCGCAGAAGAAAGAGGGGGCCATGCGGGTCGATCCGCGTCGGAGAGAGGACGGCGCGATGCCGCCGTGCCCGTGCCCGATTGCGCGGTCTCGGGCACGGGGACGGGGACGGGAACGGGCACGGGAACGGGGACGGTTCCTCATGTCCGGGTGCCTCAATGGATCCCCGAGAACGGGTCCTCGTCCGGCGGCAGCTCGAACTGGGTCGTGAAGTCCGTCTTCAGCGCGAAGAGCGCCCTGTCGTCCGCACCGCGATCGCGGACCGCGTAGAGCCGGTGGTTGCGCGTCAGGTAGTAGCGGTAGATCGGACGCTCGACGCTCCCCGCCGTCGCGGTCTCCTCCATCCACGCGATGCGCTCGCGCTCGGTCCACTTGAGGAGGCGCGCCGACCAGTGGAGGTAGCTGTCGCGATCGTCGCGCCGGCGCGCCAGCATCTCCGCGCGCGTCGGCAGCTCCTCCCGGTCGCCGTCCGGCGTGACTCGCGCGCCGATGGTCGGGCGCGGCGGCAGTCGCTCGCCGCCGTCGCAGAAGTGGAACTGTCCCGCGAGCCGTCTCTCCGGGCCGCAGAAGATCGACAGGTATCGCGGGAACGCCCGCGTCTCGGGCACGTCCTCGCAGACGCCGAAGTCGTCGATGGTGCCCGCCTTGAAGAGCACGTGCGGGCTGCCGTCGAGCTCCCGGTAGTAGAGGTCGTCGAGGAGGCGCGACTTGAAGTCGTCGATGTCGACCTCGATGCCGACGAGCGTCTCGCGCATGACATGCAGCAGGCACGCGCCCTTCGAGACGGCGGTCTTGGCGTTGTGCTCGTCGAACTCGATCTTCGACGGGGGCACGCCGAGCCCACCCCCTGAAGACGGCCTCGAGAACATCCAGCTGACGATCGGCATGCGACAGGACTGTCCCGAGAGGATCACCCGGTCGATGCGCCGCGAGCCCGCCAGCCGCCGGCACCTCGCGAGCGCATCCTCGAGCGGTTCGGACGTGGCGCGGTAGACCTCGCCCGCGGTCACCGAAAGGATCTCCCTGGCCACCGGCTCGTCCGCCCACGTCAGCGCCTCCTGCGCCTTGGCGTGGGGAACGCCCTCGAGCGAGATGCCGCGACGGAACCCGTCGAGCACCTCGAACGACTGGAAGCTCCGGTGGCCGACCTTGTGGCTGACCTCGTCGAACAGCTTGATCTTCAGGCTCTCGGCGCGCTCCCAGAGCCAGTCGAAGTTCTTGCGGGCCTGCGCGCGGACGACCTCGTCGACCGACGGCAGGAAGCGCGTCGGGAAGGTGGCGTCGATGGCGTCCTCGATGTCCGACTCGAGAGCCGGACGCGTGATGTGCGCCGAGACGTACCCCCAGTTCTGTCGCAGGACCTCCTCGCCGGTGTCGCCGTCGTCGTACCAGCTCACCCGACCGGTCTCCCAGCGCTGGCCGGAGCTGTCGGGGAGGAGGAAGCCCTGCTGCGTCTGCAGCCCGAAGCCGCCGAGCTCCGCCGCCACCGTCGGCTCCACCGCCGCCGCGATCTCCTGGTCCTCGCCGCTGTGCTCCGTGTGGGCGCGTTTCGGATCGCACAGCGCCAGCGCCAGCCTGCGCTTCAGCATGCGGAAGATCGCCAGGGTCACCTGGTCGCCGCCGTAGTTGCACGAGTCCGACCCCGCCAGCGACAGGCGCAGCCGCAGCGTGTGCGGGAGCAGTTCGAGCTGACCCTCGATGAGCGCGATGTCGATCGTCCCGCCGCCGAAATCGAAGCACTGCAGGTTGAAGGTGAAGCGCTCGCCACGGGCGCCGTCGATCTCGATCTCCTCGCGCGTCTCCAGGAGGTCCTGGACCAGCTTGCCCAGCGAGTCTGGCTCGCGGATGCAGTTGTAGATGTAGAAGAGCCCCGCGGCGCTCGCCTCGTCGAGCGAGAGGTCGAGGTCCTCGTCCGCGAAGCCGAGCCCGTGGAAGAGCTCGCGCCATCGCGTCGTCGTCGCGTAGTCCCACGTCGGCGGGAAGGTGACGCTGACCTTGCGGATGACGGAGCGCACGCCGGCCTCCGACTGCCCTTTCTGGATCACCAGCTTGCCGAGGAAATGCAGGATCTGGAGCGGATCGACGAGGCCGCCGTGGCCGCGCTCGTCGACGACGAGGACACGCGCGTTGCGGATCAGCCGCTTGGTGCCCACCTGCAGCGAGTGCGGCGCCCTCGGCTGGCCCGAGCGGTACTCCTCCATCGCGAGGTCGCCGGCGGAGCACCCGCCGGGCGCGCCCTGCACGAACTTCGGGTAGCTGCGGATGAAGACGGCCGACGGCGTGGTCTCGCCGCGCTTGCCGATCCGCGGGCTCCACGGCACCGCGCTGACCGCGTCGCGCTCGATGTCGAACACCGACATGGCGCAGCTCGACGTCCCGAGGTCGATCGCCGCGAACCCGAGGAAGCTGCCGAGCTCCTCGACGGCCTCGAAGTTGAGCTCGATCGACTGCCGCGTCGAACCGTTCGTCGCTCCTTCCGCTGCTCCTCCCGCTGCTCCTCCCGCCGCCCCAGTCGCTGTCCCGCCCGCCGCCTCGCCGGCCACCTCGTCGAAGGCGATGCGCCCGCGGAAGCGACCGGTCGGGAAGTTGAAGCTGTCGGTGTTGATCGACAGCACGATGCGGTTCTCGCCGGGTCGGATGGTCAGCACCTCGCCCACGAGCGGGCCGTCCTCCTCGTCGGACCCGTAGAACTGCACCCAGCTGTGCTCCGGGAAGTCGTAGCCGATGCGCAGCTCGAGCGGCCCCTTCCTGTAGTTGTGGAAGACGCATGTCCTCTCGATGGTGCCGGTGCGGGAGTGGACTCTCGGGAAAACCAGCAGTGGTGTCTGGATCGTGAACGTCGCCATCGATCTATTCCTGCGTGGCCGCCGCTCTTGATTTCAGCGTCTCGTACTCCTGGACGAGGCGTTCGATGTCCTTGCACGTCGTCGCGACCTCCCACAGATCGCCGTGGCCGTCGCCGAACTGCTCCGGGATCTTCATGCGATCGAGGACCTCGGCGCTGGTGATCGCCGCACGCGACTCGCCGAGGAGCTTGCGCAGCTCGGTATCGAACTCCTCGGTGTCGAGGAAGAAGTGCAGCCAGAGGCCATTCTGGATCTCCGTGTAGACGTTCTGGTAGATCCAGTCGGGATAGAACTCCGAGAAGACCTGTATCAGCACCTTCTTCATGTCGACGCTGCTGGCGCCGCGATCGAGGCGCCTGAGATCGCGTCCGCCCGGCATGCGATAGAACTGCACCCGCACCTTGCAGGTGAAGCTGTGGCGCAGCATGAACTCGAAGCGCTCGAGCAGGCGATCGATGCGCTCGGTCCACTGCGGCGCGCCGCGGAAGAGGTTCTCGATGTGCTCGCGCAGCTGCAGGCGATTGAGCTGATCGTGGAAGCGGTTGCGGACGAGGCCGACGACCGACGACGTGATGAGCTCCTGAAACTCGCGGCGCAGCTGCACGGACGCGTCGTCGGCGACGCGGCGCAGGTCGAACTCCCCGACCGGCTCGTCCCGCGGCGGCGGCGTGGGAATCGGCTGGTTGAAGACCTTGACGATGCTCTGCCGGATCTGCTGGTGCGCCCTCTCGAGCACGTGGCTCAGGTCCTGCGACAGGTTCGGGGCGCCGTTGGCCCCGCGCAGGTAGTCGTTCTTGAAGCGATAGAGCAGCCCGCTGACCATCTGCTCGACCGAGCTGAAGTAGGTCATCGCGGATCGCAGCAGGAGCTCCCGCCGGTCCATCCGCAGGACCTCGTCGTAGTGCGGCGACGCCGCGTCGCGCAGGCTGTTGATGACGTTCTCGTAGTTCTGGAGCACCTCGCCGATCTTCGTCGGGTAGGCGCGGTCGCGGAGGAACGCGTGGAGGGAGTCCCGGAAGTGCTTGACGCCGCCGGGGTCCTCGCGCGAGGTCGACCGCCGGATGAGGTCGCCGACCACCGGCGTCGTCGTGCCGAACGCCTGGAACGAGCTCGCGAAGCGCTCGAGGTTCTCGTCGAACTCGCGGCTCCGCAGCAACCCCTCGCGCGCGAGGTAGGCGGACGTCAGGAAGCAGCGGTCCACGGGGAACGTCTGCCCGATGCAGTCGCGGGTCAGGTAGTCGAACGATCGCACCAGCTCCTGCGGCTCGTTCTGGAACTGATCGACGCGGTTGAGGACGAAGAAGAGCTTCTCGCGGTAGTTCGCGCTCAGCGAGCGGAAGTTCTCGACGACGTCCTCGTCCGCCTGGTTCCCCGGCTGGAAGGCCGTCACCACGATGCAGTCCGCCATGTTGCAATACTCGTGGATTGCACGGCGGTGGTAGTCCTCCCTGCAGTTGAGCCCCGGAAGGTCGAGAAAGACGATGTTGTTGTGGAGGAGGGGCGAGTCGGTCCACAGGGTGACGTCGCGGATCAGCGCCAGCCACTCGCGCGTCACCCACAGGCCCGGGTCGCCGCCCGCCGCCAGGTACTCCTGCTCCTGGCCGGGCGTCGGCACGAAGTAGCGGAAGCCGGAGTCATCCGCGGTCATCGTCACGCCGCCGCCACCGGTGAACGGGAAGCGCTCCGCGAAGGTCACCGGACGTCGCGTGATCTCGCCGTAGCGCGAGAGCAGCCGCGCGAACTCGCCGAGCGACTTGCGGTTCTGGTCGCGGTCGAGGAAGTTCTCCGGGCGCGAGGTCGCCTCCTCGAGCCGGTCGGGCGTGAAGGGCTTCTTGAACGGACGGTCGATGTACGATCGCACCCGCTCGAAGCACTCCTCGAAGCCGGCGCAGCGGACACGGATGCCCGGCTCGCGCCCGTAGCGGATCACGGTGCACACCGCGGTCAGCGGGATGGCGCTCGCCGGCAGGAGGTCCGGGTCGTCGAGCAGCACGTTCAGGAGCGTCGACTTGCCGCTCGAGAACGCGCCGGTGAACGCCACCAGGAACTCGAAGCTCCGGGTGATGTCGATCGAGCGATTGAGCACGTGGGCCGGGTTGTTCTGATCGTACGAGAACAGCGGTCCCCGTTCGGAGAACTTGCCCTGGCGCACCTGCTGCTGGAACTTCACGCTCTCATCGGAGAGCCGCAGCCCGAAGCGGTGCAGGTCACGGAAGTACGTCTCCAGCGCGTCGAAGGTGCTGGTTGGAGTGAGAGTGACAGACATGGGAGATACTCCCGTCCGCTGGACGTGCGCAGAGGTTGCGTTTCTCGCCGGGCGATGCCCGGCGCCGTTTATTCAATCGATTCCGAGCCGATAGTCGCCGACCAGCCGGGAGCCCTCGCGGCTGTACTTCGTGAAGAACATCAGCTCGCGCTCCTCGGAGGTCTGGCGACTGACGAACGGGAAGCCCACGGCGATGGGCCGCTCCCAGAGCTTCGTTTCCCGCGTGAACTCGACGAAGTTGCACTGCTGCCACTGCCCGCCGCCCTCGCCGAGCGCGCTCTCGAGGTCCGCCCTCGACATGCCGCCCTCGAGGCGGTCGAAGACCGCCTGGCTCACCGGCAGCACCTCGACGCGGCTGATGTACGACGGCGTCTCGAGGCGGTTGACCAGACCGGTGACGTACGGCCCGTAGCCGAAGAGGAATACCGAGTCCCGGATCGTCTGGTACTGGTTGAGGCTCCGCTCGGCCGGATAGCGCATGGCGCGGAGGAAGACGCCGACGTCGCCCTCGAAGTCATTCACCTGGTAGACGAGGAGCTTCTCGAGGCTGAGCTCCCAGTTGAAGGCGATGTCGCCCTGGCGGGCGGATTTCGGCAGCGAGCTCTCGATGACGACGTCGGCGTCGTCGATGGTGATGTCGATGGCGCCGCTGCGCCCGGTGGTGTCCTGGTATGAGATGGCGTACCGGTTCTTGCCGGTGCGGTCGAGCTCCGCGTTGAGCGGCCCCTTCAGGGTGCACCGGATGGCGTCGCCCGTCGTGGTCCGCGTCACCTCGGAGTCCGGCACCAGGGCGCCGCCGATCCTGAAGCTGTCACCCTCGTTCTGGATCCGGTAGGAGAGGTTGAAGAGCCGGACCGGCACCTTCTTGGCGCCGAGGTACTGCTGGATGAGCATGCCGCGGACCTTGGTGATCTGCCGCTCGTCGCCCTCCGGCGCCACCTTGTAGCGCGGCGTGTCGCCGCCCGCCGTCTTGAGGCTGCTCTCGAGCAGAGACACGAACGCGCGCTCGTCGAAGTTCCGCTCCGACGCCGCCAGACCGACGGTGAACTCGTCGATGCGCGATGGCTCGTCACCCTGGAGCAGCGCCGCGAGCTCCTCGCGAAGCCGCTCGTTCTCGGCCTGGAGATGAGCCAGCTCGGCCTCGAGCTGTTTCATCGCGGCGGTCTTGCAGCCGGCCGCAGTCATCAGAACAGCCACGCAAAACAAACCCCACGCCCCAAAAACTCGCTTCCGGTTCATCGCTCGGTCCTGGTCCTTACGTCTCGTCCCCGTCCCCGTTCCCGTTCCCGTGCCCGCCCGCCTTTTCGACACGCCTCCGCACCGTCTCCTCCCTCATCGCGATCCGATCACCTCCCGCAACGCCGCCACCCGCGGCCCGAACCCCGCCGGCAGCCTCGACCCCTCGACACGCGTCAGCGTCTCCCCGAGCCGCGTCACCTCGTCCCGTCGCAGGGCCGCGATCTGGGCGGGCTCCAGCGGGCGGATCTGCGCCTCGAGGAGGTAGAGGTCGCGGATCGCCCTCTCGTCCTCTCGCAGGCCGAGGTCGAGGAGCTCGCGGCGGTGCTCCGTGGCCCGCTCGCCGCCCTCCTGTCCCGGCCAGCTCAGCCGCTGCGCGTTTCGCAGGTAGAAGAGCAGCGCCAGGCGCGCGAAGGGATCGGCGATGACGCGGCTCGTCTCGAGGTTGCGGACGGCCTCGTGGAGCTCGACGCTCGCCGCGCGCTCCTCGGCGTCGATGGCGACGCCGAAGTCGTAGATCTCCGTCAGGATGCCCGCGCTCGCCGCACGCCGGACGCCGCGGTAGTGTTTCGTCGCGGTGAGGAACGCGCCCCAGAAACCGCTGAACGTCATGCGGGGTCCAGAGGCGCGCTCCTCGACCGCGCCGAGCACCTCGAGGTATCGGCGACAGAGCAGCGCGTAGCCTCCCGCGCCGCTCTCGAGCCCCTGTCGGAGAGACGCCGCGGCCGCCTCATCGCCGCCGGCGTACCACAGCGTCATGTGGCCGCGCAGGAAATGGCAGAACGACCTGGCGTCGTCGCCGAGACGCTCGATGTGCTCCTGCGTGGCGAAGAACGCATCCTCGAGCGTCTCGCGGGCGCGCAGCGGCGAGCCGCGCTCGAGGAGCACCGCCGCGTGGTCGAGGTACGCCGCCGCGAGCCCGTCGAGCGCCGGCTCGAACTCGGTCACCGCCCGATCGGCCGCCGCCTGTCTCTTCTTGGCGATGGCCAGTTCGAACGCCTCGATCGCGGGCTCCGGATCGGCGGCGAGGTGTCCGCGGACGAAGTCGACGTCCCACGTGTTGCCCGAGCCGACCGGCGGCGCCCCCGTCCTTCCCGGCACCCAGCCGAGCGCCACCGCCGCCTGCATGTAGGGAGACGTCGGCAGATCGCCGTCGCGAACCGCGAGCTCGACGTCGGCGGCGCTCTCGACGAAGTGCCGCAGAAACGCCGTCCGGAAGCGCGACTTGAGATCGGCGAGGTCGCGGTAGAGCGCGAGCGCCGCGGCGAAGTAGCCCTGGTCGAAGAAGAGGTCCGCGCCCTGGCGGCGCAGGTCGGCGGGGACACGCCGGTCCGCGAGGCAGCTCACCAGCCGCACGCGAACCGAGGCGTCCGCGAGGTACTGCTCGAGGAGCGCGGCGCAGTCCTCGGCGACCTCGAGGAAGACACCCTCGCCGGGAGCCACGGAGTAGCGGCCGGTCTCGTCGAGGACCACGCGCGTCGCGTACTCCGCCTCGACGTCGGTCTGCAGGACGCGATCGGGCTCGACGGCGAGCTCGACGACGCTCGTCGCGCCCGTGTGCCGCAGCGCGATCGACCCGGCGCGGCGCAGGTTCAGGCCGGTAAAGCGCAGATCGACCGGCACGCCAGGCCGCACGGTCCCGGGCGCGACGCCCGTCACCCGCGGCGGCGGGTGAACGGCGAGCGCGACGCCGGCGATGGTCTCGAGGTCGTCGGTCGCGAGCTCCCACGCGAGCGCGTAGCTCCCGGGCTCGGCCGTGCCGGTGAAGCGCTCCGAACCGTCGGACTGCAGCGTGGAGCTCACCGTGTCGCCGGCGACGAGGGCCAGCCGCAGATCTGCGGGCACGCGCTCGCCGCGCACGGCGATCTCGATGCTCTCGTCGGATGCGGCGGTGACCGGGTTGGGCTCGATCGCCGTGACGCGATACCCGATGACGCGCACCGCCAGCGCATCGCCGCTCGCGGAGAGGGACGCGTCGAGCGCCGTGCCGTCGAGGAGGACCTCGTACTCGCCCTCCTGCTCGGGGCGGAGCGCCCCGGCCTCGATGACGAATCGCCCGGCGCCGTCGAGGGGGAAGTCGAGGCCCGGTTCGGGCGCATCCTCCTCGAGCGCCTGCTCGACCGATGGCGTCGCTCGCCGCAGTGTGAGCGTCGGCGTCTCGATGGTCTCGATGGGGAACCCGCTCGCGCTCGAGAGCACGAGCTCGGATCGCTCGAGGCGATCGACCACCGCCGGCTCGAGCTCGAAACGCGGTGACGCGATGGTGAGGGGCTCGGCGGCCGGCTCTCCGCGGAGGATCGTCGCGTGTGGCACGAGCCGGTACTCGCCCGGCGTGAAGCCATCGACCGAGAAGCGGTACCGGCCCTCGTCGCCCTCCTCGCCCTCGGCCTCGGGCGCCTCGAGCGGGATCGTCGCGGTGTGAGTCCCGTCGACCTCCTCGAGGGTGATGCGCTCGAGACGGCGCCCCGACAGGGACACGGTGGTGTCGTGAAAGTTGAAGACGCGCTGTCGATCGAGCGCGGTGATCTCGGGCGCGAGCGCGCGCGCCAGCTGGTGGCCGGCGACGCCGAGCGCGCCGAGGAGCCCGAGCGCGATGACGACCCACACGCCGCGCGGGAGTTGCCTTCGCACCCGCAGCCTGAGACGCGTGTCCGCGCCGCCGAACGCGAGGCGGGCCTTGCCGCGACGCAGGCGCGGCGAGAGCACGAGGGTGTGCGACTTCCCCTCCTCCGCCTCGCGAGCCTCGAGCACGGCGCCGGCGATCTCCTTCCCGGTGCGCGTCCGCAGGCTGTAGGCGTCGCCGCGGTCGGGGTCGATCTCCGGCAAGTTGGCGCCGCTCACCGTGATGCTCGGCGCGCCCTTCTGGCGACGCCGGAGCACGACCGAGCCCGGCGACACCGCGGTCCACCGCGGCGCGTGGATCCTGAGCTCGACGCCGCTCTCCTTCCTGTTGATGCGCAGCGGGTAGTCGCCCGGCGGCGTTCCCTCAGGAACGAGCAGCGTCGCCTCGCGCCCGCGGTTGCCCACGAGCTCGAAACCGAGCGCGGCGGGTCGGTCCTCGCCGAGGTCGACGATCATCTTCTCGTGGAAGTCACGGCCGCTGAGCGTGACGCGCTGCTCGCGGTGGTTCGACACCTCCCCCGGCGACACGCCGCCCTCGACGAGGACCGGCTCGGGGAGCGGATCGTCGACGCGGAAGCGCAGCCCGGTGTCGAGGCCGTTGCAGCGGATCGCGTGGGGGCCGACCGGGGAGTCCTCGGGGAACTCGAGGCGGATGCGCTCGCCGTCCGCGCCGCTCTCGCGCGTCATCGCGGTGGCGTCGACGAAGGCCGGCGCGGAGGGGAGCGGGGCACGCGCCTCCCCGGGGTCACTTGCCTCCTCGTGCTCGGCGGCGAGCAGGTCCGTCACCGCGACCTCGCTTCCCTCCGCGACCAGGCGGAAGTCGAGCCGCGAGGGCAGATCGCGCGCGCGGATCTCCACGGCGATGGGGCCGAACCCCGGCCACGGCTGGCGCACCGACTCGGGGACCACCGCGCTCCAGGTCGGCGACACGACGCACAGGGGCTGGTCCGCGCGCCGGTTGTTGATGAGGATCTGGTGCTCGCCGGCGGGCAGTCCCTGCGGGATCGAGACGCGCAGGCGGCGTCCCGGCTCCTCGATCTCCGACGGCTCGAGGAGGACGTCGGACTCGCCGAGCGACACGCGCACGACCTCGGAGGGCAACGCGGCGCCGCTGATCGCCACCGTCGACTCCTCGAAGCTGTTGCAGACCGCCGGCTTCACGGTGATGCGGTAGGGCACGTAGCCGGCGAGCTCGTTTCCGAACACGTTGGTCGGCGACGGGCTCTCGAGGAGCAGCCGCGAGTACCGCTCCGTCTTCTCCTGCAGATCGCGGTAGCCCCCCGCGAGCGTCGCCGCGCTCGAGCGCTCGGTGCGGGTGCGCAGGCCGCGCTCGATGAGCGACTCGATCCTCGATTTGATGGTGTAGAGGTGATCGAGGATCTCCTGCTCCTTGGCCAGCGCCACCCTCGTGTCGCACTCCGTGCCGCTGCGGATCATCGCGGTGACGAAGCGCTCGCGGATCCGCGTCGCCTGTCGCGTCAGGTCCTCGACCGCGGTGGCGCGCTGGAAGACGTCGCGCAGGAAGGCAGAGAAGCAGTAGACGTCGGCGCCGAGGTCGAGCGTCGCGGCCTCCGGCATGCCGCGCTTCGTGCGCAGCGTCTCCTCGGGGAAGTAGCCGCGCTCGAGGCACTCTCGCGGCACGGCGTCCGGATCGCGGAAGCGCACGCCGGTGTTGAGGACGAGGTACCGGTGAGACGCGGTGTCGCCGAAGGCCGACTCGGGCGCCTCGCGCGGCACGCAGAGAACGCTGCGCGCGTTCCACTGAGCGTGGACGATGCCGTGCCCGTGCAGGAACTCGAGCACCGTCGCGAGCGCGTGCGCGAGGTTGAGGAACTCCTCGAGGTGGAACTGGAAACCGCCCTCGATGACGTCGTGGAGCAGCTCGAAGGCGCCCTCGGTGTGCGCGTGCCGGACGACGACGAGGTGCGACGGGAAGTCGGGCTCGTCACCGGGTTGCGCGACCGAGAGGATGGGCGGCAGCGATCGCGGCAGATCGAAGCGTCCCTGATCGTCCGAGAGCACCTCGTAACAGCGGTCGCCCGGAGCGAAGCCGAGCTCGTGGCGCTCGGGATCGAGCAGTTGGAAGAAGAGCGGGATCGGTCGCTGCGATCGATCGGGACCGGGACCGGAGCCGTGAACGAACAAACCGATGGCGTTCTCGAGTCCGGCGACGCGGCGGTGCCCCTGTATGTCCGTCCGTGAGACCCGGTCCGTGACGGCTCCGGACGGAAGGGGGATGGTGCGGCGGACCATGCAGCCCCTCCGTGGACTGACGGTTGGGTTCCCCTCCGTGGGATATTTCGTGACTGGTCGCGCGCCGTTGTCGACCCGAGAGGCATCTTAGCCTCTCGGCGCCGGTCTCCCCAAAAAAAACTCGCCGGCGGCACTGTCTTCGTCCCCGTCCCCGTTCCCGTTCCCGTGCCCGTTCCCGTGCCCGTGCCCGTGCCCGAAAGCCGTCGTCGTCGTGCGCGACGTCGGGGCCGGGGCTCGAGCGGTGCAGGGACGAGTGCGATACCGATTCCGATGTCCGATACCGACTCCGATACCGATACCGATTCCGATACCGATACCGATTCCGATACCGAGATCCGAGATCCGAGGTCAGAGGTCAGAGGTCAGAGATCAGAGACGGAGGACCGACTCAGAGATCAGAGAGAAGCTGATGATCCTCGATCTGCGCAATCTGCGTAATCTGCGTTCCCGTCCTCGCCGCACGTCGGCCGCGCTCGCGCCGTCTGGTGATCGGAGTCACTCCACGAACTGCGCCGCGTAATACTTCGCCGTCAGTGGCTCGCCGGTCGCGGCGACGGTGAGCTCGCGCCAGTCGCGGAGGTTGCCCGGCGCGAAGATGCGCTGGCGCAGGAACTCGCCGGTCTCCTCGCTGCCGTGGAAGCAGGTGGTGCGGGGGTCGTCGATGCCCAGCTCCCTCGCGGCGCGGGCGGCGACCTGGCTCGAGAAGAGGTCGCCGAGCATGTAGTTGTGGTAGTAGACCGGCGCGCCGACGACGTGCATCTTGGCGCCGTAGTCGGCGCCCGACATGTCATCCGGCGGATCGAGGAGCTGGTACTGCTTCTTGAGGCGCCACCACAGGGCGTTGAGGTCCTGTCCGGGCTCGCTGTACATGGCGCGCTCGAAACGCAGCATCACTTGCGCCCAGCGGCTGAAGATCAGCTTCTCGGCGCGCAGGCTGCGTCGCGCCTCGGCCGCGTACGTCGGGAGCTGCGCCGCGGGCACCTCGAGCACTCGCGCCAGGAACTCCTCGTTCCTCGTCAGCGCGCCGAAGAGCATGGCGATGCCCTCGGTGGTCAGGATGTGCGACGGCCCGTGCAGCAGGAACGGCACGTCGCGGCCGACGTACTTGTCGTAGACGCCGTGACCGAGCTCGTGGTGCACGGTGTCCATCCAGTTGGCGTTCGGTTTGACGTTGCACAGCACGCGGATGTCCTGGTCGCGGTCGATGTTGGTGCAGAACGCGTGCGGGCTCTTCCCCTCCTTCTCGTAGAGGTCGCTGCGCGCGAGGATGTCGGCGACCTCGAGGCCCATGCTCTCGAAGTGTTTCGCCGAGAGGGCGACCGGGTCCCGATCGCGGTAGAGGTCGTCGAGTCGCACGTCGCCGAGGTCCGGCGCCTCCTGGAAGAAGAGGTCTGCCGTGTGCCACGGCCCGAGATCGCGCGCGGCGATGCCGAAGCGCTCGATCATGTGCGCGTCGATCTCGCGCTTGAGGGCGGCGAACGGCTCGCGGGTGAGCTCGTCGAGCTCGTCGAAGATGGCGAAGAGCTCCTCCTCGTCGAACTCCTGGATCTCGATGCGCATCGAGAAGAAGTTCGCGAAGCCGAGTCCCCGCGCCACGCGATTGCGCAGCCGGACGAGCTCCGCGAGCCTGTCCTTCACCTTCCGGCCGACCGCCATGTAGCCGGACCACGCCTTGCGCGCCAGCTCGGTGTCGCGCGTCGACGTCAGGATCTCGCGCACCTCGTTCTCGGTGAGCCGCTTGTCGTCGACGACGCTCCTGTGCGTGTTGAAGATCTGCTCGACGTCCGCCTCGAGCTCGATGATCCGCCGGTTGAGCTCCGGGTCGGCCTGCTTCTCGAGGAAGTTGCGCTCCATGACGAGCAGTTCCCTCTTCAGCACCGGATCGTCGATCGAGCCGCTCTCCGCGAGCGCCCGCAGGCTCTCGAAGGTCTCGCGGTCGCTGTGCAGCTCCGCCAGCGCGTTCTCGGCCTCCTTGCGGCGCCGGAAGTCGTCATCCGAGCCGGTGATCGCGGCGTCCCACCACGCCCGATTCGCCTCGATCACCAGCGGCCTGTAGCGCGCGAGATAGTCATCGCGCATCGCCTCGAACCTCCTCGCAGCCTCGGCCCGGCGTCCCGTCCCCGCTCCCGGT
Organism: Planctomycetota bacterium; assembly: GCA_041569895.1. Taxonomy (GTDB): domain Bacteria; phylum Planctomycetota; class UBA8108; order UBA8108; family JACQVS01; genus JBFFXF01. The sequence continues at coordinate 11,243 of JBFFXF010000016.1, read as the reverse complement.
CCCGGACCCGGACCCGGGCCCGGTCCCGATCTCGTCTCGCTCTCGCCCATCCTGCAGGACAGCGCGAGCATCCCCAAACACAACCAGACCGCCAGAGCGCGGAATCGCATGCGACCCGTTCCATCGAAAGAGTGTGTGCCCAAGCGCCCGCGTACCCTATCCCGCCACCGACCCACGGTCAAGCTGCCACGGTCGAGCTGCCGGACTCGTCCCGCACACGCGAGCGCGCTCAGCGGCATGCCGCGGGCGGCGCGTCGCAGCCGAGCGTCTCGCCTTCCGGTCGCGGGCCGCAGTCGGGGAACGGCTCGACCGGCGGCGGACCTCCGAGGAACAGGAAGCCGAGCAGCGCGACCGGATCGGAGATGTTGACAGCCTCATCCCCGTTGGTGTTCGCGGCGGCGAGACAGCCCGGCGTCGGTCCGCCGAGGAAGAGCCAGCCGAGCAGGCAGAGAGCGTCGGAGATGTTCACCTCGCCGTCGTCGTTGCACTCGCCGCGGACGAACTCGGAGCCCGGTCCGGAGCCGGCGACGAGCGGAGGCGGGGCGCAGGGAGGCGCGGGGCAGTCGCCCCCGAGCCAGTTCCCCTTGACGAACGGCGGCTCCGGGCCCCACGACTCGTTGCACTCATCCTGTCCTTCCACCGCTCCCGTGACTTCCTCCAGGAACGAGCTCCCGTCGAAGAGGAGTCCGAAATCGAAGAGCCCCCGGACGAATGCCGGAACCGCGTTCTCGACGGCGTCGATCGCGGGGCTGGGGTCCTGCTCGGTGATGATTCCCCACCGCCCGGTGAGCTCGAACCACGCCGGTTCGACGACCCCGTAGTACTCGAGCGCGTCATCGAGTGACCGTCGATCGAGGGCGTCGAGGAAGTGCGCCGAGATGAGCTCGCGGCGACCTCGCGTATCGAGGGCTTCGCCGTTTCCCGGCGCGTGGTCCGCCAGCCAGAACTCGAAGACGTCCAGAGCGCCCACACCCTTCCTGAACTTCTGTCCGTCGTATCGGGCCCGGAACGGATACGTCGCGTGGCCGTTCAGCGACGGGAAGACGACGAGACGACCGGGGTGCGCCGGGTCTCGCCGCAGACGCGCCGTATCGTGAATCCACTGCCCGGTGCCGTGCTGTGCGAGAAAGACGGCATCCGGCTCTCGTGTCAGATGATTGATGCGGAGCGTGATGTGCTCCCAGTCGCCCTCGTGCTGACCGCACGGAGTCAGCAGGACGTCCTCGTGGTCCCATCTGGGGAAACTCGCCCAGCCGACTCGTCCCCATGCGGGCCCGTTGAAGGCGTAGAAGAACCACCACTGGACGTCCGTGTGGTACTCGTCGGCCTTGACGTGGATGTAGGTCTGGGCGTCCGCGAGGGAGCCCCTCCTCGCCTCGTCGAGCGTGTCGAGCGCAAGACGGTAGAATGGGCGATTGCCGTCCTCCCAGATGAACTCCACCGGACGCCCGGATCCGTCCTGATCGACTCGCTCCAGGAACCACTCCACCGACGTCGGCTTGTACGGTTCCGCGGAAGAGAAGACGAGCACCGGCGCGTACTCGTCGAGCACCGCGTCGAGCTCCTCCCTGGTCAGCTTCGCTCGCGTCTCGGCCAGGATGGAGCCCTCTTCCGTGATGCCGAGGAGCTTCCCGGTCGGCCCGACGGCGATGGTGGTCAGGTCCTCGGGGTGCTCCGGCGGCGCGGGCACCCACTCACTCCCGGTCCACCGGAGGTGATTCCCGCCGGCCCGGACGACCCACGCCGTGCCGTCGGCGCCCACGTCGATATCCTCCGCCTCGACGTCCCCGACCTGCTCCCAGACGTTGCCGGCAAGTCGGAACACCTGCCTCGGCGGGCCCTTCAAAACCACCCACGGATCTCCCGCCGGCCCGACCGCGAGCCGATCCGCCAGCAGTCCGCCGGGCAGCGCCACGGCGCGAGTCCACGTCTCCGATCCGTTCCACCGAAACAGCTGGCCGCCCCCGATCACCCAGAGTGAGCCGTCGGCGCCGATGCCGACATCGGTCCCGCGCGCGCCGCCCTCGGCCATGTTCCACCGGCCGTTGAACCACAGGAAGATCTCGTCGCTGTTGTTGACGACAGCCGCGGCCGCGCTGAACGGCTCCACGTGGCCGGCGGCGATGCGGGCGGCGCCGCCCGGAAGACGAGACCACCGGCCAGCGTCCCAGCGGTAGATGCCGAACCCACCCGCGCCGATCGCCCAGATCGAGCCGTTTGCGCCAACCGCGATGTCATCGGCGGCGCCCGGCAACGGCTGCCAGGGGGCATCCTCTCGGGGATCGGCGCCGCTCGCGTCGGGATCGGGGCGAGCCAGATGGATGCGGTGGTCGGAGTCGACGGCGAAGAGATGGCCTCGAGGACCCGAGGCGACGGCGACCAGCCCTTCCGGATGGTCTCCGGCAGGAATCCGCCATTCGGTGCCGTCCCACGCATGCACCGCGCCGTCCAGTCCGACGATCCGGACCGTGCCGGCCGCATCGACGTCGATGTCCCGGGCGAGCACATCTGACGGCAACTCATCCCACGAGACGCCGTCGAATCTGTAGACCCGGTTGCGACCGCTGACCGCCCACGGATGTCCCATCGGCCCCACGGCGATGCGTTGTGCCCTCTCGTCCGCCGGCAGCGAGAACGGCCCCGTCCAGTCCTCGGAGCCGTTCCAGCGAAACAGTCGGCCGTTTCCGACCAGCCAGAGCGAGCCGTCGGCTCCGACGCCGACGTCGGTCCCGCGCGCGCCGCCCCGGGCCATGTTCCACTGGCCGTTGAACCACAGAAAGATCTCGTCGCGATCATTGACGACCGCCGCCGCGGCGTCGAACGGAATGATGATCCCGCCCGTGACGCGGACCGCGCCGCCGGGCGCGTCGGAGGGAACGCGACGCCATTGCCGGCTGCGAACGTCCCACCTGAGAGTGCTCGACCCGCCGTTCACGGTGTCCGCGCCGATCGCCCACACGTTGCCGTCCACCGCCACGGATATGTCCGTGACCTCGCCGGGGAACGACTCCCATGTCAAGGGAGTCTGAGCAACCGAGAGCGGAGTGAGGCCAACGACGAGGAGGGTGAGTGCATATCGCATGGCAGACCCCGGAGTGTGGCGACGGAGAGCGCCGAGCTCTGCACGGGCCACGACGACGGCACACAACACCCGGTGCTCAACCCGTCGGTTCGACGGACAGTTTCGCTCCACCCGGACGTGCATGGCAAAGGAATTCAGCACAACTCCCGACAGCAGGGCCGGGAACCCTCGTCAACCGGCCCTGTCGTTCGCGAGATGGCATACTTCCCCGGGCAACCATCGTTCGTTTCCGGGGGAACGCATCATGAACGTCAAGGGACTGATCGGCGCGATCGGGGGCGGGGTTATCGGCCTGTGCCTGTGGGCAGCCGTCATGTACGGCATGCAGATCGAGGTCGGTGGCCTGGCCCTCGTCGTCGGTTTCCTCGTCGGCGTCGGCTCGGTGATGTTCGGCGGCACGGGGGACACCGCGGCGGCAGTCGCGGGCCTGGTGACGCTCTGCGCCGTGCTCGGCGGCAAGGCCCTCGGCACGGCGATGCTCGTCGAGCACTGGGCCTACGCCGACGCGTACGCGGACATCGAGCCGGACGTCGAGGCCTTCCGTGACGTCCGCGGCGAGCGCAGCATGAAGAAGTTCATGATCGAGCGCGGCTACACACACGCGGAGTCGACGCGGGACATCTCCGACGAGGAGTTCGAGCGCTTCCGGGACCGAGTCGCCCCGATGCTCGAGGACATGGGCGAGAACGGGTGGGAGCTCGACGAGTTCAAGGAGAAGAGCGAGCCCGCGAGGGAGTGGGTCGAGCACGTCAAGGAGGAGACGCCGCTCCTCGAGTCGATGTTCCACAACGCCGATCACCTCGACGTGATCTTCCTCGTCCTCGGCCTCGGCGCCGCGGTGCAGGTGTGCCGCGCCAGCGAGAGCATGAAGACCGGCCTCTGACCCCGGTCACCTCCCGGACCCGGCCCCGGTCCCGGTCCCGGTCTCGACCGACCGCGCGGCGTGCTCCGAAAAGGCCCCAGCGGACTTGATACAGAGGCGCGGCGCGAGCTGGCCCCGCGTGAGAACACAGAGAAAGGTCGTTCGGACTGAAGAGCGACAGAGACCTCTCTGTGCGTCCTCCGTGCCTTGTGCGTCGCTCGCCAGCTCGCGCCGCACCCTCCGTGGTTCATCAAGTCAGCCGACTCTGACAGTCGGGTGGGCCTACGGCATTGGAGAACGGCCCCTCTGTGCGTCCTCCGTGTTCTCCGTGCCTCTGTGGTTCACCTTCCCTTCCGTCCTCCAACGATCGGATTCGACCCAACGCGCGCTCTCACGGTTCCCCCGCCGCTGTCTCCGGCACCTCGATCGTCAGCCGGTTGCTGCGCGCCGTCGTGTCGTCGAGCCACTTTCCCTTCTCGTAGCGCCCGAGGATGACCTCGACCGTGTGCTCGCCCGGCTCGAGCGCCAGCGCGCGGCCATCGTCGACGCTTCCCGTCGCGTCGAAGGTCCTCCAGCCGGGACCGAGGACCAGCGGCATGCCCCGGTGCGTCCCTCCGGGCGGCACGGTGACGAGCGCCGTGCCACCGACCATCACCGTGCCGGGATCCGCCTTTCGGTACGGCTCTCCGTCGATGATCACCGTGAACAGCTCGCCGAGGTGGACGAGCTCGAGCGCGTCGACGCCGACGTTGCGCACGTCGATGAGGATCACAGGCAGCTCGGAGTGCTCGGGGACGGATCGCCGACCTGGACGCTTCCAGGAGCGGATTCTCACCTGCGCGCCCGCCGCGGGCGCTCCCCACGGGCCGTCGGGCACGGTCTGTCTCGCCAGCAGGACGAACGGCACGCCCGCGGCGCGCGAGTGGACGGGCTCGGGCGACGCCCAGCGCGGAACGCGGATCTCGGTCTCCGGGTCGACGAAGGAGAACTCCCAGCCGGGCCGCTTCGGCAAGGTGATCGAGGTCAGGCCGTGCTCGCCCGCCAGCTCGAGGATGTCGCGCATGCGGGCGGCGTGATTCCCCGCCTCGGTGCCGAAGCCGCCGCCCCGCCTGCCGCCGAACCACGATACCTTGCCGCTCGCGAACCAGTCGGGCGGCGGCGCCCGGTTCGTGTAGGTGGTCATGTGCAGGCGGCCCTCCGGATCGACGAACGTCACCAGCCAGCTGTACTCCAGCGGTCGCTCCAGTCGTCGCCTGACGTTGGTCTCGTCGATGGCGATCGCCAGCGCGATGAACTCCTCGAGCAACGCCGTCGCCGCCTCGGGCTCGCGCAGGAAAGCCGCCACCGCCAGCGCCGCCGGGCTGTCCTGCGGGGCGTCGCGCATCTCCCAGAGGAGCGCCGGATCGGCGCGCAGTCGGGACAGCAGGTACTGCGTGCGGAGGGGGCGCCAGGTCACTGCCACCGTCGCGACCGCGACGGCGATCACGAGCCCGCCGAGCGTCGCCAGCGTCGAGCGCTTCCCGAACGAGAGCGCCATCACGGCCTCCCGCGCTTGCCCGGTGCGGGCCGGTCCATGCCGGCGGCGTTGAGGAACTGGAGGACGCGTGCGTGGATCCCGGCGACCTCCAGCGGAGGCCGACCGCCGAACCCGTGCCCGCCGCCCTCGATGGTGATGAGCTCGTGCCGCACCCCGGCGCGCTCGAGCTCCCTCGCCATCAGGACCGACTGCTCGTACGGCACGTCGGTGTCCCGCGTGCCGTGAATCAGCAACGTCGGCGGGTACGATCCGGTGACGTTTCGCACCGGGCAGAACGCGTCGAAGGCGCGCGGCTCGAGGTCGGGATCGTGACCGGTGACCTCCCTCGGCCACAGTCCGTTCTGCCGGCAGTAGAGGTAGAACCGCCCGCGCTCGGGACGTCCGGCGCTGTCGAGCACCACGGGCTCGCGGTGCACCGCCGCGTACGCCACCTCCCTCGAGACGCGCGGTCGCCGTGAGTAGAACGGATCGGGCCGGCTGTACCACGGGCCGGCGACGTCGCCGTACCCCCAGAACGACACCAGCGCTCGCGGCGCCGGATCGAGGAGGAATCCCGCCGACAGGGTCAGGAACCCTCCGGCAGAGCCGCCCGCCACGGCGATGCGATCGGGGTCGATGCGGAAGAGCCGCGGCCCCTCTCGCCGGAGCCACGCGTGAGCATCGCGGATGTCCTGGTAGATCCCCGGGAGCCTGGTCTCCGGCGCCAGCCGGTAGTCGATCGACACGACGGCGTACCCGGCCTCGACGAGCCGCGCCCTGAAGTCGCGCCTGATTCCCTTGCGGCTCCCCATGATGCAGGCCCCGCCGTGGATCCACAGCACGACCGGCCGCACGACGTCGTCGTCGGGCCGCGTGACGTCGGCGAGGATGGCGACCCTCTCGACGCCGTCCTCGCCCGCGCGCTTCACCTCGACTGTCTTGTAGGTGAACGTCTTCTCGAACGGCGCGTTCGCCGCGAAGCGCAGCGGCTCACCGCCGAGGAGGTCCGCGCTCGTCGTCGTCGGGCACCAGTGGCGCTCGATGTGCTCCACGACCAGCTCGGTGCCGCGGTAGTGGCTGACGTGCGGCGGGCGTCGCGGGTTGTACATCGAGTCGGTGAGATCGCGCACGAGGACGACGTTCTGGCCCTGGGTGACCAGTTGCCGGATCGCGAACGGCCTCCCGAGGACGCACATGTTGACGTGCACGCCGGTGATGAAGACGTTCTCGATGCCGCGCTGTCGCATCAAATAAAACGCCTCGGCGCTCTCGGTGATCGCGTCGCCCGCGGCGATCTCGATGGCGGCGATCTGGCGACGATCCATCGGCGTCGCGGTGTCACAGCGCGGCTCGCAGTCGCAGCCGTTGTCGGAGTCGTCGATCGGCAGGGGCGACTCGCGCCCGGGGTCGAGCGCGCACCAGTCGCGGAGCGGCACCTCCGTCTTCACCGGAGGCGCGCCGGCGGCGAGCTCGCGCTGCGGCGAGCCGGCGTAGTGCTCCAGGCCGCCGCTCGGGCAATGGATCACCAGGGCGCCCCGCTCGCGCAGCGACCGCGCGAGCTCGTTCACTCGCGGCGCCAGCTCGCCGACCCGCCGGGTGGCGCTGGCGCACCAGTGGCGCGCCCACATGTCGCAGATGACCACGGCGGTCTTGCGCGCTTCCCAGCGCACGGTCCGCACCGTGACCTCCCCGTCCGGCCCCGACCGGCTGCGCGCCGTGAACGTCAGCGGGTCATCGGCGAGCGCGGGCGCGGCGATGGCAGCGACGACCGCGACGGCGCGAAAGATGATGGCGAGCTGATCCTTTCCCATGCGCTCCAGGGTACCCCGGACGCGGGGGAAAGCGAGCCTCCAGCGGGGGCTCAGTCGCTCGGAACCCAGGCCGGAAAGCCGAGGCGTTGCAGGAAGGGGAGCTTGAGCGCGGGCGGGAAGAACGACACGCCCAAGGTTCCCTGGAAGAAGTGCAGCTCGATGCCCTCGATGAGGCCGAGCTGCACGCCGAGTGGCCACGTGTCGACGGCGACGCCGATCTTCGTCGTCGAGACGCCGGCCTGGAAGTACCGCGTGTAGTCTTTTCCCGACGCGTTGTGGTCGATGTCGAAGGCGAGCCCGCCAACGGAACGGCCCATGTCGGCGACGTACGTGTTGCTGTTGGGTCCGGGCCACACGCGGTAGCGACCGCGCTTCCCTCGAACGGTTCGATCGAGCTTCTCGAGCTGCGCGGCGATCTCGCGCGCCCGCTCGCCCGTGTACACCGCGTGCAGGCGCACGCGCTCGAGGCGATGCTCGAAGTGGTCCTCCCACGGCGCGTCGTCGGGCGGCTCGCGACCCCGGAAGTCGCCGTCGCCTCCGCCCCCGCGCCACGCGAACGTCCGCCACCGGTCCGATTCGGGAGTTTTGACGTGGATGAAGTAATGGTGCGCCCACCAGAGCCGGCGGTATCCCACGCGCCGGGACTTCACCGCGACGACGTACTCCTCCTCCTCGGGGATCGAGCTCGGTTGCGGGGCGAGCAGCTCGCCCGGCACGGTGAAGGGCAGGAACGCGGTGTCGAGCACGGCGCTCAGCGGCAGATCGATGACCAGCCCGACGCGGCGCAACACTTTCTTCCACGCCGGCGCCGATCGATTCCACAGCGTTTCTCGAAAGTAGCGATTCAACCGCACCCCGCCGTAGATCCTCGTGTCCGCGGTCTGCATGAGCAGCGTCGAGCAACTCGAGAGGGTCGGCGCTCCTCCGAGCAGGAAGACGAGGAGAATGGGACGGCCGGCGCGACGAGCTGCAATCACCAGGAGTACCGAGTCACCATGTCAACGCCGATGCGGACGTCGGCGAGGAGCGGATCGCCGTCCTCGAGTGGACGTGGGCGTGAGGATCCCTTCGCGGAGCCGCAGTGTACACGCCGGGCGCTGGCGTGGGAACCGTGAGGGCGATCGGATCAGCGATCGAGTGACGCGGCCCCGGCCGTCTCGGCTTCGTGTGTCCGACTCCGGTCCTCTTCCACGACGGACCGCGCCCGCAAGCGCCGTTCGATGGCTGCGCGCACGACCGCGCTCCGGACGAGCTGACGTGCGCCGCGCACGACCCGTGCGCTTGAGCGGCCCTGGCACGGATACGAGTCAGGACGGCGGGTTGGTTTCGCCGAGGTCCAGCTTTCGTGTGATCTCCTCGTCCTCGAGGGCGAGGGACAGGGCCCCATGGAGCGGCGTCTCGGGAGAGCCCATGCGGAAGGTCTTCTGCTGGAACCGTCGAGAGGTAGGCGATGGACCAGGGGCGAGACCGGCTCGAACCGCATGGTTCACCGCTGCATCGAACGACAGCCCTCGCTCCCGCATCAGTTCGTGGAGCAACGCCTCCACGTCCGCGTCGAGCGTGATGGTGTGTCTCATGTGTCTCATGGGGCAATCCTAACATCGGAAGAATCGCCTCTCACCAGTCGAAGAACACATCCGGCAGGGGGTGGCAGTCAGGGCAGGAAGCAGTCGTGGTTCCGACCAGCAGGTCGGATCCGTCGACGGCGTCACCTGCCGCTGGAACGTCTGCTTCAGCAGCCTCAAGGAGTGGGTCTCCGTGATGGTGCTCGCGGAGCAGGCGGGCGGCGACTCCGCCGTGGTTGCCGGCATCGGCATTCCCTGATCGACCAGGGGGCAGTCAGGGAGTATGACGATACGTCCTGCTCCTGGTGATACAATGCTCATGCTCCCGCGAACCGAGGGAGCCGGTGCGAGCTCTCTCTGGCGGCAGCATCGGGGGCGCGGGGAACCGCCATGCGGTGGAGGGTGGCCATGAACAGACGTGTGGCTTGGCAGACGGTCTTTGTCGCGGCGGTGCTCGCAGCTTCGGGAGTCGGGCGGGGCAACGATCCCTCGGTGCAGTCGTTCATCCGAGGGGACATCAACCAGAACGAGCGGCTCGAGATCACCGATGCCGTGTTGATCTTTCTGCATCTATTCGCGGGGCACGAGCAGGCGGCGAAGTGCTTCGACGCCGCCGACGTCGACAACGATGGCGAGGTGGCGATCACCGACGGCATCGTCCTCCTGGGGTTCCTCTTCCAGCGCGGCCGTCCGCCGTCGCCGCCCCGCGAGTGCGGACTCGACATCCGGACCGATGACCTCGACTGTGCAAGCTACGCGCCGTGCGAGCCCGAGGGCGTGTTCTTCTACGGCCAGCCGGTCGATGCGGACGACGCGGCGATCCTCTTCGTGATCGACCGCTCCAGCTCGATGCAGTCGACCGCCGAGCTCGCCATCGCCAAGCGGGAGGTCATCAGCGCGATCTGCTCGCTGCCGGACACGGCGGAGTTCGCGGTCATCTTCTCCGACCAGGGCGTGCTCCGATTGCCGGCAGCGGGAGTGCCGGCGACCGTGACGCCCGAGAACGTCGAGGCCGCCGTGGCCTGGGTCGCCTCGGTCCAGGGCGGCAGCGGAAGCTGCCCGCGAGACGGGTTCATGGCGGCGCTCGAGTACTCCGAGTCATCGAGCGCCGGGAGGCAGCTCGTGCACTACGTCGGCGACGGGGGCGGCACGTGCCCGGGCTTCAACGAGACTCAGTACCTCCGGGAGACCCTCTCCGCGGTGACCGGGCGAAACAACGGTCGTGCCGAGATCCACACCATCGGCGTCCTCGTCTCGAGCATGCTCCACGAGAACTTCCTCAGGGCGCTGGCCGAGCAGAACGGCGGCACGTTCCGGCTCATTCGCCGGTGACGACCTCGGTGAAGAGAGGTCGCGTCAACGGCCGTGGAAGCTCGATCACCCAGCGGGCGAGCAGCTCGTCTGCCGGCACGGCTCCGGCGGATCTCGCAGGTCCGCGGTCGGATCGAGGCCGCAGCCGTACGGTCCCGGCGCTGGCGGGGGTGGGCCGCCCATGTAGAGGAAGTTGAGGATGGTCACGGCGTCGCTCAGGCCGATGCGGCCGTCGTCGTTGGCATCGGCGGCGTCGAAACACGTGGGGCAGCCGCGGTCGAGGAACCGACATGTCAGGACGGTGACCGCGTCGGCGAGCCGCACCTGACCGTCGTCGTTGGAATCGCCGCGCACGAAGGTCGGCGCGCCGGCGAGGTCGAGATCGCACTCCTCGAGGGCGGGCCGGCAGCTCAGCCCGGACCAGGTGACGAAGTTGTCGACCGCGGTGCGGCTGCCGCGGCATCCATCGACGAAGCGGAGCGACACCGTCTCGACGCCGGCATCCGCGTCCGGAAACGCGCCGCGAACGACGAGGCGAGCGACCGTCGACTCGCCGGGTGGCAGGGTGACGTTCGATATGAACGACAGGACGACGACGGTCACCGCCGAGCTCCGTCCCGCGCATTCGCCGAGGCCGCGATCGGCATCGCCGAGCTCGGTGTACTCGAAGCTCCTCGGATCGCGCAGTCCCGGCGGATCCGCATCGCTCGGCGCGGCGATGGTGCCGGCGGTGGTGATGTCGACGATCTGCGCCCCGTCCGCCGCGACGCTCACCGACCAGGCGGTGAGTCCGAAGTCCCCCGCGGGACGCGCGTCGAGGCCGATCACCACGTCACGAGCCATCTCGAAGGTCTCGCCCGCAGCGCCGAGAACGCGGTCCGGGCAGGGCGAGAGCGAATAGCGGATCAGCGCCGCGGGATCGTCGGCCCGTGTTGCGTCCGCAGTGAGAATAAGGGGAAGGGCGAGAGCGACCGAAACCGTGACGCCGGCGAATCGAGACCCGATGCGCATGAGACCCTCCTTCGTTTGTCGGTCGCGACGCTTCGATTCTCGAGGTGTGTGGGGGATGGCGCAAGAACGATTGGCGCGACGGAGG
>JBFFXF010000015.1:0-46983 GCA_041569895.1 Planctomycetota bacterium | reverse complement strand
GGACATCGGACATCGGAATCGGAATCGGAGTCGGTATCGGTATCGTGGACCGTGGACCGTGACCGTGGACCGTGACCGTGACCGTCAGCGGTATCAGAGTCGGTCATCGAACTCCGACACCGGAGCCCTGGAGGACGGGAACGGGTACGGGTACGTTCACGAAGGGGTCCGAGTCGGAATCGGAACCGACTCCGCCAGTCCGCCAGTCCCCACCTTGGCAAACAAAACCCGCGAATGTTACCATAGCCCGCCGCGCTCGGGTTCACGCCGCGACCGTTTACGGAAAGACCCATGTTCGACTCCATAACTCGCAGCTTCAGCGACATCTGGGGCAAGCTGACGACGAAGAAGATCTCGGAGAAGAACATCCGGGAGACGCTGCGCGAGATCCGGGTGGCGCTGCTCGAGGCGGATGTCGCGCTGCCGGTCGTCAAGGACTTCCTGAGGCGGGTCGAGGAGAAGGCGCTCGGGGAGGCGGTGCTCAAGGGGGTCAACCCGGGCCAGCAGTTCATCGAGACCGTCTACCGCGAGATGGCGGCGCTGATGGGGCCGGAGTCGCCGACCATCGAGCTCGCCAAGCCGGGTCCGACGGTGATCCTGATGGCGGGGCTCCAGGGAAGCGGCAAGACGACCACGTGCGGCAAGCTCGCGCACTTCTTCAAGAAGCAGGGGCAGAAGCCACTCCTGGTCGCCGCGGACGTGCAGCGCCCGGCGGCGATCGAGCAGTTGCGCGTGCTCGGCGGGCAGATCGGGGTCGAGGTGTTCGCGGAGGACGGCGTGCCGCCGCCGCGCATCTGCCAGCATGCGGTGCGCCATGCGCGCGACACCGGGCTCGACCTGGTGATCCTCGACACCGCGGGCCGTCTGCACATCGACGACGCCATGATGCGCGAGGTGCGCGAGATCGCTCACCTCACCGAGCCGCACGAGATCTTCCTCGTCTGCGACGCCATGGTCGGTCAGGACGCGGTGCGCAGCGCCAGCGAGTTCAACGAGCAGCTCGAGCTCACGGGCGTCATCCTGACGAAGCTCGATGGCGACGCGCGGGGTGGCGCGGCGCTGTCGGTGAAGGCGGTCACCGGGAAGCCGATCAAGTTCGCCGGCATCGGCGAGAAGATCGAGGGCGGGCTCGAGGTCTTCCGCCCCGACGGGATGGCGCAGCGCATCCTCGGCTACGGCGATGTCATCGGCCTGGTCACCAAGGCGCGCGAGGTCATCAGCGAGGAGGAGGCCGAGAAGCTCCAGGACGCGCTGCTCAAGAACACCTTCACCTTCACGCACTTCCTCGACCAGCTCCGCCGCGTGCGGCAGATGGGGAACTTCAAGGACCTCCTGAAGATGATCCCCGGCTTCGGCGGCATGGACATGGGCGACGTCGACGACGGGGAGCTGGTGCGGGTCGAGGCGATCATCCAGTCGATGACGCCGAAGGAGCGCATCCGCCCGGAGATCCTCAACACCGGCCGGCGTGATCGCATCGCGCAGGGCAGCGGCACCAACCGCGAGGAGGTCGACGGCCTCATCCGCCAGTTCAACCAGATGAAGAAGGTGATGGATCAGATGACCCAGGTCGGCGGCAAGGGGCCGCTCGGCAAGGTCAAGGCGTTCGCCAACGCGAAGAAGCAGTTCGGCGACATCACCGGCATGCTGAACCGCTTCGCCGGGGCCGACCCCGAGGTGGCGCGCGCCCGCTCGAAGGCGAAGAAGGCCCAGGCGGCTCCCGATCGCGACGCCATCCGGCGCCGCAAGAAGGAAGAGCGCAAGCGCCGGCGCCGCGCGCGCAGGCGCTGATCGCGCTCTCCCCGTCACCCTCTCCAGACGCTCCCGGGTCGCGTCCCCTCACCGCTCGCACGGCGGATACGCCCGGCACGTCAGGCGGTCCGGCGTGGGGTCGGGCGCGCACGCTTCGAAGAGCGGCACCGGGGGCGCCATGGCCAGGAAGAGCGCGCGGAGGATGACCACGGCATCCGTCCCGTTCACCGAGCCCCCGTCGTCGGCGTCCGCGGCCGCGATGCAGGGCGGCTCCGGGCCGCGTGTATAGACGAAACCGAGGATGAAGAGCGCATCGGCGATGTTGAGCGCGCTGTCCGCGTTGGCGTCGCCGCGACGGAGCTCGACGTCGTCGCGCAGGCCGGGCAGCCGTTCCCAGGAGCGCAGGGGCAGCGTCGCGAGCACCTGGAAGTCCTCGCCGAGGTAGCTCGCCTCGCCCTCGATCTCATCGAGCTCGACTGGCGCGCGGAGCTCCACCGCGTGCACCGGCTCGGCGATCCCCGGCGCGGTCGCCGGCGGGTCGAGGATCACCCAGTAGACCTCGTGCGTATTGTGGCGAGCCGCGGAGTAGACGAGCTTCCAGTAGTCGCGGACCGACCAGCGGACACCGTCCACGTGCACGCGCGCGCCGACGATGCTCGCCGGCACGGAGTCGAGCGCGTCGTCGGGCCGCAGGCGCTCGTCGAGAGAGATCGTCGTGCCGTCCTCGAGCTCGGCGCGCACCTCCCAGAGCGGCAGCGTCTCGTGGCTGCAGGACGAGTAGACGATGTCGACGACGTCGACGACCTCTTCACCGACGGAGTAACTGCCCCGGAGGGAGACTCCGTGAGTCAGGAGCTCCGCGTCGACCACTCTCACCGGCTGCACCGGGATGCCGTCGCGTGTCTCGAAGGTGAGGTCGAGAAGCTCGAGCTCGAATGGCGTGCCATCCGGCAGCAGGAGCTCCTGGCGGTAGTCGAAGGTGTAGGCCACGACGCCGTTCTCCGGCCGGTTCGACGTGCGCACCGTGACGGTGCCCGGACCGTCCGCGACCGCGACCCGGCGCTCCGGGCCGAGCTCGATCGATTCGACGAGCCGCGCGCTGAAGCTCTCGAGCGCGGCGGGAAGCTCGACCGTCTCCGGCACGAATCGCAGCACGCTCTTGAGCTCGTACTCCTGGCGCGCTTCCCGTCCGAAGACGAACATCCCGCACGCCGAGCTGTCCGCGGAGATCTCGAGCGTGAAGGTCGACTCGTCCGGCTCGGGCCCGGTGAGCAGGAACGGGCGCACCTGCTTGACCGCGAGGTCGCCGTTCCTCTCGATCTTGAACTCGAAATCGAGCAGCACCTCGCTGCGGGGATACGGACTCGTGTCGATCGGCAGGTCGCGGTCGACGGTCCAGAGCAGCGCTCCGAGCTCCTCGAGCTCGGCGTCGGACAGCACGTGCGCGCCACGCGGAAGCAGAGACGACGCGACCGAGCGGATGATGCTCACGACGCGGCCGTCCTCGATCTCGAGGACGTTGCGCTCCGGCAGGACTCCGGGCGCGGGGCTGACGACGCTCTCCTCGCCCACCTGCGCCGTCACGACGTAGCGACGGTCGAGCCGGTTGGCGGGGTTCCCGGTGAACGCCACGCCGTTGGCGCGCTCGTCGATGAACGCGCGCGTGACCAGAATACCCATCGCGGCGATCTCCTCCGGGATCGAGTAGAACGCGCGCTCCTCGTGAGCCCGGAAGTTCCAGAGGCTCGACCAGACGATGCGCAGCGCCCGCGCGATGCCGCGCTCGTTGCGGCGCGCCGGATCGCATCGCGATGGCCCGTCGTCGTTGCTGTCGAGGTCGTCCGCGGCGCACGCCGAGGTGGAGTCGTAGAGACCGGCCCCGTTGAACTCGATGGCGTCCTCGACATTCGAGGACGAGCGGAAGCGCACCCGATCGCTGGTGCCGCCGAAGACCTGCGCCACCTTGACGGCGAGCTGGCGCACGAGCGCCGGCGAGACCACACCGTCGTCCTGCATCGCCTCCCGCAGCGCGTGCAGCGCCTCGAAACGAAACGCCGAGTCGGTGCGGAACACGTCGCTCGCGGCGAGCTCCTCGACGTACTCCTGGTACGTCACCTCGCGCGCGGAGTCGAGCGCCGAGCGCATGCGGTTCGACGTCATGAAATCGCGGTAGTACGCCATCGGGATGGCGAAACCGACCTCGCGGTAGCGCTCCAGGTCGCCGACGAGGACCGACTGGAGCCGCGCCATGTTCGAGGCCTTGCCGCCGAAGCGCGACTCGACCGGCTCGCCGGCGGCCGCCAGCGCGGCGATCTCGTCGAGGGTCAGGATCGACCTGGTGTCGAAGTCCACGGCCGGCATGGTCGAGAGCCTCGGCCGGTTGTGGGTCCAGAACCGCTCGGCGTCCTCGAGCGCGACTTCCTCGATCGTGTAGCCGCGCGAGCCGACCTCGAGCCGGGCGATCTTGCCATTGAGCGGAGCGAGCACGGCCGGCGCGTCATGGACGAACGCGTTCGGCGTTCCGCGCCGGCTCGTCCGCACCGCGACGTGGCTCAGCTCGCCCTGCGGCTCCGCCGTCAGCACGCCGCCGACCACACCCTCGATGTCGCGCGGCGCGTGGTCAAGCACGATGATGTCCTGGAAGCTCAGACGGCCACCCTCGTTCGCCCGCTCGAACTCGTCGCGGCCGAGCACGCGCACGCGCCCGTAGCCGACTCCCCGCGTGTACGCGGTGAAGCGCTCACCGGGCGGGAGCGCGAGATCGAGGATCGGGAAACCCGGGTTCTCCCACTCCGACGCCGCCTCCACGGCGTCGCGGGAGTTCGGGTAGTAGTAGAACGGCTCGAGGTGGAACGACTCGCGGAGCTGGTCGTGGATCCGCTTCACCTCGCTCGCCGAGAGCCGTTCGGCGTCGTCGTTCCACCGCACGAAGAGACTGAACCCGTAGGCGACGCCGTCGAGCGAGCGGAAGCGCGAGACGGTGCCGACGAAGTACCGCCGCGTGGCGCGCCGGCCGACGAGCGCGTCGTAGACGTCCGGGTCGAGCGCGGGGAACCGGTCCGGGAAGACGTTCTCCAGGAAGCCCTCGTGAAGCGGGAAACGCGTCGTGTTCTGGAACACGATGGAGGGCAAGAGATCGGGCGAGTCCTCCGCCGGAAGCGTCCACTTGAGGAAGCGCCCGGCGCGGCTGCTCTCGCTCGCTTCCGTCGACACACGCATGAAGTCGCGCGGCGTGCAGATGCTCTCCAGATAGTCCGGCGCGGGCTTCTCGACGTCGTTGTCGATGATCGTCAGGCTGCGGCCCTCGCGATTCGTGGTCACGAGATCGACGTCGCCATCCTCATCGAAGTCGCCGGGGAGGACGAAACGCAGGCCGGTTCCGGCCGGGAGGTGCATCGACACCCGGAACTCGCCGTCACCCACGTTCTCGACGATCGAGACCGAGCTCGTCGTCTCGTTCCCCGTGACCAGGTCGAGGAGCCCGTCGCCGCTGAAGTCGGCGGCGACCACCGAGTAGGGCTGACGCCCCAGTGCGAACGAGCGCGCTCGCTCGAAGGTGCCGTCGCCCGTGTTGAGGAGCACGGAGACGTTGCTCCGGTTGGTGTTCGCGGTGAACAGGTCGAGATCGCCGTCGTTGTCGAGGTCGGCGCTGGCGACGTGATTCGCGAAGCCCGGCAACCCGTAGTTCACCGCCGGCCGGAAGGTGCCGTCGCCGTTCCCGATCAGCACCGACACGAAAGGGCTCGAGGAGTTCGCCACGGCGATGTCGATGTCGTCGTCGCCGTCGAGATCCGCGGCCTCGACCGCCTTCGGAGCCGAGCCGACGCGGATGTCGCGCGGCCGGGCGGGCGAGAAGACGCCCTGACCGTTTCCGAGCATGATCGAGACCGTGTTGGCGCCCTGGTTGGCGCTCACCGCGTCGAGATCGCCGTCGTTGTCCACGTCCGCGAGCTTGACGTTGATCGGCGCGTTGCCGATCGGGAACCGTCGCGGCCTCTCGAAGCCACCGGCGCCGTCGTTGGCGTGCAGCCAGAGGTCGTGCGAGAGGTTGTCGACGGTGACCGCGTCGATGTCGTCGTCGCCGTCGACGTCGCCGGCCGCGACCGATTGCGGGTGCTCGCCGCCGAACGTGTACGCGCGCTGCGGAACGAGCGTCCCGGCCTCGTTGAGCGCAATCGAGAACGACCCGGGGTGCGTATTGCACGCGATGACGTCCTCGTCGCCATCGCCGTCGAGGTCCGCCGTCGTTCCCGAGTGCGGCCGGCACCCACGCTCGCGCTGACAGCCGAAGAGGTCCTTGGTCTCGCTGGTCACGACGCGCGCCACGCCGTAGACGTTGCGCAGCATGAAGACCGCCGTCGCGCCCGCGCCGACGACGTCCGGCGCGCCGTCCTCGTCGATGTCGACCGATTCCATCGCCGTGGCGGCGAGGCTGGCGGAGAGCTCCGTGGTCATGTGGAGACCGCCCGAACCGTCGTTGAGACGCACGGAGAGGGCGCCGCCCCCCGCGGCCGTGCCGCCGAGCAGGACGTCCCGGTCCCCGTCGCCGTCGGCGTCGGCGAAGGCCATCGACAGGACGGACGCCGTGTCGTAGCGCACCGCCTCGCCGAGCTCGCCCCCGCCGCGGTTCGCCAGCGTGAACAGCTGCCGGCCGGCCGACACGATGACCTCCGGGAGGTCGTCGCCGTCGAGATCGACCATCTCGATGAAGTTCGACCTGCTGTTCTCGAGCAGGTGCATGCCGCGCACCGCGAGCTCGCCGCTGCCGTTGTTGAGGAGGACGGTGAGCTCGGGCCCGCCCGCGCGGCCCGACACGACCGCGACGTCGATGTCACTGTCGCCGTCGAGGTCGCCCGCCGCGATCGCGAGCGGGTCCGCCGCCACCTCGATGTCGACGGGAGCGCCGAGTCCGCCGCCGCCGTCGTTCGGATAAATCGATATCGTCGTCGATCGCCGGTTCGCCGTGAGCACCTCGGGAAGGCCGTCTCCGGTGAGGTCGGCGGGAATCGCGAAGCGGGTCTCGCTCGGCACCGGGAGCTCGACCGGCGGCCCGAATCCGCCGTCGTCCCCCATCGAGAAGACGAGAAGCGCGTCTCCGCCGGCGGTGAGCGCCTCCGGGATGCCGTCGCCGTCCAGATCGGTGATCTCGAGCGAGTAGAGCCGCCGCGGCGCCTCCTGTCTGACCGGGGGCTCGAGCGTGCCGCGCCCGGCGTTCCGGAGGACCGAGACCGTCGACCTCGTCAGTCGACTGAGGACGACGACATCGACGTCGCCGTCGCCATCGAGGTCACGCGCCCGGAGCGCACGCGCCGAGGAGGGGACCGCCTCGGGATCGCCGAATGCCTCGAAGACGAACGGCTCCCACTCGCACTCGTCCGGGACGAGATCGCCGTTGCAGTCCGCGCTGGCGCCCGTCTGGATGTCCTCGGCGTCGGCTATGCCGTTGCCGTTACAGTCCGCCGCACGGAGTCCGGCGGTCCCGGACCCCAGCGCCAGCATCGCCGCCCACACGACCCGCACCGCGGCCGAGGCCGCTCCAGCACCGGTTTTCATCGGACCCTCTCCCGATCACCCGCGGGGTCTCCGAGGCGCCCCTTTCCGGCAGACAACCCGCAAAACCCGCCGTCCACCCGCGCTCACCCGCCGACCGCGGACCTGGCTGCGCCCCCCTGAGACCCCGCATCGTAGGCGGTCCGCCGTTCTCCCGCAAGGCTCCGAGTTCGCCGCTTGCTTTCCGACGGCTTTGGTGCATAATTGGCAGTCTTTTCGCCATTTCGCGGCGCCGCGGCAGGCGCCGGTAGAGACCCGGAGTAGACTGGCCATGCCATTACGTCTCCGCCTGATGCGTTTCGGCAAGCGCAACCGTCCGTCATATCGCGTCTGCGCCATCGATGGAAGGGCGCCTCGTGACGGGGCTTACATCGAGTCGATCGGCACGTACGACCCGTTCATCGAGGACGACCGCAAGAAGGTCACCATCGACAAGGAGCGCGCGGAGTACTGGCTCGGCGTCGGCGCGCAGCCGTCGGAAACGGTCGCGTCCTTCCTTCGCGCCATCCACGCCTCGGGCCTCTCGCATCCGAAGAAGGCGCCGCGCAAGCGGCCGAAGCGAACCGGCGCCAAGGAGAAACAGCGCCGGGAGAAGCGCGTTGCGCGCAAAAAGGAGCGCACCGCGATGAAGGCCAAGCAGAAGGCTCGCGCCGAGGCCAGGGCGAAGGCCGAGCAGCAATCGGAGTCGAAGTCGGAGGGCTGATCGCATCGCGATCATGACCCGACAACTCGAGGTACGAGTGATCAGGCAACCCAGGGAGCAAGACCATGATCTTCGACATTGTCACGCTGTTCCCCGGGATGTTCGAGGGGATCCTCCGCGAGAGCATCCTCGCGCGCGCCATCCAGGCGAACCGGATCACCGTCCGCTTCACGAATCCCCGCGACTTCACGTCTGACCGTCACCGCAGCGTCGATGACAAGCCGTATGGTGGCGGCCCCGGCATGGTCCTTCTCCCCGAGCCCATCTTCCTCGCCGTCGACCACGTCAACTCGTTCGCGGCCGCGCCTCCGGAGCGCACGCGGCGCCTCCTGCTGACGCCGCAGGGGCGGCGGCTGCGTCAGGTCGACCTCGCCGACATGGCGGCGGGCGTCGACTGGGTCGTGCTCCTCTGCGGGCACTACGAGGGCTTCGACGAGCGCATCCGCATCGGACTCGGCTTCGAGCAGGTCTCGATCGGGGATTACGTGCTCACCGGCGGGGAGATTCCCGCGATGGCGATCGTCGACGGCGTCACGCGATTGCTGCCGGGGGTGCTCGGCAACGCCGAGTCGGCGGAGCACGAGTCGTTTGCGGGCGGACTTCTCGAGTTTCCCCAGTACACGCGACCGCAGACCTTCCGCGGCATGAGCGTGCCGGAGGTCCTCCTCTCGGGGAATCACGAGGCGATCGCCTCCTGGCGCAGGCAGGAGGCGCTGAAGAAGACGCGGGAGCAGCGAGCTGACCTGCTGAAGACGAGAAATAACGGATCACAAGAGGGAGCGGCCGAGTCATGAACAGGGTGATCGCCGAGATCGAGAAGAACAAGGCCCGGTCGGAGATCCCGACCGGCTTCCAGGTCGGCGACGTGGTCGACGTCCACGTCAGAATTCGCGAGGGCGACAAGGAGCGCGTGCAGATCTTCTCCGGCACGGTGATCCAGATTCGCGGCGGCGGCAAGAACATCCGCTCCACCTTCACGGTCCGGCGCATCGTCGCCGGCGAGGGCGTCGAGCGCGTCTTCCCGTTCCACTCGCCGAGGATCGTCAAGGTCGCCGTCAAGCGCCCCGGCAAGGTGCGCCGCGCGAAGCTGTTCTACCTGCGCGAGCGCGTCGGCAAGGCGACGAAGGTGAAGGAGCGCCGCGTCGAGCGGCCGTCGAAGAAGAAAAAGAAGAAGGCCTCGAAGAAGGACGACGCCGTGAAGAAGGCGGAGAAGAAGGCCGCCAACGGCAAGGGCGTCGCCAAGAAGGCCTCCGGGAAGCCGGCGAAGAAGAGCGGCGAGGCCGCGGCGGTGGCGTCGAACTCGTGACCGCGCCGCGGTGGAGCTGGCGGCGCTCGCTGACCGCACTCCTCCGCGCGGCGGCCCCCTCGCCCGGCGCCTGGGGCGAGCGCGTGGCAGCCCGATTCCTCTCACGCCGCGGACTGCGCATCATCCAGCGCAACTTCCGCGTGCCGTCCGGCGAGATCGACATCGTGGCCCTCGACGGGGAGACGCTCGTCTTCGTCGAGGTGAAGACGGTGCTCGCGAGCGGCCGCGGCCACGGCCTCGATCGCATCGACCCGCGGAAGCGACGGCGTCTCCGGCGCGCCGCGCACGCGTACCTCGCCCGCAGCCGGCTCGGCATCGAGAGCTGGCGCGTCGATGCCGTGACCGTCGAGTACTCGCGGACGCGTCTCCGGCGGCGCGTCGAGCGCATCGACTGGTTCCAGGCGCACCTGCCGCTCGACTGATTTTCGCCACGGCGTCGCGGCCGCCCGCGGTTTCGCTGTTATAATCTCCGGCGAGCGAACCATGTCCGAAGAGATCCTCCTGTCGACGGCCGAGCTCGAACGCGTGCGCTCCTGCGAGCGCGACATCGGGTACCGGTTCCGCAAGCCGCAGGTTTTGCTCCAGGCGCTGACCCACTCCTCGATCAAGACCGAGGACAACCCGTCGAACGAGCGTCTTGAGTTCCTCGGGGACTCGGTCCTCGGCCTGGTGATGACGGAGTTTCTCTACAACTTCTTCCAGGATCACAACGAGGGCGAGCTGACGCAGATCAAGTCGGTCGTCGTCAGCACGAACACGCTCGCCGCGGAGAGCGAGCGGCTGAACCTGCACGAGTACTACAGCGTCGGCAAGGGGGTCAAGCGCCGCCAGAAGATGCCGCGCTCGCTGCTGGCCAACGTGTTCGAGGCCGTGGTCGCGGCGATCTACCGCGACTCCGGTCTCGAGACCGCCCGCCGATTCGTCCTCGGCAACCTCTACCACCACGTGCTCACGGTGGCGCACAACCGCCACGAGAGGAACTTCAAGTCGATCCTCCAGCAGCTCGCGCAGAAGGAGCTCGGTCTGACGCCGACTTATCGCGTCGTCACGGAGAAGGGTCCCGACCACCTGAAGTGGTTCGAGGTGGTCGCGGTGATCGGCGACCGGCAGTATCTCTCCGGAGGCGGGCGTTCGAAAAAGGAGGCCGAGCAGCTCGCGGCGCGGGAGTCGCTCCGGAAGCTGCTGCGCGAGCTCGGCCGCGACGAGGCCGAGTACCTGGACGAGCGCCTCTGAAATAGGTTTTTCTCGCCCCCTGAAGAAGAATGAACCGCATGGACATCCCCTCGACGGCGCGGCCGATCGTCACCGCGTACCTCGAGCGCGACGAGGGCGTCGCCGCGGCGCGGCTCCTCTCCGAGCACGACCACGTCGCGTTCGGGGGCGTCGACGGCCCGGCGGTGTCGTTCGTGCTGTCGGCGCTGCTCGGCGGCGAGGGCGGGCCGCACCTCGTCATCGCGGCGACCCAGGAGGATGCCGAGGAGTTCCGCGAGGAGATCGAGGCGTTCGCGCGCCGCGCGTGTCTCTTCTTCCCGCCGTGGGAATCGCTCTTCCTCGAGACCTCCGAGCCGGACGAGGACATCTTCCACGACCGCCTGCACGTGCTTCGCCGGCTGGCGATCGACCGCGACGCCGAGCTCGGCTTCGTCGTCGCGCCCGTCCACGCCATGCTGCAGCCGGTGCCGTCGGCCGACGAGCTCGCCGCGTGCGTCTTTCGGGTCGAGAAGGGCGCCGAGTTGCCCCGCGACGCGTTGGCCGGTCGACTGGCGGCGGCGCGCTTCCGCCACGTGCCGCTGGTGATCCGCCGCGGCGAGTTCTCGGTGCGCGGCGATATCCTCGACGTCTTCCCGTTCGAGGCGGAGCACCCCCTGCGCGTCGAATACTTCGGCGAGACCGTCGATTCGCTGCGCGAGTTCAGTCCGGAGTCGCAGCGCTCGCTGCCCGACGGCGAGGTGGCGGCGCGAGAGGTCCTGCTGCCACCCGTGGGGTCGATGTTCCGACCGGTGGCGAGAGAGGGTGACGCGACGCTGCTCGACCTCATCCCGGAGAGCGCCCGCGTGGTCGTCACCGAGCCGGCGGCGGTGCGCGAGCGGCTCGAGAAGATCGTCCACAACCTCCTCGGCGACGGCGAGGCGCGTCGCGTGGTCGACGACCTCGACACGCGCGTGCGAGCGCGCCGCGGCATCCGGACGTACTCACTGGCGGTCGACCGCGAGGAGGACGCCCCGACGATGGCGCTCGAGTTCGGCACCGCCGAGCGCTTTCGCGCCCCGGAGCTCGAGGCATCGCTCGCCCGCATCGCGGAGGAGCGTTCGCAGGGCAGGTCCTTCACGATCTTCTGCGACAGCCGCGCCGAGCGGCGGCGCGTCGAGGAGATCCTCGCGGACAAGGAGATCGACCTCCACCGCATCCGCCTCCGCGTCGCGCCGGTGCGGCGCGGTTTCGAGTCACGGGCGCTCGGCCACGTGTTCCTGGCGATCGGCGAGCTCTTCAACCGTCGCGTCGTGCGCCGCGCCCGCGCGCTGCCCGAGACTCGCGTCGTCCACGGCTTCTTCGACCTCGAGGAGGGCGATCTCGTCGTCCACCTGGCACACGGAATCGGCCGCTACCTCGGCGTCCGGCAGATGGAGAGCGAGGGCGTCGTCCAGGAGTTCCTGATCGTCGAGTACCGGAACGGCGTCAAGGTGCACGTGCCGGCCTCGAAGATCGACCTTGTCCAGAAGTACGTCGGCAAGGGCGGGCACCTGCCGGCGCTCGATCGCGTCGGCGGCTCGGCGTGGAAGAGCAAGAAGGACTCGGTCGAGCGCGCCATCCTCGATTTCGCCTCCGAGCTCCTCGAGGTGCAGGCCGTGCGGCAGGAGAAGCCGGGGCTGCAGTTCCCGTCGGACGACGAGTGGCAGCGCCAGTTCGAGGCCGCGTTCCCGTTCGAGGACACGCCGGACCAGCACCAGGCGACGATCAGCGTCAAGGATGACCTGCAGGCCGCGCGCCCGATGGACCGGCTGATCTGCGGCGACGTCGGTTACGGCAAGACCGAGGTCGCCATGCGCGCCTCGTTCAAGGTGGTCACCGCGGGCAAGCAGGTCGTCGTACTCGTGCCGACGACGGTGCTGGCGCAGCAGCACTGCCGGACGTTCCGCGAGCGGATGGCGGGCTTTCCGGTGACCATCGAGCAGCTCAGCCGCTTCTGCACGCCGAAGGAGCAGCGCGAGATCGTCGCCGCCGCGCGCGCGGGACAGGTCGACATCCTGATCGGCACGCACCGCGTGCTCTCGGACGACGTCGGTTTCCGGGACCTCGGCCTGGTGGTCATCGACGAGGAGCAGCGATTCGGCGTCGGTCACAAGGAGAAGCTCAAACGAATGCGCGCGACGGTCGACGTGCTGACGCTGACGGCGACGCCGATCCCGCGCACGCTGCACATGTCGCTGCTGGGCATTCGCGACATCTCGAGTCTGTCGACGCCTCCGGAGGGCCGCAGCCCGATCAACACCCAGGTGATCGAGTTCGAGCGCAACACCGTGCGCGAGGCGATCCTCCGCGAGCTCAACCGCGAGGGGCAGGTCTACTTCGTGCACAACCGCATCCAGGACATCAGCCTCCTGCGACATCAACTGCAGCAGCTCGTGCCCGAGGCGTCGATCGAGTACGCTCACGGCCAGATGAGCGAGCATGAGCTCGAGGACATCATGCTGCGGTTCCTCGACCGCAAGATCGACGTGCTCGTCTCGACGACGATCATCGAGACCGGCATCGACATCCCGAACGTCAACACGATCTTCATCGACGAGTGCGACCGCTTCGGGCTCGCCGATCTGCACCAGTTGCGCGGGCGCGTCGGGCGATCGCGCCACCGCGCGTACTGCTACCTGATCATGCCGGAGCACCGCCACGTGAACCCGGAAGCGCGCAAGCGCATCCAGTCGATCCGGGAGTTCTCGCAGCTCGGCGCCGGCTTCCAGATCGCCCTCCGCGACCTCGAGATCCGCGGCGCGGGCAACATCCTCGGCGCGGAGCAGAGCGGACACATCGCCGTCGTCGGCTATGACCTCTACTGCCGCCTCCTCGAGAAGGCGGTCCACCGTCTGCGCGGCGAGCGCACGGAGAAGGCGGTCGACGTGCGCGTCGAGCTCAACCTCGAGGCGTACATCCCGGAGGAGCTCATCCCGGAGGCGAGCACGCGACTCGAGATCTATCGCAAGATCTCGAGCACGCAGGAGCCGGAAGCGCTCGACGACATCGCCGTCGAGATACGCGATCGCTACGGCGCGCTGCCGACACAGGTCGAGCGCCTCCTCGACGTGCAGCGCCTCCGCGTGCTGGCGGCGCGCGCCGGGCTCAACGGCGTCGGCAAGGAAGAGGACACCATCGTCCTGTTCTGCTCGGAGGCCGCGCGCCCGCTGCTCGAGACCTGCCCGCTGCGCGTCGTCGTCCTCGATCCGGCCCGCGCCGCGGTCGTCGTCAACGACCCGACTCGCCCGCGACGCATCGACCTCACGGACGAGGCGGTGTTCCGCACTGTGCTCGAGTGGCTGCGAGACGGCGAGTTCCCGCGACGGATCGGCGGGCGTCCGGTTCGGGCGGGGCGATCGGCGGCGATGTCGGGCACGGGAACGGGAACGGGAACGGGAACGGGAACGGGGACGGGGACGGGGACGGGGACGTGACGCAGGAGGCAGGATGAGTCGCTGTCCGAAGTGCGAGACCAGGAAGGGGAAGCGCCAGTGCCCGGCGCTCGCGACGCTCATCTGCTCGCGTTGCTGCGGCGAGCACCGGCTGAAGTCGATCGCCTGCCCGCCGGACTGCCAGTACCTCGAGGGCGAGACCTACCAGAGCGAGCGCCGCCACGAGCGCTCGCGGACACGCGGCCGGAAGTTCCTCGAGGAGCTCGGCGCCATCTTCTCGGATCGCGCCGAATTCGACTTCGCCCTGATGCTCCACGCGGACCTCTACGCGTTCGCGACGACGTATGGCGGCCTCGACGATGCGGGCATCGGGCGCGCCCTCGAGGGACTCAAGGGGATGCTCTCGCCGGTGTACATTCCGGGCGGCGAATCCGACCCGCTGACCGCCTACCTCCATGACCGCATCGAGAAGAGCGAGCGTTACCAGACCGGCCCCGCCTTCGGCTCCCGCGACCGCCTCCGCGTCCTCGACGCGCTGGCCCGCCACGTCCGCAACGCCGCCGGCGAGTCACCCGCCCGCTACTTCGACGAGGTCACCCACTTCTTCGAGCCGATGGACCCGACCCGCGACTTCGGCTTCAGCGAGGACGACTTCCGCGCATTGCATGGCGATCGGGGGGAGCGCGGGGGCCCCCGACGTACGGCGGGGGGGTTGATCTTGCCGTCGTAGACACAGTCAGAGCCGAAGGCGCGGACGAAGGCCGACGAGGACGGGAACGCAGATTTCGCAGATTACGCAGAGTGAGAGGGTGTGACCATCGGAATCGGAATCGGGGTCGGAGTCGGCATCGGTCATCGGAGTCGGGGTCGGAGTCGGTGTCGGAATCGGAATCGGACATCGGTCTCGGACCTCTGGTCTCTGGTCTCTGTTGTCGGTCTCGGTCTCTGACTCCTCGCGATCGGCCCCGACGGCGAGAACGCGAACGACGCCGAGCGTTTTCGGGCACGGGACCGGGTCCGGGACCGGGTCCGGGTCCGGGTCCGAGAGGGATCAAGTCCCCGCGAGCTTCTCCGCAATACCCCCCCGATCCCACCCCTTGCGCTCGAACACCCGCTCGAAATCCGCCGGGATCGGCGCCCTGAGGACGAGTCTCGCGCCGGCGATCTCCTCGGGGAGCTCGAGCTCGAGGACGTGGAGCATGGCGCGGTCGACGTCGAACCGCTCGCGGAACTGTCGCGCGGGTTTTCGCCGGCCGTAGCGCAGGTCGCCGGCGAGCGGGCGTCCGGCGGCGGCGAAGAGGGCGCGCAGTTGATGGGTGCGGCCGCGCGATGGCTCGACCTCGACGAGGCTGAGGCGATCGTCGCCATGGATGCGCCGGTACGCGATCGACGCCTTCATCATGCGCGTGCGACCGCGCAGCTTGCTGCGCACGCGGCCGTGCAGCTCGCCCGACTCCTCGACCGGTCCGGACACCAGGGCGATCGACCTGCGCGGCACGTCGCCGGCGGCGAAGAGCGCCTGCAGGCGCTTGCGGGTCGCCGTCTTCAACCCGAAGAGCACGACGCCGGACGCCTCGCGGTCGAGGAGATGCGCGGGATGCACGGGTTTCCCCGGTCGGATGTCGAGGACGCCCGGGTGGATCCGCGCCCACTCGGCGAGCAGCTCGCCGAGCCCGAGCTCCCCCGCGCCGCTCGCATGCACCGGCAACCCCGCCGGCTTGTCCACCGCGAGGACACCGTTACCGTGAAAAAGAACACGCCCCGGATCGAACGCGGCAACAAAGGCTTCAATGTCTGACGTGGTCGAGGGCTGATCCTCGGACATGGGAGAAGTGTAACGCAGGACACGGGGTCGTTGTATCGGTATCGGCCTCGGGATCGGAATCGGTATCGGTCATCGGAATCCGAATCGGAATCGGTGTCGGAGTCGGTGTCGGTGTCGGAGTCGGTCATCGGTCATCGGCCATCGGCCTCGGTCTCGGTCTCGGACTCCGATCACCCGGCCCCGACGCCGGACACAAACGCGACCCCGAGCGCTTTCGGGCCCGGGCCCGGGCACGGGCACGGGCACGGGAACGGGGACGGGAACCAGGGCCCCGCCGGTCAAAACCGATCCTTCCGTGACCGCAGCGCCGCGAAGACCTCGACGTCGCTGGCGGCGTCCGGGTCGTCGCCGAGGCCGAGGGCGCCTCTGATCTCGAGGCTCTGCGGTCTCAGGAACGGGTTGGTGCGGAGCTCCTCGGCGATGGTGAACGGCACCGTCGGCTCGCCCCGAGCCCGTGCGGCGTCGACGCGCGCCGACCGGTCGCGCAGGTCCTCGTTCCCCGGCTCGACCGACAGCGCGAAGCGCGCGTTCGACTGCGTGTACTCGTGCCCGCAATGAACCAGCGTCTCGCCGGGAAGCGCGGCGAGCTTCTGGAGCGAGCGCCACATCTCGCCCGGCGAGCCCTCGAAGAGGCGGCCGCATCCCATCGCGAAGAGCACATCGCCGCAAAAGACCGCGCCGCCCCCCTCGAACCAGTAGGTGATGTGGCCGGACGTGTGCCCCGGCGTCTCGAAAACGGCAGCCACCGATCCGCCGACCTCGACACGGTCGCCGCTCGACACGGCGACGTCGAGACCGGGTATGCGCGCGCGCTCCGCCGCCGGACCGACGATGGTGCATCCCGTCGCGCGCTTGATCTCGAGGTTCCCGCCGACGTGATCCGGGTGGTGGTGCGTCGAGAGCACGAGCGAGAGCTCCCACCCGAGCGAAGCGAGCTGCTCCAGCACGGGCGCCGCTTCAGCGGGGTCGACGACAGCGGTGGTCCGGGTCGGCGGGTCGTGGAGGAGGTAGGTGTAATTGTCGCGCAAGATGGGCAGCGTGATGATGTCCATGGCTCACCTTCGTTCTCGGGCCCGTTCCCGTTCCCGTTCCCGTTCCCGTTCCCGGTCCCGGTCCCGTGCCCGTGCCCCTGCCCGAAGCTCAGAGCTCAGAGGTCAGAGTCAGAGATCAGAGGCAGAGGACCGACTCCGATTCCGATGTCCGATTCCGATTCCGATGACCGACTCCGACTTCCGAGACGGATCCCGCACTTCACTCTTTTCCCGCCACCATCCCCTCCACCACCTCCACCAGCCGCTTCCCGAGGCGTGCTCCCGTGAGGTCCTGCAGGGTTTCGAGGCCCGTCGGGGCCGTGATGTTGACCTCGGTGATGCGGCCGGCGATCAGGTCGGCGCCGGCGAGGACGATGCCGACCGACTCGAGATACTCGCCGAGGCGGTCGACTGTCTTTCTTTCGTCGCGTGTCAGGTTGACGAGGTGCGCGGAGCCGCCGCGGGCGAGGTTTGCCTCGATCGAGCCCCTGGCGGGGCGGCGGACGAAGTCTCCGGCGTACTCGCCGTCGACGTAGAACAGGCGGCGGTCGCCGGTGTCGCCCGTGACCTCGGGATAGAACGGCTGCAGGACGACGAACGACCCATCCGCAAGGAGCCGATCGCGGGCCGCTGCGACCTCCTCGAGCGAGTCCCAGCGCGCCACGTCGCGGCCGCCGTGGCCGAGCCACGGCTTGGTGATCCACCCGTGCGGGCTCCTCTGCTCCGGGAGCGGCGTCTCGGGTCCGGTGAGCAGCCACGCCGGCGCGACCTCGTCCTCGCGGAGGAAACCCGCCGCGACCGCGTCGAACTGCACCATCTTCTCGTGAAGCCTGACGAGCAACGACGGCCGGTTGACGACGAGGGTGCGCGTCTCGACTGTCGTCAGCAGCCAGCAGAGCGATACGTAGCGCCAGTCGACCGGCGGGTCCTTGCGCACCCACACGACGTCGAAGTCGGCGACCGGACCCGCGTCGTCGACGTCGCCGTGGAGCGCGCGCGCGCCGCGCTCGAACGGTCGCAGCCGACACGTCCGCGCCACCGGCTCGGTGCCTGCGAGGACGACGTCGGACGGAACGGCCCAGTGCACCTCGTGTCCGCGCAGCAGCGACTCGCGAGCGATCGTCAGCCCCGTGTCGGTCGCGGGGAGCAGGCCCTCGAGGGGATCGCCGATGACGAGGAACCTCATGAGACGCCCGGCAGCTTGAGCTCCTTGCGGACGAGCTCGACGACGTCGATGTCGTTCCAGAGCGACGCACGGCGGAACCACGCCACGGCGCGAGCGGTCTGGCCCCGGCGCAGGAACGCGATGCCGCGCAGGTGTGCGATGTCCGCGGTGCCGGCGTGCGCAGTGAGCGCCGCATCGAGCAGGCTCTCCGCCGCGCCGAGCTCGCCGCGAGCGAGCCGTGCGTACGCGAGGATCGGCACCGCCTCCGGGGCGCTCTCGACCAGTGATTCGATCTGGAGCGACTCGATATGCTCGACGACCTCGTCGAAGCGATCGAGCACGTGGAGGATCGAGACCACGAGCGAGTTGCGCGGGTCCTCGAAGGACGGCTTGCCGCCGAAGGCGTCCGGATCGGTCTCGAGCCACTCGCGCAGCAGGGAGAGCGCGCCGGGGAGGTCGCCGAGGTGGAGCCGCATGTCGACCTCGTACTCCCGGCGGGCACGCTCGCGCGCGAGCGGCTTGCGAAACGGCTCGGTGACCCGAGCCACCAGCCCGCGACGCGGACGCGGACAGGTCTCCGGCCGGAAATCGGGTCGGAAGAGCGTGGTTCTGGCCTCGTGGACGGCGCGCGTCGGCTCGAGGCGCTCGACCTCGCGCTCGAGGTAAAAGAGGAGCGCCGTGAGCGCGGGCTCGAACCAGAGGATGTGCGGCTCGATCTCGAGCGGGGGCGGGCGCCGCGAGCCGATCCGCGCCGGCCTCGACTGGCCGCCGTTGCCCTCTCCAGCCCGTGCTGCTCCGGGTGCTCCTTCGAGAGCCGTTTCGTCCACCGCCGGCGCGAAGCGCGCGAGCACGGCGCGCAGGGCGGGCACGACGATGTTGCCGCCCGGGCCGTTTCCGCCGGGGGGCGAGGCCGCGAGGACCCGGCGAGCGCGTTCCGGCCGATCGACCGCGATCCAGTGCTCGGCCTCGATCAGCCGCGCCGCGAGACCGCCCCGGGGCGACTCCGCCATGCGCTCGAGAAGCCGCCAGCAGAGATCGGCATGCCCGATCTCGGTGGCGACGCGCAGGGCGCGTTTGAGCTCGTGGAGCTCGTCGGCAGGGGGCAGCTCGAGCGACGCGAGGCCGGTGCTCGCGACGTCGAGATCACCGCGATCGAGCGCCCGCTCGATATCCGCAAGACGCGCCGGCGCGGGGCGTCGTGTCTTCGTCTCGGTCACCGTGGCGTCCATTGTCAACTTCTGATTCGTCGTCTGTTTACCAGCCGCCAATCGGCCGGCCCTCCGCGCCGCGCTGCACAGGGAATCAGCCCTGCAGTCCTACTCTCTTGGAAGGAGTCGGTCAAGGGCGTCCGCGGATCGACGCGCGGGCCGTACCGCGAGAACAGATTCCGTGGCACGGCGTCTGCTGTACTCCTCCCGAACGATGTCAACGGGAGGGAGAACCCTATATAGCCCGACGGGGTCCGTGGAGCGGCCCCGGCGCCCGGCCGGGGAATATCCCGCCCGATCCGGATTTCTCCTCGGTGGACTGTTTGCGGAGCGCTCCCATGCTGGACCACGACGAGGCGCTGCTCGCGCTGGTGCGCAAGTACGATCGGCCCGGTCCGCGCTACACCAGCTACCCCACGGCGCTGGCGTTCACGCCGGAGGTGGGCGCAGAGGAGTACGTGTCGGCGCTCGGCCGGCTGCCGCACGACGCGCGACTCTCGCTCTACGTCCACGTCCCGTTCTGCGACGAGCGCTGTCACTACTGCGGCTGTCACGTGATCCCGACTCGGCGCCACGAGGTGGCCGGGCCGTACGTGAGCGCGCTCCGCGAGGAGATGGCGCTTCTCGCACGGACCCTGGGCCGCGCGCCGCGGCTGGAGAGCTGCCACCTCGGGGGCGGCACGCCGACGTACCTCGCGGTGGATGAGCTCCGCGCGCTGTTCGAGGCGATCGGCGAGGCGTTCGTCCTCGACGGGGCGACGGAGACCGCGGTCGAGATCGACCCGCGCGTCACCACGGACGAGCATCTCATCTCCCTGCGCGCGCTCGGAGCGTCGCGGGTCAGCCTGGGCGTCCAGGACACGTCGCCGGAGGTGCAGGAGGCGATCGGCCGACATCAGAGCCGCGACGAGACCGTGCGAACGTTCGAGCGCTGCCGCGACCTCGGCTTTCGCGGCGTCAACATCGACCTCGTCTACGGACTGCCGCGG
Organism: Planctomycetota bacterium; assembly: GCA_041569895.1. Classification (GTDB taxonomy): domain Bacteria; phylum Planctomycetota; class UBA8108; order UBA8108; family JACQVS01; genus JBFFXF01. The sequence goes on along the minus strand of JBFFXF010000015.1, from coordinate 26,832 downwards.
CAGACTCCGGAGCGCTTCGAGCGCACCCTCGAGGACATCGTGTCGATGCGACCCGACCGCCTCGCCGTGTACGGCTACGCGCACGTCCCGTGGATGCGGCCGAACCAGCGCGCCATCGACGCGACGTCGCTGCCGGAAGCAGACGAGAGGCTGCGCCTCCACCTGCTCGCCCACGCGCGATTGACTGCAGCCGGCTATCGTCACATCGGCATGGACCACTTCGCGCTCGAGACCGACGAGCTCTCCGTCAGCCAGAGAGAGGGCCGCCTCGGCCGCAGCTTCATGGGCTACACGCCGTTTCGCGGCACTCGGGTGCTGGGCATCGGGGTCAGCTCGATCGGCGACCTCGGCAGCGGGTATTTCCAGAACGAGAAGAAGCTCGCCCCCTACTCGCGCCGCCTCGCACGCGGCGAGCTGCCGATCGAGCGCGGTTGCGTGTGCGAACCCGACGACGTCGTCCGCCGCCACGTGATTCACGAGGTCCTCTGCAACCTCCGCGTCACCGCGGACGACGTCGAGGAGCGCTTCGGCATCCGGTTCGACGAGCACTTCGCGGTTGAGCTCGATGGCATCCCCGACCTCGAGCGCGACGGCCTCGTCGAGATCGAACGGGATGACGGCCGATTCCACCTGCGCGTCACCGAACGCGGCCGTCTCTTCCTCAGAAACATCGCCATGGTGTTCGACCGCGCCCTCCGCTCCCCACCGACCGGCGCGAGGTACTCGCGGACGGTGTGAACGGGTCTCACGTGCGCTCCACCGTCACGCCACGGGACGGCGCGGCGCTGCGCCACTTCCCTCCCGTCGTGAATCTGCTTGAAATCTCGATGGACGAGCGGTAGGGTCGCACCGGGTCATAGGGACACTCTCAAACGGCTGACAGGGAACTCGGGGATACTTCGTCCCATCACTTCCCGGAGACTGTCCCCGACCGGAACATGGGTGAGGTCAGCGTTCATCCCGGAGGGCAGGCCGGTCGGCAGGCTCGACGGGCAAGGCAGGCGCGCAGGGCAATGGGTCGATATCGTTTTCGCCCATACGGCGAGCAGCCGGGAGATGCTCCGCCAGCGGGGCGCGGCGCGGCCGCGTACGCGCTCGAGGTGCTCGAGCAGCGCATCCTCCTCTCCGGAGACCTTCTCGATCCCGATCTCGATGGCATCGTCGGCGGCGGCGCCGGCGTCCCGGTCATCGAGGCCATCGAGGACCGCGTCGTCAACGAGGAGGAGCTGCTGCGCTTCCGCCTCGAGGCGTCGGTCCCGGGAGATCCCGGAGCGAGCGTCGTCTTCTCGCTCGGTGACGGCGCCGCCGATGGCGCGGCGCTGTCCCCGGACGGTGAGTTCACGTGGACGCCGGGCGAGGCGCAGGGTCCCGGCGAGTTCGAGTTCACGGTCATCGCCTCGGACGCGGACGACCCGACGGGCACCGACACCGGGACCTTCTCGGTGGTGGTGAACGAGGTCAATCGACCGCCGGAGCTCCCCGTGCTGCCGAACCGGACGATCGACGAGGGCTCGACGCTGGCATTCTCGCTCGATTCGACCGATCCCGACCTGCCGCCGAACGCCCTGACGCACCGGCTGGTGAGCGGACCGGAGGGCGCCCGGCTGACGCCGGAAGGCGTCTTCTCCTTCACGCCGACCGAGGCGCAGGGCGGGGGCGTGTTCGACGTCACCGTCGCCGTGATCGACGACGGCGATCCGGCGCTCGAGGAGTCGCAGACCTTCTCGATCATCGTCAACGAGGTCATCGAGGGACCGCTCGCCGTGGTCGGCTTCGACCCGACATCGACGGGCGTGCGCGTCCAGTTCAACCGGCCGCTCGGACCGGCCGAGCTCAACCTCTACGACTCCCAGCAGACCATCCGCGGGCCACCGGATCTCGTGCTCTCGGGAGAGAACACGGGCACGGCGCGCGGCTCGCTCGCCATCGACGCGACCGCGGGGACGGTGACGTTCGTCCACACGGATGGACTGCTCGAGCCGGACAGCTACACGCTGACGCTGCGCAGCGGGCCCGACGGGTTCCTGGACGCCGACGAGGGCCTCCTCGACGGCGACGGGGACGGGGCGACAGGTGATGATTTCGTCGCGACGTTCACCGTCGACCCGCCCGCGGGCGCCGTTCTCGGCGTGACGAGCTTCGCCCGTGGTCCGGGACAGCGCGTCGACACGGGATCCGGCGCCGGGTCCGGCGCCATCGGCCTGCCGATCTCCATCGACGATGCGACCGGGCTCGAGACGCTCTTTTTCGTGCTGCGGTACGATCCCGCGCTGCTCGAGATCCGCGACGTTGGCGCCGGCACCGGGCTTCCGGAGGAGGCGACCGTGGTCGTCGGCGGTGCCGCCGGACGGCTGGAGATCGAGCTCTTCCTGCCGGAAGCCCTCGGCGGCGGACCGGTCGACCTGGTGCGCCTCGACGCGCGCGTGCCCCTGGACGCGATCTCCGGTGCCGCACACGTCGTCGACATCGACGGGTTGCTCCTCAACGAGGGGGCGATCGCCGCGGTCGACCGTGACGGGATGCACGTCGTCGCCTTCCCGGGCGACGCCACCGGCAACGGGGACTACAGCGCGCTCGACGCGCAGCGGATCCTCCGCGTCGCGGTGCTGCTCGATCGCGGATTCGACGCCTTCCCGCTGATCGATCCGCTGCTCGTCGCGGATGTCACCGGCAACGGGCGCCTGAGCGCGCTCGACGCGGCGCGGGTGCTGCAGATCTCGACCGGCCTCGACCAGCCCGACATCCCGCCGCTGCCGGAGCTCGAGCCGCCGATCCTCACGGCCGGGCTGGCCAATGATACGGGCTTCGATCCCGGCGATGGCGTGACCTCCGACCCGACGATCACGGGATCCGCGGTCGACGCGGGCGGACTGCTGGCGCTCCGGGGCGTGGTCGGGGATCTCGATCCCGTCTTCTTCCGCGACCTGACCGGACGTGTCGGCGCCGACGGAGCGTTCACCCTCGATCGCGCCGCCCTGGAAGAGCTCGGCGGCGACCCGCTCGAGGACGGCGTCGTGCTCGTGCGCCTCCAGGCGCAGGACCGCTCCGGCAACCTCTCGAACATCGTCGACGTCACCTTCACCCTCGACACCACCCCGCCGGCGCCGCCGGTGGCCGGCCTCGACCCGGCATCCGACTCGAATCCGCCCGGCGACGGCCGCACGACACGGACTCCCGTGACCATCGTCGGCGAGACCGAGGCGGGCGCGTTCGTGGAGCTCGTCGAGACCGGCGCAAGCTCGGTCGCCGACGCGCTCGGAGCGTTCTCGCTGGCCGGCATCGCGCTCGCCGAGGGGCCGAACACCCTGACGATCCGCGTCAGCGACCTCGCCGGCAACTCGAGCGAGACGACGCTGACCATCACACGGCGGGGGGAGTTCGACGCGCCGGTGATCAGCGCGGCGCTCGCCAGAGACACCGGACGGAGCGCCGCGGACCGCATCACGAGCGACCCGACGATCACCGGCTCCGTCGCCGACGCCAGCGCCATCGCGAGCTTCCGGGCGGGCCTCGACGGCACGGCGGTGGCCGACTTCGTGTCGATCCTCGGACAGCTCGGACCGAATGGCGACTTCCTCCTCGATCGGGCGCTCCTCGAGACCATCAACCGCGGGCCGCTCGCCGACGGGTCACGCACGCTGCGACTGATCGCCGCCGACGAGCTCGGCAACGTCTCGAACGAGCTCTCGATTCGTTTCACGCTCGACACGACTCCCCCGTCGCTTCAGGTCCTCTCGCCGTCGGAGGGCGACGTCGTCAGCGGCGGAGAGCGCGTCGTCGGGAGCGCCACCGACGCCCTCGGCGCGCCACGCGTCACCTACCAGTTCACCGCCGCGCGCGTCTTCCGGGCCGCCGCCGACCCGGCGAGTGGCGTGTTCTCGACGGCGCTGAACTTCTCGGGGCTCCCGGAGGGCCCGCTGACGCTCACGGTGACGGCACGCGACGCGGCCGGAAACAGCGCGGCGCACGCGACGAACCTCGTGCTGCGCGTCCCCTTCGTCATCTCCGCGGTCTCGCCCCGGAACGGCGAGGCGAGGGTCGGCGTCACGGTCAGACCGCAGGTCACGTTCTCGGAGCCGGTCGACGTCTCGACGCTCAACGGCGACAACCTCTTCGCCTCCTTCGGCGGCCGCAAGCTCGCGGCGCGGATCGTGCCCGCGAACGACGGGCGCTTCGCGTGGCTCTTCTTCGACCGGCCGATGCCGGCGGCCTCGCAGATCGAGGTCACGGTGGACGGCGCGACCATCCGCTCGGCCGATGGCGAGACGACGCTCGACGCGGATGGCGACGGGCAGCCGGGCGGCGTGCGGCGGTTCGCGTTCCGCACGGTGAGTCTCGCGGCCGTGCCCGCGACTCGCATCGTCGGCCGCATCGTCGATCCGGGCCCCGACCTCGAGCCGATGACCGCGGACGACTTCGACCCCGGTCCCGACGGGATCCCGCACACGGCGGACGACGTGTACCTGCTGCCGATCGCCGGCGTCGACGTGTATCTGCTCGGGATGGAGAGCCGCGCCGTCACCACCGGTGCGGATGGCCGCTTCGTTCTCGACGGCGTGCCGGGCGGCAACGTCAAGGTGGTCACCGATGGCCGCACCGCCACCGCGGCGCCCGCAGGCTTCTACTTCCCCGAGATGGTCATGGACGCCACCATGCGTCCGGGCGTCGACAACTTCGTCATGGCCGGCATGGAGACCATGTACCTCCCCCGGCTTCGCCTCGAGATCCTCGAGATGGTCGACGCCTCCGCGACGACGATGCTCGAGCTCAAGCCGGAGGGCTCCTTCGGCCTGACCGACGAGGAGCGCCAGCGGCTGACGATCGAGGTGCAGCCCGGCAGCCTCGTCGGACCGGATGGCGAGAACCTGGCGGCGGCCGAGATCGGCGTCAGCGTCGTGCCGGCCGAGCTCGTCCGCGACATGCTGCCGCCCGGCATCCTGCAGCACACGTTCGACATCACGGTCCAGGCGCTCGGGGTCTCGAACTTCTCGACGCCGGCGCCGATGACCTTCCCGAACGTCTCCGGCGCCGAGCCGGGCACCACCCTCGACTTCCTGAGCTTCGATCACACCACCGGGCGCCTCGTCATCGAGGGAACCGCGACGGTCTCGGAGGACGGACTGACGGTGGTCACCGACCCGGACACCGGCATCACGCACCCGGGCTGGCACGGGCTCTCGCCCCCGGGCTCCGAGACGGGACCGGACGAGGACAGCCCGGCGAATGACGACGAGGACGATGACGACGACGGTCCGAAGGGCCCGGCGCCGGTCGACGTCTTCGGCATCTCGACGCTGTTCACGCGGTCCGGGAGCAACGGGACGATCTCCATCCGCGCCGGCGGCACGCCGAAGAAGAACAACCCCGCGTCGGTCACCGTGACCATGCAGGGCGTGCGGTCCTTCCTCGACGGTTTCTCCTCCGACACGTACTCGTTCAAGCTCAAGCCGGGCTTTTCGAACACCTTCGCGCTCAACGTCAAGAAGAAGATCAAGACCGATCGGCAGAAGAAGATCCTCGGCGACGGCGATCGGCTCGAGCGCCAGGGGCTCGACGGCGAGATCCTCACCGGGTCGATCCAGATCGTCGCGACGTCGACCGACAAGGACGGCAACATCGTCACCGTCGCGAGCGAGACCTTCTACTACGGCCGCCTGATCACGCAGCTCGACGCCGGGCTGCAGTTCCCCGAGACCCTCGAGACGGAGCAGGGCGGCGAGGGCGGCGCCGCCGCGGTGATCAACGACGACGGCACCGTCGACCTGAAGCTCAGGGAGCGTGGGCCGGTCGATCTGACTTACCGGCTCGGGGAGTTCGACACCGACGAGCGCATCTCCTTCGAGCAGTCCGGTGACGACCTGACCATCACGCTGACGCCCGATCCGGACAACAAGGAGCGTCCGAAGGCGTCTATGGACGTCGTCGCTCCCGACCAGGAGGACATGGGCGGCTTCAGCATCAACTCGGAGCCGCCGCTGTCCCTCGACCCGCTCGCCGTGCGCATCGTCCAGGGCGAGATCAAGAAGTTCCAGGACCGCGAGGACGGGCGGCTGAAGAAGGGCTTCCGCGTCCAGGGCCGCGTCGAGATCGGCCTCGCCGGCGGCGAGTTCGTGCCGCTCGCGGCGGTGCAGGGCGAGCTGATCGTCTTCGACGACGTCATCAAGTTCCGCGGGGGCGTCAGCACGCCTCGGGGGCAGTTCGGGGAGTTCGGCGACAGGCCGATCTTCGCGGGCGCGTTCGTCATCCAGCGGGGGAAGGCGAAGACCGAGACGCTCGAGGACAAGGAGGACAAGCCCGACGAGGCGATCCGCATCGCGGGGCTCGAGATCACCCTCAAGAGCCTCGAGTTCGCCGATGGCCAGTTGAAGATCCAGGGCAAGGTCAAGCTGCCGAAGGCGCTCGGCGAGGTCACCCTGGCCTTCGAGAAGGACGACAAGGGCAAGGGGCACGAGATCATCATCGACCGCAACGGCATCTCGGTCACCGGCGGCAAGATCGGCTTCCCGAAGAAGACCTTCAAGCTGCTCAACGTGCTCGAGATCACCGCCAGCGGCCTCGAGGTCGAGTACGCCAGGAGCCGTCCCGCGCCGGAGCCCGGGAAGCCGTCGACGCCGGCGCAGTTGCTGATCCGCGGGTCATTCATCGTCAAGACGAAGCTGTTCGAGATCGAGGTGACCCTGAAGGCCGACAAGGAGAAGATGATCGATGACGGCTTCATCCGCGTCCAGACGACCGAGGACCGCAACAACAGATTCGAGATCGACGTCGTCGGACGGGCCGACCTCAAGGACGACGTCCGCCTCGGACCGTTCCAGCTCAAGGACGCCTTCCTGAAGATCGACACGACGGTCAAGGTCGACGGCCAGGACTCCGTGCTGATCGGCGGCGGCGGCAAGCTGATCTTCCCGTCGTGGCCGCGGAACCCCATCGAGGCCGAGCTCGAGTTCCTCGGCGGCGAGCTCAACAAGCTGATCGTCGGCGTCGACGGGCTCAACATACCGATCGCGATGAGCGGGTTCTTCCTGCAGCGGATCGCCGGCGGGCTCGAGGACATCGTCAGCGACAAGCCGCTGACCGCGGTCGTGTCCGTGGGCGTCACCGGCGGCAGCGAGATCGTCATTCCCGCGCCGCAGTTCCTCGGCGGCACGATCCAGGGATCACTGATCCGCATCGACGGCACCATCAAGATCAACAAGGAGATGCTGAGCGGCGAGGTGGTCGCCAAGGTGCTCGGGGGTCTCGCCAACGGCAAGGTGATGTACGTCTTCAACTGGGCGAAGGGCGAGATCTTCTATCTCGGCTCGCTCGGTGTCTTCGACAACACCTTCTCGGTCACGGGCAAGGCGAGGGCGAACACGAACCTCGACATCTACGCGTCGCTGATCGCCAAGGGGAAGATCCCCGAGGCGATTCCCATCGTCGGCGGCATCAACCTGCCGTCGGCCGGCGCCGTGATCAACCTCACCAACAACGCCAACACGAGCGACGACTTCATCGCCGTCTTCGGCAAGATCAGCACCTTCGTCGGCAACTTCCAGGCGGGGCTGAAGCTCTCCCTCGACGGCTCGTTCGACGTCCTCGGCGGCTCCGAGATCGACAACCTCGTCTCGGACGACACCATGGTGATGCCGATCGGACGCGGCGCGGACGCCGGCCCGAACGCGGTCATCGGGCGCTTCGACGTGCCTGTCGGACGCCCCTGGGTGATGCTCGCGGCCCGGTGGGAGAACGATGCGCCGGACACCGAGGTCGTCGTCGTCACGCCCGATGGCGTCGAGCTCACGCGGGCCGACGTCGAGGCGAACCCGAACATGGCGATCGAGGCGGAGCTGTCGAATTCGCGTCGGACGGTGATCTCGATCCTCGATCCGGCGCCCGGCGAGTGGACGGTGTTCATCGACGAGCCGGCGGGACTCGGCGAGGTCGACTTCCACGCGCTCGGCGGCGACCGCGCGCCCGTGGTGTCGATCGTCTCTCCCGCGACCGACACCTCCGACGAGCTCGTGACCATCGAGTACGAGGCGACGGACCCCGACAGCGACGCCAGCGTGACGCTCTTCTTCGACAGCGATCGCGCCGGTTTCGACGGGCTGCCGATCGCCGCCGATCTTCCCGAGACCGACGGTCGCGGCCAGTTCGTGTGGGACACGTCGGGGGTTCCGAGCGGCGAGTACTTCGTCTACGCGCGCATCGACGACGGCGCCAACGGACCGCAGTTCAGCCCGTACTCGCTCGGCAGCGTTCGCGTGCGGCGCGCCGGAGCGCCCCCGCCGGTCGAGGGGCTGACGGCGCGCTGGATCGGCGACAACCAGGTCGAGCTGGTCTGGGACGAGGCGCCCCGCGCCGACTTCTACCTGATCTCGGCGACCGGCGACGCGGCCGGGGTCGGCTTCGAGCAGGAGATCCCGACCAGCGGACCCGAGACGCGCATCGTGCTCAACGACCTCAACCTTCTCACGCCGCTCGTCCGCGGCGAGACGTACCGCTTCGAGGTGGTCGGCGTCGACGACCTCGAGGACGGTGACTTCCTCCTCGGTGAGCGCGGCACGCCGGCGGTGACCGTCGTCGGCCCGGCGCCGACCGTGGCTCCGGGACCGGGCGAGCTCGAGGTCTTCGCCGATCCGGGCACCGTGTACACGGCGCAGATCGACGTCGACGTGGCCGCCGGCGAGACGCTCGAGCTGGTCGAGGCGCCCGCGGGTGCCACGCTCGACGTCGCGACCGGCGCGTTCGAGCTCGCCGTCCCGGCAAACGCCGACGGCTTCCTCGACATCGTGATCAACCGCACTGACGCGAACGGCGCGGTCGAGCAGCTCCGCTTCGTCCTGCTCGCCGACGCAGACAGGACCGGCGGCATCGCCGGCCAGAAGTTCGCCGACGTCGATCGCGACGGCGTGCGGGGGACGACGGAGGCGGGAGTCGACGGCGTGACCATCGAGCTCGTCGACGCGATCAGCGGCGTGGTCCTCGCGGGGACGACGACGGCGAGCATCGACGTCGACGGCTCGGGCGACATCGATCCGATCACCGAGAGCGGCCTCTTCGCCTTCGGCGACCTGACTCCGGGGACCTACCGCGTGCGCGAGGTGATCGACGAGACTCGCCCGGAGCTCTTCGGCGCCGCGCCGGTCGCAATCACGGCGCGCGTGGCTGGTGGCGCGGTCGCCGAGGTCAGCATCGGTGCGCCGGCGGCGGGCGCCATCCGCGGCAGGACGCTCCTCGACAGCGACTTCGACGGCACGGGAGACATCGGTCTGGCGGGCGTCGAGGTCTTCCTCGACATCAACGCCAACGGCGAGTTCGACGAGGGACTCGACTCGCGAATCGTCAGCTCCGAGGACGACCCGGAGACGGCGGGCGTCGACGAGACCGGCCAGTACGCGTTCCAGGGGCTCGCCGCAGGCACGTATCTGCTGCGCGCCGTGCCGCCGGAGGACTTCGGCGCCGTCGCCGGCATCACCCGGGCGCTCGCAGCGGACGAGGAGCTCGCGGATGTCGACTTCGCGCTGTCGTTCGATCCGGGAGATCCCGCGACCGACAGCCCCGATCTGCTGCTCGCCGACGCCGTCGACGTGGCCGCGCTGCAAGCAGACCTCGATCTCGGCACCGTGCTCGTCGACGGCGCCGGCGGGGAGGCCTCGTCGCTCGACGCGCTGCTGATCAACATCGGCGGGCGCAACCTGGTCATCGGATCGGTCACCGTCGACGACCCGACCGGCTCCTTCAGCATCACGCCGATCGCCCCTGGCACGACGATCCTTCCGGAGGACTTCCTCGCGAGCTCCTCCGCGGTCGCGGTGACCATCCGCTTCGACCCCACGGTGACCGGCAGGATCGACGCAACGCTCGACATCGAGAGCAACGACCCGGGCGGCACGCTCAACGTGAATCTTTTCGGCAACGGACTCAGCCCCGACGGCGAGCTCGTCCTCGACGTCCCGAACAACAACGCGGGCGGCATCGTCGTGGGCGACACGGCGCTCGTCGCGGGCTTCGCCACGCTGACCAACAGCGGCGCCTCGGACCTGACGATCACCGACATCCAGGGCGACGACGCGTTCGGACCCGCGGGACTGCCGGCCGGGTTCGGGCCCTCGCAGCCGATCGTCCTGGCGCCGGGCGAGTCCGTGGCGTTCGACCTGACGGCGACGCCGGGACGCATCGGGCTCGAACGCGGCGCGCTCGTCATCAGCTCCGACGATCCCGCCTCACCACGACGCTCCCTGCCGGTGGTCGCGACGGGGCTGCCGGCCATCGGCGACGCACTCGCGTACGGCGAGGACTTCGTCGCCGTCTTCACGCCGACGCTCGAGGACTCGCCGATCTTCCGCACGGTCACCGACGACTCGGGGACCTACTCCTTCTTCCTTCCGGCCGAGACGACGATCCAGGTCATCACCTTCGACCCGAAGAGCGGCCTCGTCGCTCACTTCACCGGCACCACCGAGGTCAGCGGCACCGACACCGTCGTCAACCCGACCTTCTTCAGGCCGAGCATCGAGCCGGATTCCGACGGGGACGGTCTCCCGGACGACGTCGAGTTCGCCATCGGCAGCAACGCCGACCGGACCGACACGGATGGGGACGGCATCGACGACTTCTCCGAGATCGCGCAGGGCCTCGATCCGCTCGGCGGGCTCGGTCTCCCGATCGGCGTCGTCGGCGCCGTCGAGCTCTCCGGAGACGCCACGGCCGTGGTGGTCGCCGGCTCGCTCGACGACGCCGAGGCGCTCATCGCGTACGTCGCGACGGGCTCGCACGGTCTCGGACTGGTCGATGTGACGCTGGTGACGCTGCCGGTGGTGCTCGGCGAGATCGAGCTGCCGGGCACGGCGGTCGACGTGGCGCTCGACGTCGCGGATGGGCTGGCGGCCGTCGCCGCGGGCGTGGACGGTCTCCACATCGTCGACGTGCGCGACCCGATGGCGCTCGCCCTTCTCGAGACGGTCCCGCTGGCCGGCGGCGCGGCGCGTGTCGAGGTCCTCGACGGCGCGGCGTACGTCACGAGCGGCTCTTCCGTGGTCAGCGTCGACCTGATCACGCGCGAGGTCCAGGAGTCGCTCGACCTCGGCGCCGGAACGCTGACGGATATCGCCATCGACGGCTCGCGCCTCTTCACCATGGACGCCGACAGCGTCCTGACGGTGATCGATGTCACCGCGGATGGACTGCGCCGGCGCGGGTCGGCCCAGCTGAGCGACGGTGGCGGCCACCTGTTCGTCGGCAACGACGTGGCGCTGGCCACCGTGCGGAGCTTCTTCCGCGGCGGTTTCGCGACCGTCGACGTGTCGAACGCCGACGCGCCGCTCGAGATCAGCGGCACCGACGCCAGCGAGCTCGAGACGCTGCCGGCCACGGACATCGCCGCCAACGGATCCGGGCTCGCGGTGCTCGTCGGGGTCCCGTTCGCGACCGCGTTCAACCAGGCGCGGGTCTTCGACGTCAGCGACCCCGACAACACCAACGCGCCCCTGACGGGAGCTTTCACGCTCCCGGCGGCGCCGCTCGACGTCGGCATCGCCGCCGGGTTCGCGTTCATCGCCGACGGCAGCGCCGGCCTGCAGGTCCTCAACTATCTCCAGCTCGACACCGGCGGCGTGCCGCCGAGCGTGACGATCAGCACTCCGGTGGCCGACGAGGATCCGCAGACCGAGGGCATCCAGGTGGTCGAGGGCACGACGATCCCGATCGACCTGCGAGTGACCGACGACGTCCAGGTGCGTCGCGTCGAGCTCCTCGTCAACGGGCGGCTCGTCGCCAACGAGGTCTCCTTTCCGTATTCGCTGGCGACACCCGCCTTCGGCGACTCGATGAGGATCCGCGTACGCGCCGTCGACACCGGCGGGAACGCGGCGTTCTCCAACACCATCACCATTCAGACCTCGCCCGACCTGACCCCGCCGGCGATCGAGCGAACGAACATCGACGCGGGCGTGGTCGGCGCCAACTTCCGGGCCATCCGCGTGCGCTTCTCCGAGGCGATGGCGCGCGGGACCATCGTCCCCGCGAACTTCACGCTGCGTCGCGTCGGCGGGCCGGTGATCGCTCCGCTCGCCTTGCGGCTTCGCAACGACGACACCGTGGTCCAGATCAACTATCCGACGCTGGCGCGTGCCGATCACGTCTTCGAGATCAACGCGCCGCTGGTCACCGATCGCGCCGGCAACCCGCTCGGCGCTGCGCCGATTCTCCTCGGGTTCACGGGCGCCGAGGCCGCGGGTCCGCTCTTCCCCGGTGAGAAGTTCGACGTCGGCGGGCCGGTGAACGACGTGGTCACCGTCGACGTCAACGGCGATGGACGGCTCGACGTGGTTGCCGCGGTCGCCGACTTCTCCGCGAATCCCGGCCACGTCGCGGTGCTCCTCGGCAGCGGCGACGGGACGCTCGGGAGGCGGGCGATCTTCGCGACCGGCGAGCGTCCGGTAGCGGTGATCGTCGCCGACATCGACCTCGACGGACGTGTCGACCTGGTCACGGCGAACGAGAGCAGCGCGGACGTCTCGGTGCTGCGGGGCCGCGGCGACGGCACGTTCCTGGCGCCGGTCCATTACGACGCCGGGAACGGGCTCACCGACGTGCTCGCCATCGACGTCGATCTCGACGGCGATCCCGACCTCGTCACGGGGAGCTCCTTGAGCAGGACGATCTCCGTGCTCGCCAACCGCGGCGACGGCACGTTCGAGGCGGCGATGCCCCTCGGCGCCGTGATCTCCCCGGCGACCGTCGTCGCCGACCTCGACGGCGACGGACTCCCCGACCTCGCCACGCCGAGGCCGAACACCGACGACGTCAGTGTCGTCACCGGACAGCCGGGCGGCACCTTCGGCGAGGCGCGGACATTCGTCGCCGGCGACGGTCCCTATTCGATCGTCGCCACCGACGTCGACGGGGACCTGGTCCTCGACCTGCTGGTCGCGAACGCGAACAGCGACGACGTCAGCGTGCTCATCGGACGGGGCGACGCGACCTTCGAGACGCCCGAGCGACGACGGATCGCCAGCGGCGACGAGATGGTCCTCGTGGACCTCGACGGCGACGGCGATCTCGACTTCGCTTCCGCGAGTCGCTCGAAGGGCGTCGTGTCGATCCAGCTCGACGACGGCACCGGCCTGCTCGGCCCGCCCTCGTCGATCACCACCGGCGTCGGTCCGACGGCCATCGAGGTCGACGACATCAACGGGGACGGCACGCCGGATCTGGTGGTCGCGAACAACAGCAGCGGGGACGTCGCGGTCGTGCTCGGTCTGGGCGACGGGACCTTCGGCTCACCCGATGTCTTCGAGTCCGCGGCGCGGACCTCCTCCGTGATCGCCGACATCGACGGCGACGGCGTGCTGGACGTGGCGAGCACCAGTGCGAACACCGACTCCGTGTTCATCCTGTTCGGCGTCGGCAGCGGCGCGGTGTCGCAATCCGTCGAGATCTCCGTCGGCGACGGTCCGGGCCGGATCACGACCGGCGACCTGGACGGCGATGGATCCCTCGAGCTGATCGTCGCCAACGACTTCAGCGACGACCTGACGATCGTCGATCGAAACGCCGCCGGCGTCCTCACCGCGGCGGCGACGATCCCGATCGGCGACGGCGCGCGGGACGTCGTCACGGCCGACGTCGACGCCGACGGCGCGCTCGACATCCTCGTGGCGCTCAACTCGTTCTCCGTCGATGGAATCCTGGTGCTCCCCGGCAACGGCGATGGAACGTTCCAGGAGGGGACGCTCGTCGCGACCTCGAGTCCGAACGCCATCGAGGTGGCCGACGTCGACCGGAGCGGCACGCTCGATCTCGTCGTGGCCGGAGACCAGTTCTTCGCCGAGCTGTCCGTCCTTCCCGGGAACGGCGACGGGACCTTCGGCGCGAGCACCACCTTCCGCACCTCGAACCCCGCCACGGACATCGTCCTCGCGGATCTCGACGGCGACGGCAACCTCGACGCCGTGCTGTCGAGCTCCTCGAGAAGCAACGTCTCGGTGCTCCCCGGCACGGCCACAGGAGAGTTCCTCGCCGCGACCGTTTTCCCGACCGGGAGCAATCCGATCGCCGTCACCGCCGCCGATCTCGATGGTGACGGGGCGATCGACATCATCACCGCCGACCGGCAGTCGTCCTTCGGCGGCACCATCTCCGTGCTGCGCGGCAACGGTGACGGCACGCTCTCCGCGCCGGTCGGGTACAACCCCGCGATCGCGCCGTCGGCGATCATCGCGATTGACGCGGATGGCGACGGTGACCTCGACCTCTTCGCGGGCCCGGCGCTGATCCGTGGCGCCGGCGATGGCACCTTCGCGGCGCCGATCTCGCTCCCGACCGGCAACGGGCCGAGCGACGTACTGGTGAGGGACCTCGACAAGGACGGCCAGCTCGATATCGCGACCAGCAACTCGTCCTCGCGCACGATCACCATTCACCGCGGTCTCGGAGGAGCCGCGTTCGCACCGCCGAGCCAGGTCTTCTCGAACAACGTGCAGTTCCTCGCCGCGGGCGACCTCGACAACGACGGCAACCTCGACGTCGTCGTCACCAAGACCACGCGACAGGTGTCGGTGTTCCCCGGCAACGGCGACGGCACGCTCGGCGCCGAGAGCGTCTTCGACGCCGGCGAGTTCCCGAGGGGCATCGACGCCGTCGATCTCGACGGCGATGGGAACATCGACGTCGTCATGACGTCCGACAGGGTGGTCCTCGCCCTCGACGGCAACGGGGACGGGACACTCGGCGCGCCGCGGGTCATCGCCGAGGGCTTCGTTTCGCCGGCGCGTTTCGTGGACCTCGACGGCGACACCATCGTCGACCTCGTGACGGCGGACACCGGGCGCTTCGGAGTGCAAGTGGCGATCGGAAGGGGAGACGGCACGTTCGAGGAATCGGTGCTTCTGCGCTCCGGATTGCAGGCGCTGCGAGCGGAGGTCGCCGACCTCGACCGCGACGGGTTCCTCGACATCGCCCATCTCGACACGTTCCAGGACCAGGCGTCGATCATCCGCGGCCGGGGCGGCGCCAGCTTCGAGATTGCCGGCTCGGTGGTGACGACGATCGACGTCCTGGACCGCGAGCCGCTGCTCGTGGAGGACATCGACCGCAACGGCAGCGTCGATCTCCTGGTCGGAGGCGCGGCGGTGATCTTCGGGAACGGCGATGGCACCTTCCAGACCGCGCTCTCGACATTCCTCGGCGACGTCAACGCGGCGACCACGGCCGACGTCGATCTCGACGGCACGGTCGACCTCGTCACGGTCGACACGCAGACATCGATGGTCTCGGTGCTGTTCGGGCGCGGCGACGGAACGTTCGCCGGGCGGACGCGGCTCCAGGTCGACAGCAACCCGGAATCGGTTCTTGTCGCCGACGTCAACGGTGACGGCTTCCCGGACATCCTGACGACGAACACCGGCTTCTCGAGCGACAGCGTTTCGATCTTCCCCGGAAACGGCGACGGCACCTTCGGCGCTCGGGCCGATGTGCCGGCGGGCAACGACCCGACCTCCGCGGTCACGGCCGACGTCAACGGGGACACCGTGATCGACATCGTCACGGTCGAGCGGGGCAGCCGCAGCGTCATGGTGCTCCTCGGCACGGGCGGGGGCTCCTTCGGAGCGCCGACGGCGTTCGAGATCGGCGAGTTCGGAAGCGACATCGAGGCCGAGGATCTCGACGGCGACGGCGACCTCGACCTCGCGGTCGCGACCCCGAACTCCTCCGACCTGAGGGTGCTCCTCAACAACGGCGACGGCACGTTCGGCACCGCGATTCGCTACGGGTCGACCGACGAGGAAGACGTCGCTCTCGCCGACGTCGACGGCGACGGCAATCTCGACTCGCTCACCGTCGACCTCCACACCGATCAGGTGTCGATTCACCTCGGGGCCGGTGACGGGTCCTTCGGCGCGGCGACGACGATCAGCGTCGGCGACGAGCCCCAGGGGATCGCCATCGCGGACGTCAACGGAGACACGAACCTCGACATCATCACGCCGAATGCTCGCGCGAACACGATCTCGGTGCTGCTCGGCAACGGCGACGGGACCTTCGGCGCCGCGACCGGCTTCGCGACCGGCAGAAGACCGGAGGCCGTCGTGCTCGCCGACGTCGACGGTGACCTCGACCTCGACGCCGTTACCGCGAACAAGAACGATGACAACGTCTCCGTGCTGCTCGGCAACGGCGACGGCACCTTCGGCGCCCCGCAGGCCTTCGCATCGGGCAACGGGACGGCGACGCTGGCCGTCGGCGACGTCGACGGCGACGGCATCCTGGACATCGTGTCGGCCAACGAGTTCGCGGATACCGTCTCCGTACTGATCGGCGTCGGCGACGGCACCTTCGGGCCGGCGACCGCGCTGTCGATCGGTGACAATCCGGAGGCCGTGCTGCTCCTCGATCTCGACGGCGACCTCGACCTCGACATCGCCACCTCGAACAGCCGCACGGGCAGCGGCGGCAACGCGGTCGCGGTGCGCCTCGGCAACGGCGACGGCACCTTCGGCGACCTCGTGACGTTCGACGCGGGACGCGCGCCGCGATCGCTCTCGCCCATGGACGCCGACGGCGATGGGATCATCGACCTCGCGGTGCGCAACGAGGGCTTTGCGGTCGACGGTGTCTCGGTGCTCATCGGGGCCGGTGACGGCACGTTCGATCCGCTCCGGCGCTTCGACGCGGCGATCCAGCCGCGTGGATTGACCGCGGGAGACGTCAATAACGACGGCGTCGAGGACCTGGTGACCGATTCGGCCACGCTTCTCGGCAACGGAGATGGCTCGTTCAGGGCCGTCATCGAGCTGTCGACCGGGGGGCGCTCGAACGCGGTCGAGATCGCGGACGTCGACGGCAACGGTGTTCCCGACCTCGTCGCCACACGTCCCCTCACCAACGAAAACTCGCTCGCCGTGTTCACGGGGCTCGGCAACGGGGTCTTCGCGGAGCCGACACAGTTCCCGACCGGCGCCCAGGCGACCGCTCTCGCGTTCGCCGACGTCAACGGAGACGGGAACATCGACGCCGTCACCGCCAACGACGACTTCACCAACAACGACACGGTTTCCGTGCTTCTCGGCGTCGGGGACGGCACTTTCGGCGCGCCGGTGCTGGCCGGCGTCGGTCGCTCGCCGATCTCGGTGAGCCTCGCGGACGTGGACGGCGACGGCGCCACCGACGTCGTCGTGCCGAACCGTGACCGAGATGTCGCCGTTCTTCTCGGCCGCGGCGACGGCACGCTCGTCGCGCCTGTCCCCTTCGAGAACATCGACGGCGCGGACCTGCTGGCCGACCTCGATGGCGACGGCACGCTCGACGCCGCGACGCTCGGATCGCGAAACACGGTCGACGTCCGCTTCGGCAACGGGGACGGCACCTTCGGCTCGTTGGTCACGGTCGCGGTCCTCGGCTCGCGACCCGTGCACTTGATCGCGGCGGACGTCAACGGTGACACCATCTCGGATCTGGTCAGCGTGGTCGACGGATTCGGCTCTGCCGACGTCGGCGTCGTCGTCGTGATGCAGAGCAACGGGGATCGCACCTTCGCGGCGCCGGTGAGCTTCACCGCCGGATTCGACTCGACGTTCGTGGCGGCCAGCGATCTGGACAGCGACGGCGCGCTCGACCTCGCGGTCGCGAACGGTGGCAGCAACGACATCTCGGTGCTCGCCGGAAACGGCGATGGCACGTTCGCCGACGCGGTCAGCTTCCGCGCCACGTTGCGACCGGGAGGGATCTCCCTCGTCGACATCGACGGGGACGGCGCGCTGGACGCGGTGGTCAGCTCCACGACCACGGGCCCTTCCGGCGAGGACTTCTCGGCCGTCCTTCGCGGGAAGGGAGACGGCACGTTCGCCACGCCGCGCAGCCTGATCATCGGAGACGTGATACCCAGGGCGATCATCAGCGCCGACTTCGACGGCGATTCGCGTCTCGACCTCGGCGTCGGCGTTTCGGGACGATTCGGAAGCGGCGGCGTTGCGGTCCTTCTGGGCCTCGATGGCGGTGTCTTCGGGCCGCCGTCGACCTTCGCGCAGGCAGCCGGCGGGGCAAACGACCTGCGCGCGGCCGACGTCAACGATGACGGTTTCCTCGACCTCGTCACCAGCACGTTTCAGGATCGCATCGGCGTCACCTTCGGCAATGGAGATGGCACCTTCGGGACGCCCGCGACACTCGCTCCCGGAGGCTCGCCGAACTCGGTCGACCTCGGCGACCTCGATCGCGACGGGCTGCTCGACATCGTCGTCACCAACAGCGGCAACTTCCGTGGCCCGGGGAACGTCGCCGTGCTCCGGGGAACGAGCACGTCCGGTACTTTCGCGGCGCCGGTGACGTTCCTCGCCGGACGAAACCCGCAGGCCCTCTCGGTTGCCGACATCAACGCCGACGGTGAGCTCGACGCCATCACCGGCAACGCCGACAGCTTTGACGTGTCGGTGCTGCTCGGGCTCGACGGCGCGAGTTTCGCCGCGCCGGTCTTCTCGGCAGCCGGAACGTCGCCCGTCGCGCTGGCGATGGCGGACGTCAACGGCGACGGCGTCGTCGATGCCATCGTGCCGAACAACGGTTTCCCGAGGGACGTCACGCTCCTGCTCGGCAACGGCGACGGCACCTGGAGCGATCCGATCAGCATCGGCGGCGGCATCGATTCCAACCCCGTCGCCGCGGCCATCGGTGACGTCGACAACGATGCCGACGCCGACGTGGTGGTGGCGAGTCAGGGACGTTTCGGGGGCAGCGGCCCCTCCGTGGCCGTTTTCATCGGCGACGGCACCGGGATTTTCGCCGCCCCGAGGCTGGTCGACCTCGACACCAACCCCACCGCGCTCGCGCTGATCGATGCGAACAGCGACGGATCCCTCGACGTCGTCGTGACGCGCCAGGGCGCCGGCGTGACCGTGCTGATCAACGAGGGCGACGGCACGTTCGCAGGGGCCTCGAGGTTCACGTCGGCAGACGGCAGCAACTCGGCGAGCGGCGACCTGAACGGGGACGGCAACGTCGACGTCGTCACGACGAGCCGTTTCGGCAGCACCATCTCGATTGTGCTCGGCAACGGCGACGGGACGTTCGGCGACCCGACGACGGTGGAGACGGGAAACCGACCGGAGATCGTCCGGATGGGAGACCTCGACGGGGACGGCGACGCGGACGTCGTCGTGATCCACACGGTCGGCGACGACATCGCGGTCTTCCTCGGCAACCCGGACGGCACACTCGGCCTGTCGCAGAGGATACCGATCGCCACCGACATGTCGACGCTCGAGCTCGCCGACGCCGACGGTGACGCGGTGCTCGACATCCTCAGCGCGAAGCCGAACGGCAACGTCGTGGTCGTCATGCGGGGACTCGGAGATGGCACGTTCGACGCGCCGCGACTGCTCGCCACCGGATCCTTCTCGTTCGTCCTCTCGGCGGACCTGGACGGCGACGGATTCCTCGACCTCGTCGCCGCGGAGGAGTTCAGCAACCGGCTTTCCGTCAGCCGTGGCAGCGCGGACGGCAGCTTCGGTCCCCCGGCGTTCTTCTCGACGGGATTCCGTCCGGTGTTCCTGGAGCTCGCGGACCTCGACGCCGACGGCAACCTCGATGCCGTCACCGCGAACCTCAGCGGCGGCAACGTATCCGTCCTCTTCGGCAACGGCGACGCGACTTTCGGCGCGGCGGTGAACCTGAGCGCGGGCAGTGGTCCGCGGGCGCTGGCGGTCGTCGACGTGAACGGCGACTCGAACCCGGACGTGGTCGTCGCCAACAACTCGAGCGACAGCGTCTCGGTGATCCCGGGCAACGGTGATCGGACCTTCGGCGCGGCGTCGACCTTCTCCGCCGGGGACGGGCCGACGGACCTCGTCGTGGAGGACTTCGACGGCGACGGCAACCTCGACGTCGCCACCGCGAACTTCAATCGGAGCAACGTCGCGGTTCTGCTCGGCGATGGTGTGGGAGCGTTCGGGGCTCCGTCGCTCTTCGTCACCGGATCGAGACCGGATTCGATCGACGCGGCCGACCTCGACGGCGACGGCGACCTCGACCTGGCGACGATCGATCAGGGTTTCAACGTCGACAGCCGGGCCGTCTCGGTGCTCGCGGGCAACGGCGACGGCACGTTCGCCGACGCCGTGTCGACGCAGATCCCCATCCTCCCGGAGTTCGGCCGTTTCGGTGACCTCGACGGCGATGGCAACGTCGAGCTGGTCATCGTCAGCCGCTTCGATGGCACGGCCGTCGTCCTCGGGGGGAACGGCGCCGGTGGCTTCGACGCCCCGGTCTTCCACGTCATCGGCGGCCAGCCGGCGAGTGTCGCCTTCCTCGACTTCGACGGCGACGCGGCGACCGACGTGCTCCTCGGAGCCGTGGTCGTGCTCGGCGCGGGCGACGGCACGCTCCGAGCGGGGCTCGTGGTGACGTCCGGCGAGACGCCGCAATCGGTCTTCGCCGGCGACGTCGACGGCGACGGTCGTGTCGATCTGGTCACCGTGAGCTCGACGAGGCGAGTCGCCGTGAACCTGGGGCAACTGGACGGTTTCTCCGCGCCGATCGTCGGCGACGACCCCATCGCGGAGCGTTTCACCGCGCTCGGCCTCGTCGACCTCAACGGCGACAGATATGACGACCTGATCGGCGTGGGCGGGACGTTCTCCGATCCGGGACGGGTCCTGCTGCTCCGAAGCGGCGGGGACGGCACGTTCGCCCCACCGGTCGACATCGGCAACGGGACGTCGCCGGACCGGTTCGACGCGGCGGACATTGACGGCGACGGCCACATCGATCTCGTCCTCGGCGGCGGCGGGAACACCATCGATGTCCTGCTCGGCGACAGCGACGGCAGCTTCACTCTCGGAGCGCGATACATCGCCAACAGCGGGCCCGTGGCGGGGATCACGCTCGTCGATGTCGACGGCGACGGGACGCTCGACATCCTGACGCGTAACGCCATGATCTCCGGTCGAGGCGACGGCACCTTCCGTGGGGAGATCACCGTGTTCGTCGACGGCCCGGGCGACGTCGCGATCGGTGACGTCGACGGCGATGGCGTGGTCGATCTCGCCGTCCGCAATCGATTCGGCGGCGTCACTGTCACCCTCGGCACGGGAGGCGGCGGCTTCGGCAACAACTTCGACGTCGGCAACAACACCTCGATCGAGACCGTCCAGCTCGGTGATCTCGACGGGGATGGATTCCTCGATCTGGTGACGTCGTCGCGAAGCGGCACCGGCACGATCACGGTGCGGCTCGGCAACGGCGACGGCACCTTCGGCGAGGCGATCGAGCACGCCTCGGTCGAGTTCGCCAGGCACATCGTGATCGCCGACGTCACCGGGGACGGCATCCTGGACGTCGTCGCGCTGAGCGACGTCGACTCGAACCCGCACGTCGCCGTCTTCGCGGGAACGGGCGACGGATCACTCGATCCGCCGACCGTCTACGCCGTGGCGCCGGACGGACGCGCGCTCGGCGTACGCGACATCGACAGCGACGGCTTCCTGGACATCGTCATCGTCCACGCCGAGCGCAACCAGATCTCGGTCCTCTTCCACCTCGGGCAGCGGTTCGGGGGGTAGGGATCTCCTCCGGACCCGTACCCGTTCCCGTACCCGTGCCCGAACTCGTCCTCGTTGAGACGGAGACGGAGATCAGAGACCAGACACCAGAGATCAGAGACCAGAGACCAGAGGTCAGAGGTCAGAGGTCAGAGGTCAGGGCCGATGCTTGGGCTTCCATTCCGGCGGGGGGGCGGCGGCGTCGACCGGTCGAGTGTAACCGGTGCTCGGCCGTATCAAGGGTGCCCTCGCTTCGCTCGGCGACTGTGTCGCCCTTGACACGGCCTGCGCTCCGGTTGCGTGGGGGGAAAGCGCCGCCGCTTCGTGGCGCGGCGCGTCAAATCCCTTCCCTCGGACCGGAGGTTGCTGTCATGCGCTTTGAAGCTCTCGAGATTGCTCTGGCTGCTGTTCGTTCCTTGCGTCCGCTGGTTGCGTCGATTCGTCGGCGGGATTCGCGGCTGGCGAATCAGATTCGGGATGCGGCGTCGTCGACCACGTCCTGGCGGTGCTCTGGAAGCTCACGCGCTGAGCGCCGGGGACGGGGCCGGGTTCGGCTCTGTTCCCGACACCTCCTCGAGACCCAGGAGGCGTCGCTGCCCGCGCGAGCGGTGACACGACCGTGACCACGCCGAGGTATTTCTCACGATGAAGACTCGTTTCGCTCCGGCGAGAGCGTCCATCGGGGACCGACGATGCGAACACTGGCCGATACGGCGAACGCTCCGGGCAGATGCGGGCACGCTCGAGGGGGCGGTCTCGGGGTCGGTCGTCGCCGCCGGGCCGCGATCGCGATGTTCGGTTGCTCCTCGGCGCTGCTTGCCGCGGTGTGCAGCCTCGTGCTTCTCGGCTCACGGGTGACGCCGGCGCCAGCGGTCTACGGCGCTCCACCGGAAGAACGCCCGAGTCGGCCGCCGCGCCGCAGCGCACCGCCGCTGATCCTCGAGTGCTTCAACAGTGTAGCGCCAGCCCGGCTCCCGGGACGGACCCCGTTTCAGCGGCGTCTGGCTGCCGGCGACAGGTTTCGATCTGTGAGAGAGGAGTTCCAGGCGCGATGGCGCGCGATCACCGGCAACGCCTTCGCGGATTCGTGGGATCTCGACTTCGCGAGCGCACGCGAGGTGGAGCGTCTCTCGCGAGAGGTCCTTCCGCTCCAGCGGGAGCTCCGGGCCCTTCTCCGCCACAACCTGACGGTCGAGCCCCTCGACGACTTTCACTTCCGCTCGATGCGATCGGTTACGCTGCCACAGCAGCCCCCCTCGACCTCTTTCAGTCTCTTGCGGCTCGGCTTCTTCCTCGACCTCCTCGCGGAGTATCCGATCGATCTCGACTCCGTCCTGCTCGCGACGCCGTCTCCCTCGGACGATCCGCTCGGTCGCGATCTGACGATCCGCGTGTGGATACCGGCCACGCTCGCCGACGAGGCGGCCGAGCTCGCTCACGGCGTCCGATCCGCCGCGCGTCTGGTCCGGCGACTCGCCGCGATCGCCGACGTGACGATCGACGACGGCTTCGATGTCATTGTGAGCCCCGAGGTCGCACGGGACGTCATCCGACGATCGGCGGCCTCGAGACCTGTGGGTGGACAATACTTCCCCGGCGACCGTGTCTGCGGGGTCGCCAGCGACATGGCGCGCGAGTTTCGCAAGCACGCGATGAAGCACGAGGTCGTTCACGCGTTCTGTCACCAGTTCCGCCGAGGACTCACGAAGTCCGCTTTCGTCTCCGAGGGGCTGGCCGAATACCTCGAGCGGCTCGAGAGATGGGACGTTGGGCTCCGCGTCCCGCCGGGACGATTCGCCGACGATTTCGCGCTGCTCCTCCACGAAACCGGCCAGCGGCCCGATTTCTCGCTCGATCCGCCGGCCCTGTTCGATCTCGATCGGAGGGCCTTCTACGACCTCGGATCCTTGGGGTACCGACTCGCGCATGCGACCATGGCCTTCGTCGGCCACGAGACGATCGAGCTGGCCGTACGCACGGGCGATCCCGGGACGCTGCACACCGCGATTCGCCACATCGACCCCGCGGAGTTCGTGGGGTTTCTCGAGCGGACGACAAGACGGAAGCGTTGAGAACTCGGGCAGACAGACTCGACTTCGTGGTTTGCTGTCAGACGACCCATGAGGAAGGCAGGAAACTCAGGAAGACGGGAAACGGACAGACTGATGGGGTTGAGCTTCGCTGGCTCCTCCAACGGAGTCAGACTCGTTTCTTGCTTTCCCCTTCTTCCTGCTTTCCTCGTAGATGCGTCGCAGACTCTCGCCGGCGCAGTCGAGCAGCCTTTCGGGACGGGGCCGGGACCGGGATGGAGTCACCGACACGCCAGCGGACGCCGCACACACCCCAGCTCGGCGTCGGTTTCCGTTCCCGGGCCGCAGGTGGCGAAGGGGGGTGGTGGTTCGGCGGCGCCGAGGAAGAGGTGGCCGAGGAGGGCGGTGGGGTCGGAGATGTCGGTGCTGCCGTCCGCGTTGAGGTCGGCGGCGGCCACGCAGCCCGGCTCGGGGGCGCCGCGGAAGAGCCAGTCGAGGATGCAGATGGCGTCGGAGAGGGAGACCTCGCCGTCGTCGTTGCAGTCGCCGCGCGAGAGGTCCGGGGTGGCTCGCTCCGGAGCGGTGATGGTGATCGACGCGGTCGCCAGCAGCTCGCCGCCGCCGCCGAAGGCCAGGAAGAGAAGCGGGTTCTCGCCGGGCTCGAGCAGTACTCGCATCCGCCATCGGGTCAGTTGCGGGAACGACACGGGGGGCGCTTCCTCGCGGTCCGCCAGGGCGATGGCGCGCACGTCGATGCCGGCGTCACCCTCGATGATGACCTCCGGCTGCGGCACGGAGAAGTCCTCGCCGCGGTTCGTCGTCACGGCGAAGTCGACCGGCTCGGGGAGCCGCGCGCGCGCGAAGGATCCGCGGCGGCGGATGTAGTTGAGGATGACGTCGTAGTCCTGGCCGGCGAGCTCTCCGTAGTGCTCGATCCACGGCGCCATGTACTCCTCGTTGAACGTGCTGTCGAGGATGTCGCCGAGGTGGAAGTAGAACGCGCGCAGCGCGTGCGGGCGGCGAATCAGGCGGCCGAGGTTCTGATCGGGGAGAAGCTGCGCGCTCTCCTCTCGCGCGAAACCGATGTCCATGTCCCAGGGCATGACGATGACGCGCCCGTCCGACGGACGCGTGTAGATGAAGATGTTGTGGTTGAGCCCGAGCCCGTAGACGTCGCGAACGCCGGAGAGCGTGAGCAACGCGTAGGCCCGCGCCCACTCGTCGACGTCGAGCGCCGCGCCCGCCGCCTGGTCGAGCGACTCGCCCGTCAGGTCGAGCGCCTTCGCCGCCCGGATCACGCCGTCGTAGTCGTCGCGCGAGCGGTTGTTCTTGATGATCCAGTTCCAGCGATAGGTCTCCCTGTCGTCCCCGAGGTCCTCGAAGTCGACGCCGATCACGCGATCCGGGACGGGAAGCTTGAGCCCCTCCGGGCCGCCGGTGGTGGTCAGCGGATAGTAGATCAGCTCGAACTCGTGCACGGTGCCATCGCCGCCGTTCTCGAAGCTGGACTCGAGGAACACGTCGGTGTACCGCGCCATGAAGAGCGCCGCCGGGCCCGTGTTGACGTCTCGCGGCGCGATGAAGCGGACGAGGTCGTCGTACATCCCCGGGATGCCGCCCGCGTGGTTGACCATGTGCTTGATGAGGATCTCGTCGAGCGCGATCATGCGGCCGAAGCGCGGCGCGATCGAGCGGTCGATGTGGATGCTCCTGTGGACGCCGCGGAAGAGCTGCTCGCGGTGGAAGCGCACGTTGAAGCCGACGCGGATGTCCGCCTGGCGTCCGCGCTCGCTGCCCTTGAGGCGCACGCCGACGTCGTAGAAGACCTCGCCGTCATCGTCGATGACCGTGCACCCCATGCGCTGGTTCGACATCACGTTGGTGATCTCGTGAAGGCGCGCCGCGTCGGCAGGCGTCATCAGCAGGCGAAAGAGACGGCTGCCGGGCGGCACGACATCGCCGGTGTCGACGCGGAACAGCGCGCGTGAGTCGCGGCCGCCCGCGGGGAACGTCGAGGTCGCGCCGCGCGTGTCCCTCCCCGAGACCAGGAACTGCACGACGCGGCCGGTCGCCTGGCCGGGAACCGTGGCTTCCCAGAAACCGCCGGTCACCCGCTCCATCAACCGTGTTCGCCACGGTCCGTCGTCGACGGACCAGTCGAGGCGGCAGAGCTCGACCCCGTCCGGATCGTCCGCGCGCGCCCGGATGGTCACTTCCTGGCCGGAACGCGGCGCCATCGGCGAGTGCGAGACGTCCCGGAACGTCGGGCCGGTGTTCTCCTCGAAGGTCGAGTTGCGCGCTCCAGGCGTGCCGGCCCGCGCCGGTGTCGGCAGCACCGTCGTGCGAGGAACGCGGTTGAAGTAGAGCCGCGTGTGGAGCTGGTTCGAGCCGCCGAGCCATCGCGCCCGGAAGCGCACCTCGTATTCCCGCTGCGTGACCACGCGAACGCCATCGACGAGCGTCGTCTCGAGGTGGTTGTGCATGTGCTCCGTCGGACCCGTTGCAATGACGTGGAGCACGCGATTCGACGGGTCGTCGGGGTCCGGCACGACACGACTGCGCTCGTGGTTCCCGAGGATCCGCCAGTGGATCGCGCCGCTCTCGAAGTCGCCGTTCTTGAGCAGCTCGCGCCCGGCTCCGCCCGGCGACTCGACGACGCGGATGTCGTCAATCAGCAGCTCGCCCGCATCGAGCAAGCCGATGACGAACTCCCGGTACTGCGTCGGGCCGAAGTCCGGCTCGGTCACGGCGCGGTACGAGAAACTCTCCCAGCCCATCTTCGCGGTCTCGTCGCTCGCCGCCCACGACTCGCCAGCGCGCGCGTCCGCGTGGGGATCGCGCCGCTCGAGGCTCGATCCCCCGCCGTCCGCCAGCTCCGGCCAGCGGCCGTCGTCGAAGTAGCGCACCTCGTCGGCGGGATTGCCGATCGCGTCCTCGAGGCGCAGGAGCTCGCCGCGATGCGACAGGCGCCCGTCGAAGTCGCCAAGGACGGTGATGCCGGGATACATGCCGGAGACGAGCTCGCGATCCGATGCGACGACGACGTGCTCCCCCGGCCCGAGCTCGACGCCCGCGGGGAATTCAAAGCGGATACCGCGAGAAAAGCGCCAGCCGCCGAGATCGACCGGGCCGTTGCCGCGGTTGAAGAGCTCGACCCACGCCTCGGGCGACTCCGAGTACTCCTCCGCCGGGTGCCGCACCGCGCGCAGCGACACCTCGAGGCCGAAGACGACGTCGTTCGACGCCAGCCGGCTCTGGTGCACCTCGACGGCGACGACGTTGCG
>JBFFXF010000014.1:0-48371 GCA_041569895.1 Planctomycetota bacterium | reverse complement strand
GCGAGTTTTGTCAATCACGACGGGCGCTTTCGGGAACGGGAACGGGTACGTTTTTGCAACGCTGGGTTCGGAGTCGGAGTCGGACATCGGAGTCGGAGTCGGAGTCGGAGTCGGAGTCGGAGTCGGAATCCGCACCGAGCTCTACTTCCCCGCCATCCCCTCAATCCACCGTCGCATCACCTCGATCGCCCTCCGATCGGGGATTCTGGTCGCCAGCGGGGGCATCTGATTCGGCGGGCGCGGGGCGTTCGGCGTGCGGCGGACGATGCGGGTGGTGAGTCGCTGGAGGAGCATCGAGTCCCCGGGGTTTGCGGGGACGATCGGCGATGGATCTCCCGCCGCGGTCGCGTGCGCCCGGTCGCCCGGGAGCAGCCTCGTGCCGCGCAGCGGCGTGTGGTAGTCGAGGTCGATCCAGGTCATCCCGGTGCCGCCCGGCGCGTGGCAGAACGCGCAGTTGACGTCGAGATACGCGCGCGCGAGCGTTTCCGGCGACGCGCCGTCGTCGTGCCAGTCGGGGAACGCGTCGAGCGCGTACGGATCGCTCGGCAGCGGCCTCGAGAAGACGCCGAGGCGCTGGAGGCGGGCGAGCTGGTTCTCGCGGCGCTCGCCGCCGGCGCGATTCAGCTGGCGGGTGTTGAGGCCGAGGACGTGACCGCGCACCTCGGTGTGGCACGTCATGCAGTCCGTGCGGCTCGGGAAGTACCATGTCTGCCTGCGCGGCCCGGCGGCGGTGCGGACGTGGTAGTCCCTCTCGAGGTACCCGTCGAGGAGCGTGGCATCGGTCTGCTCGTCGTTCCACACGTACGTGTAGCCGACCCAGCCCGCGGGCGCGTGCACCATCAGGCGGGTCTCGAGGCGTCGAGCGGAGCCAGGGGCGGCGTCCGCGGTCTCGAGCGTGAACGTCTTGACGATCACCGTGCCGACCGGGAACTGCCAGTTGCCGTGGCGATCGAAGACCACCCGGCCCGCGGCGGGCAGCGCGAGGTAGCGGTCCTTGCCGGCGCCGTCCGACCAGAGCGGCACGTTGACGTCGTAGGGGATCAGTCCGGGCGCCGGCGTGTGGCTCTCGACAGAGGCGAAGAGACCGGTCTCCGAGAGCTTTCGCGGGAACGCGGCGACGTCGACGTCCGTCGCGGGCGGTCTCCGGAGGCGATAGATGCGCCCGTGAACCGTGTCGTCGGTGCGGATCGGCGCGATCTGATCGAACGCCGTGAAGTAGACCTCGCCGGCCTCGTCCTCGCCGAACGCCGAGATGCCGAGGATCCGCGGCACGATCCGCCGCGCCTCGGTGATCCGTTTCCCATCGGAGCGCAGTCCCCAGATGTTGCCGCTCAGCCAGTCGGCGCAGAGGTACCAGCCGCGCAGCTCGGGGAGCCGGTCGCCGCGGTAGACGGCGCCGCCGGTGATCGAGCGTCCCTCGCTGTGGTGGTACTCCCACACCGGATCGATCAGCCGATCGGAGAACGGTTTCGTCGTCGGATCGAAGGGATGGGCTCCCTCGCGCACCCGCCAGCCGTAGTTGCCGCCGCGCACGATGACGTTGACCTCCTCCCAGAGGTCCTGGCCGACGTCGGCGAGCCACAGCGCGCCGGTGTCGCGGTCGAAGCACATCTTCCAGGGGTTCCGGAGCCCGAGCGCCCAGATCTCGGGACGCGCCCGGTCGCCGAGCCCGACGAAGGGGTTGTCGGGCGGGACGGCGTACGCGAGGCCCTCGTCGCGCCGGTCGACGTCGATGCGGAGCACCGAGCCGAGCAGCGAGCGCGGGTTCTGGCCGTTGCCGTGCGGGTCGTCCGCGTCGCCGCCGTCGCCGACCCCGATGTAGAGGTACCCGTCGTGCCCGAACCGCACCGAGCCGCTGTTGTGGTTCCAGAACGGCTGCGGGATCTCGAGCAGCACCTCCTCGGACTCCGGATCGACGCGATCGGGATCGTCCGCCGACACGCGCAACCGCGAGACGCGCGTCGCGAGCGGCTTGACCGAGTAGTAGACGAAGAGCTCGCCGTTGTCGCGATACCGCGGGTGGAACGCGATCGAGAGCAGCCCCTCCTCGAAGAACTCCCGCGCCACGCGGTGGCGCAGGTCGAGGAAGACCTTCTTCTCTTGCACGTCGGGCTTGTTCTCGAAGACCTCGACGCGGCCGTTCTGACCGACCACGAAGAGCCGGTTGCTGCCGTCGCCGGCGTGGGCGATGTCGACCGGGAACTCGAAGCGCAGGTGCGGGAAGGCGACCACGGCCTCGGCGATCGGCGGCGGCTCGGGGGATCCGAGGAGGGCCGACGTGTCGACGGCGACGAACGTCTCGCGGTCGGCGGCCAATCCGGCGGTGGCGGTCACGAACACGCAGATGGCGGCAACGGCCGGGAACAGTCGTGTGGGCTTCATCGAGAGTCTCATTTGCTGTGCAGAAGCGCGCGAATCAGGGTCGCCTCCGCCGCGATCGTTCCCGTGCCCGCGCTGCGCTTTCGGGCACGGGCCCGGGCACGGGAACGGGTACGGGAACGGCGCGGGACGGATCATGCGTGCTCACTCGCTTCCCGGAGAGCCCATGGGCTGGGCACTCGCCCGCCACGATCCCGGATCGTTCGGGTCGCCGGCGCCGACCCGGACGAGCGAGCGCCCGTCGCCGTCGGTCTCCGGATACCATGCGTCGTCGTAGGTGAAGCGCTCGATCTCCTCGCCGAGATCGCTCACCAGGATGATCTCATCGCCACCGTTGGCGAGCTTCCCCTCGTATACACCGGCGACGCTCCCGGCGACGTCTCGACCATAGCGCGCCTCGAAGGCCGCGCGGTTCGAGACCACCACGACGCGCTGCCCCGCTCCGAGCGTCACGTCGCCGAACTCCATGCGGACTCCGACGCGCAGCTCGTATCCCCGGAGGTCGATCGCCCGCGCGCCGGCGTTGAAGAGCTCGAGGAACTCGAAGTCGTCCTGGTCGTCGAAGCCGGCCTTGCGCTCCGCGGGCGAGGGATCGGCGGGGTGGTACATGATCTCGCTGACGCGCAGGCCGCTCTCGACGGTGAAGAGCGCCTCGGTGAGCGGGCTCCAGCGACCCTCGTCCAGGATGCGCGCCTTGACGAGTGTCGTCTCCTCGATGGTCAGCTCGCCTTTCGCGGCGGTGCTGATGCCGATTTCCGGAAGGATCAGCATGTCGCTGTCGTCGGGACGGCGGTTCATGCCGTGAATCGCGAGCAGGTTGAGTCCGGGCCGCAGCAGATCGCGATGCGGCGTGATGTCGAAGTCCGCGAACTCCCTCGCGCGCGAGTCGACGTGGCTCCGCACGGCGACCGAGTTCCAGAGCGGCTCGTCCGGCGCGTTGGCGCGCGCGACCTCCTCGCCGTTGAGGTAGGCGACGAAGCCGTCGTCGTACTTCATGCGCAGCGTCAGGAAGTCGAACTCGCCGAGCGCCCCGACCTCGAAGGGCACGCGCACGTAGACGCTGCCGTTGATGCCGTCCATGGCGCCGCCGACGTCGGTCCCGATGAGGTCCTCGTATCCGGTGCGGCGCTCGTAGCCGATGCCGGTCGTCCCCGCCGTCCAGCCGGCGTCGTCGAAGTCGACGGCGGTCCAGGCGAGTCCGAGCGAGCCGTCCGTCGGAACGAACGCCCGCGCGCCGGTCGGGGAGGTGAGCAGCGCCTCGATGCTCGCGTCGCCGCCGATCACCGCGGTGGGGGCGACCTCGCCGCCGGGGACCCGCGGGTCGGTGCCGTCGACCGTGTAGTACAGCACGCCGCGCATGGCGCTGAGCGCAGCCCGCGTGCCCGGCGCGACGTCGCCGCCGTGCGGCTCGAGCACGGGCGGCTCGGCGTCGCTCGGATACATCCCCGAGGCGCGCAGCTGCCCGAGGACGACCTCGGTCCGCTGCGGAAAGTAGGTCTCGTAGATCCACCGCTGGTGCCGGGCGACGACGTCGTCCCGCGTGTAGAGCGGGAAGACGTTCATCGGATCGCGGCGCGAGTAGACGTCGCGCCGGAAATCGCCCCAGCGCGCCGACTCGGCGACGATCGGGCTCCAGACCTCCTCGGCGCGGCGCTTCCAGATCTCCAGCGCGCGCTCCGGCGTCAGGCACCCGCCGTTGAAGAAGTGCTTGTGGATGCGATCCGCGAGCAGCAGGCTGAACTCGGGGTGCCTGCGGATCGCCTGGAAGACGCCGGAGGGCCGCGAGCCGTTGTTCACGGTGGTCCGGTTCATCGGCAGGATCGGCCGCCAGTCGTTCGGCTGCGCGCCCGGCGCCAGCGATATCGCGAACTCGGCGTCCCACGAGACGAACTTGAACTGACCGGGCGGGTTGTTGCGGCGCATCGCGACCTGGTTGTTGTTGTCCCAGTCGGTGTTGCCGAAGTAGAAGTTCTCCAGCATGTAGTCGATGAGGTTCTCGAAATCACAGAGCGATTTCGCCTCCTCGAAGGCCGCCTCGTTCGTCGGGGCCGCGCGCGCCGCCGTGTTCAGACGGCTCCACCCCGCACCGGTTCCGGCGGTGATCTGTCCGTTCTTGACGACGTCGTAGTCGTCCTCGGTGCCGCCGAAGTACGACGCGCCGAAGTCCTCGTCCGGACGCTCCGTGACGTTGTAGAGCCCCCAGTACATGCCGTTGACGTAGAGGTGCACGTAGCGGCCGCGCACCGACTCGTGGCCCATCTCGAACTGCAGGTCGCGCGTCCACTGATCTCGGACGTACTGCGACCGCACGCCCTGCTCGTCGTACCAGTGGGGAAACGTGTTGTTGAAGCCGCCGCGGATGATGAGCTTGTCATACGACTCGGCGGCCGTCGTCCCGTAGCGATCGTTCGCGAACAGCGGATAGCGGAGCTTCCCCGCGCCGTAACGCCGCCGGAAGATGAAGCGGAAGGAATGCTTCGGGTGCTCGGGGTTGCGGCCGGCGCCACCGTGCATGCGGACCCCGGTGTTCTCCTGGACGCTCTCCGACCCGTCCGCCGTGAAGAGCTCCATCGACGCCGGCCGCTCGGTGCTCAATCCGCGACCCTGCGGGTTGTTGTAGAGCGAGATGAAGTGCGACCGATCCATGACCACCGAGAGCGTTGCGATCGACTTGAGGTCGTCGATGATGGTGTCCCGGTACTCCGGACGATCGACGATCTCCGGATCCATCTCGAAGTCGGCCGGCACGCCCGCCCAGGTGCGCGGATAGCCGGGCTGGACGTTCGCCTGGCGGATCACCGCCGCCAGGAAGACGTAGCTCTGCGTGTCGACGTTGGTCGGCACGTGGTCGTCGCGCGTGGCGACAGCGCGCAGCACGGTCGTGGACTCGATGCGGATCGGCCCGGTGTAGTCGACGCCGCTCCGCCCGGACGGATCGCCGCCGTCGGTCGAGTAGCGGATGGTCGCGCCCGGAGTGGCGGTGGTGATCGCGACGTCGAAGGCCGCGTCGTGAAAGCCGCGGTCGACGGTGAACTTCGTGTCGCTGACGACGCCCGCGAGGCCATCGCCATTCGGCTCGCGCGGCGTCGGGGAGGTGAAGTAGACCTCGGCCGTGCCGCGCACACCGGCCTCGAGGGTCGGCGCCAGGATGAAGCGCTCGGTCGCCGCGTCGGCGATGTCGGCGCGGAGCGCCAGGACGTTGACGCCGGCCCGCAGCCGATCGATGTGCGCGCCGAGGTCGAACGACTCGAACGCGGTGACGGCGACCGCCTCGGGCCGTGCCGGCGCGGCGGCGACCTCGGTCCCGTCGAGATACGCCGTGAACGCGGCGTTCGACCGCACCCACAGCGTCAGCGACTCCAGCGCGCCGGGATCGTCGACGGTGAACCGCACACGGACGAGCGCCGAGCCCGCCCTGCCGGCCAGCGCGTCCTCGACGTCGGTCTCGAAGACGCCGGTGAAGATACCCCTGTCGACGGTCTCGTAGCCGATCGACGCTTCGCCCTCGATCCACGCGCCGTCGTCGAAGTCCGCCGCCGTCCACCCGGGACCGACGGGGCCCGCGGGCAGGAGGAGCCTGGCAGCGGTGCCGCCGGTGAGCAGCCGGCGCGCGACGACCGCGTCCTGAACGATTCCGTAGGAGACGTCGAGCACCTGGTCGGGGACGCCGCGGTACTCCGAGACGATCGTCCGGCCGTCCGGAGCGACGAGCGCGAGGTACTCGCCGTCGCCGCCGAGGCCGAAGTTGGTGTGCAGGTTGCCGGCGCGATCGACGTAGTCGGCGGTCTCCTGGCCCGACGCGAAGACCACCAGGTGCTCTCCCGGCGCGAGCGTCACGTCTCCGCCGTCGTGGAAGGCCCATTTCCGCGGCTCGTCGGCATCGTCAGTGAGATACCAGCCCGTGAGGTCGACCTCGTCGTCGCCGAGGTTGCCGATCTCGATCCAGTCGGAGAGCTGGCGATCCCCGTCGCGGATGCCGGCGCCGTTGATCGCCATGAACTCTGTGATGGTGACGTCCTGCTCCACGGTGATGGGGCAGCCGGGATAGGAGTCGCACCCGAGCTCGTCGGCCGACGGATCGACGCCGCACTCGAGTCCGGGCGGCGGCAACGCCGGTCCGCCGTTGAAGAGCGCGTTCAGCGTGTAGACGGCGTCGGTGAGGTTGACCACGCCGTCGTCGTCGGCATCGGACGCGTCGAGGCAGGTCGGCCGGTCGCCGCTCAGGAAGAGGTAGGTCAGAGTCGACACGGCGTCCGACAGATTGACGGCGCCGTCCGTGTTCGAATCGCCGCGGCGAAAGGCCGACTCTCCACGAGCTTCGGCGACGACAATGAAAAGCGCGCACAGGGCGGCGGCCGCGGCGCTCCTCGCCGCACGAGATCTCTGAGTCCCTGGCATGTGGCTCCCTCCTCCCAGCGAAACGCTCAATCATATTCGCTCGCGCGCGGCACGTCGAGCGGTGACAGTCCGGCGATCGGGCGCGGGCGGTGCCCCGGACGTCCCGGCGAGGCTCACGCGGGCTTCCGCGCCGTCACGGCGCCGCGCCCCGCGGCGACCTCCAGCCAGCGGGGATCGACGAAGCCGGTCGCCGCGAGGCACGCCCACTCCTCGTCCTCGGAGGCCCACGTCGCGGGTCTGCCGGTGCGCAGCACGTCGAGCATCGATCGGCAGAGCGGCCGGTCGCGCAGCGACGTGTAGTACGGCTCGAGGTTCCAGGGTGAGTCGGCGGAGAGAAACTCCCGCGCCACGCGCGACGCGCGAAAGGTCTCGCCCTCGCGTTCGACGAATCCCATCGCCGCGAAGAGCGTCATCATGACGTCGGCCGGGCGCCGGTGAAGGCCGAGCTGCTCGCAGAGAGCGTCGAGCGTCATCACCCCGCGGGAGACCAGCAGCGTGAAGAGATCGAGGTGGCACAGCGCCGCCACCAGGAGCTCGGTCGCGAAGATGCCATCGCGACGGCGGTAGACGTCGGTGGGATCCGCCGCCGGCAGCTCGCGCAGGGGATCGATCATGGTGCTGTCTTCTGCATCACGTGAGCGGCCGGAACGATCCACGCGGCGCCGCGGGCCACCGGTTCTACTGCCGTTTCGCGACGCCGCCGCCCACACCGAGGTCGGTGCGGATGAAACGGATCTCGCGTCGCCTGTCGACGATGACGAAGGAGAGCGGCGTCGGCCCCGGGTCGCCGATGAACTGGACGACCATCTCGCCGGTCCCGTCGGGGTTGACCGTGTAGCTGCCGGAAGTCGACGTCCGCGGTCCGATCGCCGTGCCGTTGATGTTGATGACGTCGTCGATCCGCAGGCCGCCCTCGCCGTCGAACGTCATGATGCCGACGGCGGCTGCCTCCGCCGGCGGGTCGAACGCGGGTGGCACGATGCGGCCCAGGGCGTTGAACCCCCACCGGCCGCGGATGGTCCTCTCGCTGAACACACCGGCGGCCTCGGCCTCGCCGGCGTCGTCCCCCTCGAGGACGACGACGAGCGCGGAGGCGACGCACGTGGAGACGATAACGGCGGACACGCACAGGAATCGATTCATCTCTTTCCCTTTCGACTGGATTGCCCGGCAGACCGGCTGTGGGAACACCCTGCCCCCGCTCGGCCCGTTGACCGCGACGCATCGTAACCCGGCCCGCAGTCCCCGAACAGGCCTCCCCGGTCATGCCGCGGAGAACGACGCCGTGTCGCCCGGGCGCTCGCGACGCGGCCTTCATCGTTGCGCCGCGAGCGCATACAATCGAACCCTGCCGGAGTAACACACGTCCTTTCCGACGAGCACACGAACGAGGTCACCCCGATGTCGATGCCACGCCGCCACGCCCGCGTTCTCGCCCTGGCGTTCACTTTCTGCCTGCCGTGCGTCGCCGACGACGAGGCCGACGACGAGTGGAAGGTCGCCGATCCGCCCGGACCGCGGAAGACGATCGAGCTCGACGTCACCGAGGGCACGTGGCTCAGTCTCGACGTGTCGCCGGATGGCGAGGAGGTGGTCTTCGATCTTCTCGGCGACCTCCACGTCGTGCCGATCGCCGGCGGCGACGCGCGGGCGCTGACCGAGGGGATGGAGTGGGACATGCAGCCGCGCTACAGCCCCGACGGTCGTCGCATCGCCTTCACCAGCGACCGCGGCGGCGGCGACAACATCTGGATCATCGACCGCGACGGATCCGACCCGCGCGCGGTCAGCACCGAGAGCTTCCGCCTGCTCAACAGCCCCGCGTGGACGCCGGACGGCGAGTACGTCGCGGCGCGCAAGCACTTCACGTCGCGTCGCTCGCTCGGCGCCGGCGAGATCTGGCTCTACCACCGGTCGGGCGGCGATGGGCTCCAGATGGTCGAGCGCCCGAACGACCAGAAGGACCTCGGCGAGCCGGCGTTCTCGCCGGACGGCCGGTATCTCTACTACAGCCTCGACGCCACGCCCGGCTCACGCTTCGAGTACAACAAGGATCCCAACGGAGAGATCTACCGCATCCGACGCCTCGACCGCGAGACGGGCGAGACCATCGACATCGCCGGTGGCCCGGGCGGCGCCGTGCGGCCGACGCCCTCGCCCGACGGCAAGCAACTCGCGTTCGTGAGGCGAGTCCGCTATCGCAGCGTGCTGTTCGTCCAGGACCTCGAGTCGGGCAAGGAGCGTCCGATCTTCGACGGGCTCGACCGCGACATGCAGGAGACCTGGGCGATCCACGGCGTCTACCCCTCGATGGCCTGGACGCCCGACAGCCGCGAGATCGTCTTCTGGTCCGGCGGCAAGATCCGGCGCGTCGATGTCGTCACGAGACGCGCGCGGGAGATTCCCTTCCGCGTGCGGGCGAAGCGCGAGGTCCTCGAGGTGCTGCGCCGTCCCGTCGAGGTCGCTCCGGAGACCTTCCGGCCGCGGATGCTGCGCTGGGTCCAGGTCTCCCCGGCCGGCGACCGGCTCCTGTATCAGGCGCTCGGCTTCATCTGGACCCGCGGCTGGCCGGAGGGCAGCGCGAAGCGGCTGACCGGCCAGGGTGACCACTTCGAGCACTTCCCGTCGTTCTCGCGCGACGGCCGGCGGATCGTCTACGTGAGCTGGGACGACGAGAGGCTCGCCACGGTGCGCGTCGCGCCGGCGACCGGGGGCGAGGGTCGCGCCGTGACCACCACGCCCGGGCACTACGTCGAGCCGGCGCTGGCGCCGGATGGCGAGCACGTCGTTTACCGGAAGGTCAGCGGCGGCGAGCTGGTGAGCCGGCTCTGGTCTCGTCCGACCGGCCTCTTCGTCGTGCCGGTCGAGGGCGGCGAGCCGCGTCGCCTGTCACCGAACGGCATGCGGCCGCACTTCGGCGCGGCGAGCGATCGCGTCTTCTTCTACGCCGTCGAGGACCAGCGAGCCCTGCTGAAGAGCATCGCGCTCAATGGCACCGAGGAGCGCGTCCACCTGCGCAGCGACAACGCGATCGAGTTCCGCGTCTCGCCGGACGGCAAGTGGGTGGCGTTCTCCGAGCGGTTCAACTGCTACGTCATGCCCTTCGTCCCCACCGGCAAGCCGATCGACGTCGGGCCGAAGACGAAATCGATCCCCGTCCGCAAGGTCTCGCGCGACGCCGGCGAGTACCTGCACTGGTCAGGCAACTCGCGACGCCTGCACTGGGCGCTCGGTCCCGAGCTCTTCACGCGCGATCTCACCGACGCGTTCGCGTTCCTCGAGGGCAGCCCCGACGAGCTTCCCGAGCCGGTCTCCGAGGGTGTCGACGTCTCCTTCGAGGCGCGCCACGCGGCGCCCGGGGGCGACTTCGCGCTCGTCGGCGGTCGCGTCGTGACCATGCGAGGCGACGAGGTGATTCCCGACGGCGCCGTCGTCGTTCGCGGCAACCGGATCCGGGCGGTCGGCGCGCGCGCCGAGATCGAGATCCCCGACGGCACGACGGTGATCGACGTCTCCGGCACGACGGTGCTGCCCGGACTGGTCGATGTCCACGCGCACGGTCCCATGGGGCGCTTCGAGGTCATCCCGGAGCAGAACTGGATGCTCCTCTCGATGCTCTCCTTCGGCGTGACGACGATCCACGATCCGTCCAACGATACCAGCGAGATCTTCGCCGCCTCCGAGATGGCCCGCGCCGGCCACATCGTCGCGCCGCGGATCTTCTCGACGGGCACGATCCTCTACGGCGCCGCCGGACCCTTCAAGGCGGAGGTCGACGGCCTCGAGGACGCGCGCTCGCACCTGCGCCGCATGAAGGCGGTGGGGGCGTTCACCGTCAAGAGCTACAACCAGCCGCGGCGCGACCAGCGCCAGCAGGTGATCGAAGCCGCGCGCGAGCTCGACCTGATGGTGCTCCCCGAGGGCGGCTCGCTCTTCCAGCACAACATGACGATGGTGATCGACGGCCACACCGGCATCGAGCACTCGATCCCGGTGGCGCGCGTCTACGACGACGTGCTGCAGCTCTGGCCGGCCACCGGTGTCGCGTACACGCCGACGCTGACCGTCGGGTACGGCGGGCGCTGGGGCGAGGACTACTGGTATCAGAAGACCAACGTCTGGGAGAACCGCCGCCTTCTCGCGTTCGTGCCGCGCGAGGTGGTCGACGCCCGCTCGCGGCGGCGCACGATGATCCCCGACGATGAGTTCAACCACATCGACAACGCGCGCATCTGCAAGCAGCTCGTCGACCGTGGCGGCCTCGTGCAGATCGGCGCCCACGGACAGCGCGAGGGGCTCGCCGTTCACTGGGAGATCTGGATGCTCGAGCAGGGCGGCATGACGCCGCACGAGGCGCTGCGCTCGGCGACGATGCACGGGGCGAGGTACATCGGTCTCGACCGCGACATCGGCTCGATCGAGCCCGGCAAGCTCGCCGACCTCGTCGTCATCGAGGGCGATCCGCTCCGCGACCTGCGCCGGAGCGAGGACGTGCGCCTGACGATCGCCGACGGGCGGGTCTTCGACGCGCGCACGCTCGACCAGATCCACCCCGAGCGCCGCGCCCGGCCGGCGCTCTGGTTCGAGACCGGTCGCTGAGGCGACGGAAAGCACGGCGCACAGGCACTTTGGCGCGGCCGCCGCAGGGCGCCTCGTGAGAGACTTTGTGAGAGAAAGCAGCCGGCCATCCGGGGAGCCCCCGCCGCCGTGATTCTTTCACTTGACGGCGCCAGCGGTTATACTGTGGCCGATCATGCGGGTGCCGCCCCCGGTACACCCGCCGCCGGGCGGGGGCCATCGGCGCCGCCCGCGATGCGACCCGACGATTCGATCCGACGACGCGATGATCGGGCGAGCCTGAGCGCTCACGCGAGCAGCGCCCGTCGGTCAGCTTGGGAAGAATAGAACTCGAACCGGAGGAAACTCCAGATGCTCGTGATCCCCGGAGACAATGGCAAGGCCACGTGCGACGGAATGACCCGGCGTCAGCTGCTGCGGGTCGGTGGTTCCGCCTTCTTCGGTTTCTCCCTGGCGCAGCTCCTGAAGCTGCAGGACGCCAGCGCCGCCGTCCGCGGAGGTGGTCCGGGCTGGGGCCGGGCGAAGAGCGTCATCCTGATCTACCTCCAGGGCGGGCCCAGCCACATCGATCTCTGGGACCCCAAGGAGGACCCCGAGACCAGGAGCATCTTCAAGACCATCCAGACCAAGGTGCCCGGCATGGAAGTGACCGAGCTCATGCCGCGCCTCGCGCAGGTCACCGACAAGCTGACGATGATCCGGTCGATGAGCTACACGCCGGTGGGGCTCTTCAACCACACGGCGGCGATGTACCAGATGCTCACCGGCTACACGACCGACAAGGTCAGCCCCTCGGGACAGCTCGAGCCGCCGACGCCGAAGGACTTCCCGAACGTCGGCTGCAACATCGTCAAGTTCCGGCCGCCCGAGGCGCCGATGCTGCCCTTCGTCATGATGCCGCGGCCGCTGCAGGAGAGTAACGTCGTCAACAAGGCGGGAACGGCCGGGTTCCTCGGCCGCGCGTACGACCCGTACTATCTCTTCCCGTCCGGCGACGACATGGACAACAACAAGATGGATCGCATCAAGATCGACGACCTCGCCATGAGGCCGGAGATCACGGTGCCCCGCATGGAGCGACGCGCGCGTCTCCTCGACCTGGTCTCGAAGAGCATGCCGGAGGTGGAGCGCGCGGTCGAGCGGTTCGATCTCGATCAGTACACGGAGCAGGCGCTCGCCCTGGTGACGTCCGGCCGCGCGCGCAACGCGTTCGCGATCGGCGAGGAGAAGGACGCGCTGCGAGACCGCTACGGACGGACGACGTTCGGGCAGTGCTGTCTGCTGGCGCGCCGCCTCGTCGAGGCCGGCACGCGCTTCGTCGAGATCAACTGGCCGAAGGTCGCCAACTCGGACAACCACTCCTGGGACGTCCACGTCGGGCTTCCGGATCGCATGAAGAAGCAGTCCGGCCCGATGCTCGACCCGGGCCTGGCGATGCTGATCGAGGACCTCGACGACCACGGCCTCCTCGACGAGACCCTCGTCGTGGCGGTCGGCGAGTTCGGACGCAGCCCGAAGCGCGGCGTCAGCACGTCCGGCAACGGCAACTCGAAGGACGGTCGCGACCACTGGCCCTACTGCTTCACGGCGGTTGTCGCCGGTGGCGGCGTCAAGCGCGGGTTCGTCCACGGGAAGTCCGACGCCACTGCGTCGGCGCCGGTCGACGATCCGGTGCACCCACGGGACCTGCTGGCGTCGATCTACCACGCCGTCGGGATCCATCCGGAGACAATCGTCTACAACCACCTGAACCAGCCACGCGAGCTGGTCCAGGGCGCGCCGGTCTCGGCGATCTTCGCCTGATGCCGGAGCGTTCGAGCGCGGGTCACAGCCAATGAGCACATGGGTCACTCCATGCGCGGCAGCGGTCCTCGTGCTGGCGTCGCCGGTCCTTTTCGCTGAAGAGAAGGATGCGGCGCCCGCGGAGGCCGAGGCCGCCGTCAGCTTCTACGGCGACATCCAGCCGATCCTCCGCCAGCACTGCCAGGGCTGCCACCAGCCGGCGCGCGCCCGCGGCGACTTCATCGCCACGGGGTACGACTTCCTGATGGGGAAGGGCCGCGACGAGGACGACGACCCGATCGTCGTGCCCGGCAAGCCGGAGGAGAGCCTG
The DNA here is from genome assembly GCA_041569895.1 of Planctomycetota bacterium. Lineage (GTDB taxonomy): Bacteria > Planctomycetota > UBA8108 > UBA8108 > JACQVS01 > JBFFXF01. The sequence goes on along the minus strand of JBFFXF010000014.1, from coordinate 34,903 downwards.
CTGATCGAGGAGATCACGCCCCAGGGCGACGATCCGCCGGCGATGCCGAAGGACGCCGAGCCGCTGCCGAAGGCGCTCGTCGATCGCATCGCGCGCTGGATCGCCGAGGGCGCGAAGGACGATACGCCCGCCAGCGAGAAGGTCACCTACACGATGGAGAGTCTGCCGGTGTACACGTCGCCGCCGGTGATCACCGCGCTCGACTTCTCGCCCGACGGCACGCTGCTCGCGGTCTCCGGAAACAACGAGGTGCTGCTCCACGCCGGTGACGGCTCGAGCATCGTCGCGCGGCTGGTGGGGCTCTCGGAGCGCATCGAGTCGTTGCGCTTCTCGCCGGACGGAACGCTGCTCGCCGTCACCGGGGGCTCGCCGGCGCGCATGGGCGAGGTGCAGATCTGGGACGTCGAGAAGCGCCGCCTGCGCGTCTCGTATCCCGTCACGTTCGACACCGTCTACGGCGCCAGCTGGTCGCCCGATGGCACGCGCGTCGCTTTCGGCTGCGCCGACAACACGCTCCGGGCGATCGACGCGAAGACCGGCGAGCAGGTGCTCTACCAGGGCGCCCACGACGACTGGGTGCTGGACACCATCTTCTCGAAGGACAGCTCGCACCTGGTGTCGGTGAGCCGTGACCGGTCGATGAAGCTGATCATGGTCAAGACGGAGCAGTTCATCGACAACATCACGAGCATCACGCCGGGCGCGCTCAAGGGCGGCCTGATGGCGTTGGATCGCCACCCGGCGAAGGACGAGCTCCTGGTCGGCGGCGCCGACGGCGCGCCGAAGATCTACCGCATGCATCGCGAGAAGGACCGGAAGATCGGCGACGACTACAACCTGATCCGCAAGTTCGACGACATGTCGGGGCGGATCTTCGCTGTCGAGTACAGCGCCGACGGCAACCTGATCGTCGCCGGCAGCAGCCTCAACACGTCCGGCGAGGTGCGCGTGTACCAGGAGGCCGACGGCAAGCTGGTCTCGCGATACGAGCTCCCGTCGAGCTCCGTGTACGCCGTGACGTTCCGCCCCGACGGCCAGGCCGTCGCGGTCGGCGGATTCGACGGCATCGTCCGGATCGTCGAGGCGACCTCCGGCACGCTCCTCCATGAATTCATCTCCGTGCCCATCGAGGCCCGCGAGAAAGCTTTCTGAAGAGAAGGCGACCATGCGACACACACGACCCGTTTTGTCCACGCTGGTGCTGCTCGTCCTCGTCCTCCCGTGCAGCCGCACGGGGCGCGCGCAGGAGGAGAAGCTCCCCGAGGGCCGCTCGATCGTCGACATCGAGGTGCACCCCGAGACGATCGCGCTGCGGAACCGCTTCGACTACTCCCAGGTGGTGCTCCGGGGCACGCTCGACACCGGCGAGCGTGTCGACCTCACCCGCATGGCCTCGGTCGTCGGCCCGGATGCCATCGTCACCGTCTCGCCGACGAGGCTCGTCAGGCCGCTCGCGGACGGCGCCGGCGAGCTGCGGCTGGAGATCGGCGACAGGAGCGTCAGCATCCCGGTGCGTGTCACGGGGCAGGGCATCGAGCACAGGGTGAGCTACGTCCAGGACGTCATGCCCGTGCTCTCGCGCATCGGCTGCAACGCCGGCACGTGCCACGGCGCCGCCAGCGGCAGGAACGGCTTCAAGCTGTCGCTGCGCGGCTACGACCCCCTCTTCGACCACCGCGCGCTGACCGACGACCTCAAGGGGCGTCGCTTCAACCGCGCCGATCCGGACAAGAGTCTCTTCCTGGCGAAGATCAGCGGTCGGGCGCCGCATACGGGCGGCGTCCTCGCGCGGCCGGGAGAGCCGTACTACGAGCTTCTCAGATCCTGGGTCGCGGACGGCGTCCAGCTCGACCTCGAGAGCCCGCGCGTCGTCGGCATCGAGGTGATTCCCTCCAGCGCGGTCCTGCCGCTGCCGGGGATGCGCCATCAGGTCAAGGTGCTCGCGAAGTACAGTGACGGCCAGGTGCGTGACGTCACGGTCGAGTCGTTCGTCGAGTCGAGCAGCACCGAGATCGCCACCGTCGACGCCGACAAGATCATCACCGCCGTCCGCCGGGGCGAGACCGCCGCCCTGGTTCGCTACGAGGGTCACTACGCGTCGGCGCAGCTTTTCGTCATGGGGAACCGCGAGGGGTTCGAGTGGAAGGAGACGCCGACGTACAACAGGGTCGACGATCTCGTCTACGCCAAGCTGCAGCGCATCAAGAGTCTGCCGAGCGACGTCTGCACCGACGCCGAGTTCATGCGGCGCGTCTACCTCGACCTCGTCGGACTGCCGCCGACCTCCAAGGACGTGCGCATCTTCCTGGCCGACGCGCGCGACTCTCGCGTCAAGCGCGAGGAGCTCGTCGACCGGCTGATCGGCAGCTCGGAGTTCGTCGAGTTCTGGACGAACAAGTGGTCGGATCTCCTGCAGGTCAACAGCAAGTTCCTCGGCAGGCCGGGCGCGCGCGTGTTCCGCGACTGGATCCGGGGCGCGGTCGCCAGCAACATGCCGTACGACCGATTCGTCTACGAGATCCTCAACTCGACCGGCTCGACGCTGAAGAACCCGCCGACCGCCTACTACAAGGTCCTGCGGGAGCCGGACGAGGCGATGGAGAACACCACGCAGCTCTTCCTCGGCATCCGCTTCAACTGCAACAAATGCCACGATCACCCGTTCGAGCGCTGGACCGAGGACAACCACTGGCAGCTCGCGGCCTTCTTCGCGCAGATCGAGCGCAAGGATGCCCCGGGCTCGAAGAAGATGCCGAGACGGAGCGCCACGCAGACCTACATTCCCGCGTTCGAGGAGATCGTCGAGGACCGCAGCTCCGGCGAGGTCAGCTACCCCGGCACGGGCGAGACGGCGGAGCCGCTCTTTCCGTACGAGCACCAGGACGCCGTCCCGGTCAAGGGAACGAGACGCGGGCGGCTGGCAATGTGGGTGACGTCGCCGAAGAACCCCTACTTCGCGATGAGCTACGTCAACCGTCTCTGGAGCTACTTCCTCGGGATCGGGATCATCGAGCCGGTCGACGACATCCGCGCCGGCAATCCGCCCACCAACCCGGAGCTCCTCGACTGGTTGACCGAGCAGTTCATCGAGAGCGGGTTCGACACGCGCCACATCATGCGTCTGATCACGAAGTCGCGCGCCTACCAGCACTCGATCGAGACCAACCGCTGGAACGAGGGAGACTCCGTGAACTTCGCCCACGCGATGGCGCGTCGCCTCCCCGCCGAGACGCTCTTTGACGCCGTGCACCTCGCCACCGGCACGGTGAGCCGGCTCCCCGGTCAGCGTGCCGGCACGCGCGCCGCCGAGCTTCCCGACCCGAGCACGAAGCTGGCGGACGGCTTCCTCGACCTCTTCGGGCGCCCGCCCCGTGAGAGCGCGTGTGAATGCGAGCGCTCGAGCGGCATGTCGCTCGGCCAGGCCCTGACGCTCGTCAACGGGCCGACGGTCGCCAACGCCATCAACGATCCGAACAACGCCATCGTCGATCTCGTCACCGTCGAGAAGCGAACGGAGAAGGTCGTCGAGGAGCTCTTCCTGTCGATCCTCTGCAGGCCGCCGACCCCGGACGAGCTCAAGACGATGGCGCAGACGTTCGACCACCGCAATATGGAGAACGTCGCGGCCCTGACGCCGGAGAACACGACCGAGCTGAACAATCGGCTCGCGGCGTTCGAGAAGAGCATCAAGGTGATCGCGTGGGACGTCATCGAGCCGGGGATCGGTCGCTCGGCCGGCGGCGCCACGCTGACGCGAAACGACGATGGCTCGATCCTCGTCGAGGGCGCGTATCCGGAGCGCGACACCTACACCGTCGTCGCCTTCACGAACGCCACGGGCATCACCGGCCTGCGGCTCGAGGTGCTTCCCGACGAGAAGCTCAAGACCAAGGACGTCCCCGGCCCGGGACGCGCCGAGAACGGCAACTTCGTGCTCAACGAGCTCATCGTCACGGCGGCGTCGGCGAGCGATCCGACGCAGACGAAGACGGTCGCGCTCCAGAACGCCACGGCGACGCACTCGCAGAAGGACTTCGACGTCGCCAGGGCGATCGACGGCAAGCGCGCCGAGGGTGACAAGGGGTGGGGGATCGACGGCCAGACCGGCCGCCGTCACCGGGCGGTCTTCGAGACCAAGGAGGACATCGGCTTCCCGGGCGGCACCATCCTGACCTTCACGCTCGACCAGCAGCACCCGAAGCACACCATCGGCAAGTTCCGCCTCTCACTGACGACGACGGAGCGACCGATCCGGCTGATGGGAACGCCGGAGAACATCGTCGCCATCCTGCTGACGCCGGCCGACCAGCGCACCGATGAGCAGCGGGCGACCTTCTACCGCTACTTCATCGACCGCGACCGCGACATGGTCGAACGAATCCGCCTCAATGCCGCCCAGGACCTGACGTGGGCGTTGATCAACAATCCGGCGTTTTTGTTCAATCGGTAGGCCTCTTCCCGGCGACTTCGGGGTTTGCTGTCAGACGATTCATAAGGAAGGCAGGAAACTCAGGAAGGCAGGAAACGGAAGGATTGATGGGTTGAGGTTCGTGAGCTTCGGTCGAGCTCTCGAACGCCGTCCAAAAGTCAAGCTTTGCGGTTTGACCCGGTCCTTCCTCTTCAATCTCTCTTTTCTTTTCCTGCCTTCCTCTTCTTCCTGCTTTCCTTATAGATCCGTCGCAGAGTTTCGCCCGCGGAGTCGAGGAGCTTTTCGGGCACGGGCAGGAGCACGGGACCGGTGCCAGGAGGGAAGGGACCAGCTCCCGCCCGGCTGCAGGAGCGGGAGCTGGTGAGAGGGTTCGCTCACTCTGCCGTCGAGAATGGCACCTCGATGGCCGTTCTGTTGCCGCTGGTTTCCTGGGCGAGGATCTCGACCTTGTATTCCTTGCCCGGTTCGAGGAACTCCGCCGGGCACCTGACGCTCGTGTCGGTCGCCAGCATGTCGGCGCGGAAAACGCGCAGGCGTTCCTCGTCCTCGTCCTTCTCGACGATGACCTCGTAGAACTCGATGACGCTCTCCGGCGGGCTCGGGTCGGGGACGGGTTCCCACTCGACGGTGAGGTCGACGTTCGAATCCACGATGGCGTCCTCCTCCGGCGAGATGAGCTCACCGGCCGCCGGAAGGTCCTGCGTGAGGGTGGCCGTTCCGGTCAGCCACACGCGGTCCAGTGTGCGCCCGATGAAGCGGTACTCGCCGGCCGGGAAGAGCGCAAGAAACTCCTCCGGCGGGAGCTCGTCGAAGGACGGCTCGGCGCTCTCGCTGAAGATCTCGGTGAGGCCGATCTTCTTGCCGAGGTTGCCCTTGACGCGGACGTCGACGAGCTTGCGGCGGCGCGGCGTGAAGAGAGACAGCTTCCGCCACCCCTCGCCGTCGACCTTGAAGTGCAAACCCAGATCACCGTCGGTGGCGTTCTGCTCGAAGAAGAGCTCCGCCTCGTCGAACGGCTGGGCGTGAAACGCGGACAGGCCCGGACTCGAGAGCCCCAGCCAGACGAGGCCGGCGACCAGAGCCAGGGCAACACAGACTCCACGGAACAGAAGAGCGCGGCGGTTCATCGCATGAACTCCTTTCGGTAACGGGTTGCGATACATCGAGAACACTCGGACCCACGACGACAGCGATCGACTCCCGATCGATCACGGGTCGAGCGTAGCAGGTGGGCGGTGAGAGGAGGGTGAGGGGGAGGTTAGGGGAAGATGAAAACGGGGGCGTCCAGGCTTGGCGGGGAGAGTCGACTTCGGGGGTTTGCCGTCAGACGATTCATAAGGAAGGCAGGAAACTCAGGAAGGCAGGAAACGGAAGGATTGATGGGTCGAGGTTCGTGAGCTTGGCTCGAGCTCTCGAGCGCCGTCCAAGAGTCAAGCTTTGCGGTTTGACCCGGTCCTTCCTCTTCAATCTCTCTCTTCTTTTCCTGCCTTCCTCTTCTTCCTGCTTTCCTTAGAGATCCGTCGCAGAGTTTCGCCCGCGGAGTCGAGCAGTTTCTCGGGCACGGGGTTCAGTCCGCGGATTTCGCGGACCGTTCGAGGCGTCGGACGGTCAGTCGCCGGAACCAGACCTCGCCTCCGTGATCCTGCAGCATGATGCGGCCGCGGGGGTTCTTGCCGAAGCCGTCGACCTTGCCGAACTTGCTCCTGGCGATGCGCTCGCTCCACTCCGGGGAGCTCGTGTCGATGTCGATGATCTTCTCGCCGTTGAGCCAGTGCTCGATCCGTGAGCCCCTGACGATGACGCGCGACGTGTTGAACTCGCCGACCGGCCTGAGGCGTTTCTTCTCGTTCGGCTCGCAGATGTCGTAGAGCGCCCCGGCGCTGCCCTTCGTGCGCTTGCCCTCCTTGCCGTCGTCGATCACCTGGTACTCGCAGCCGAGCCAGCGGCCATCGAAGCGCGTGAACTTGTACTTCAGACCGCTGTTGGCGCCCCTGGCGATCTTCCACTCGAACCGCAGGTCGAAGTCGCCGAACTCCCCGGTGGTGATGATGTCCCCGCCGCGCGACGCCCGGTGGATGGTGCCGTCGACCACTTCCCACCCGCGCGTCACCGGCTTGCCGTCGAGCGTCGTCCACCCCTCGAGAGTCTTGCCGTCAAAAAGCGCCACCCGCTCGGCGCGACGCTCACCGAACGCGCCAGCCAGCAAGGCACCGCCGATCACCAGCACCACAATCGAAAACATCCCTCGGAAACCCATCGATCACATCCTCCTCGTCAGCCAACCGATCTGCGTATTCTGTGTAATCTCGTTCCGTCCTGTTCTTCTCGTTCCCCAACCTCGGGGAGAGAGACTCTACTTCGACGGTCTTGCTATCAGACGAACCATAAGGAAGGTAGGAAACTCAGGAAGGCAGGAAACCGGAAGGATTGATGCGGTCGAGCTTCGTGAACATCGCTCGCTTCTCGACGCCGTCTTCGACATCGACAGCGCTCGCACGGCCCATCAGACTCGTTCCCTGCTTTCCTGCTCTTCTTGCTTTCCTCATAGATCGTCGGCACAAACCGCCCACGCCGTCAGAAACGCATCCGCCGAGCCGGCGGCCGCGCCTGCTCCAGTCGCTCGATCGCCTCGCGGATGGCCCCCCGCGCGCGCCCATCGTCCTCTCGCTCGAGCGCCCGCTCCAGGTCGGGCAGCGCCGCCACGCCGTCCGCGCCGAGCTTGGCGAGGTTGCGAGCGGCGAAGGCACGCATGAAGCGCGACTCGGAACGCAGCTCCCGCAGGAGGAGCGGCAACGAGCGCGGGCCGATGCGATCGAGCGTCTCGTACGCGATGCGGCGGTCGTAGCGGTCGCGCAGCTTCTCGAAGAGCTTCGGCACCGCCGCCTGCGCGGCCGGTCCCATCCCCGGAAGCAGGTCCATCGCCGTGCGACGCACCTCGGAGGACGGGTCGTCCAGGACGCCGATCAGCACCTCGACGGCGCGTTCGGGGTCACCGATCACGCGCACGAGCGTCGAGGTCGCCGCGACGCGCAGCTTCTCGTGCCCCTCGCGTGTCGCCCTTGCGAGAGTCGCGATCGCCTCGTCCGGCGCCGCGTCGATCTGGCCCAGCGCGACCACCGCCACGAGGTTGACGGCGACGTTCTCGTCGCCGAGCTCGTCGTCGCGGATGAGGCCCGCGATCGCGGGCGCCGCGGGACGGGCGTCCGCGCCGAGCTGACCGAGCGCGCCGGCGGCGGCGAGCCGCACGTCGTTCGACGCATCCGAGAGCGCGTCGCTCAGCGGGGGAACCGCTTCCGCGGCCGCGACGCCGGTGCGGGCCAACGCGCTCGCCGCCAGGGCGCGCACCTCGGCGTCCTCGTCCTTCAGCGATCGCACCAGCGCCGCACCCGCCGGACGCGCGTCTGCGCCGAGCGCGGCGAGGGCTTTCGCTGCCTGGCGGCGAAGCGGCGCGCTGCGATCGTCGAGGGCGGTCGACAGGATCGGGAGCAGGGCGTCGGTCTCGAGACCGAGCACGCTCAGCGCCTCGATCGTCGCGGCCCGCACGTCGGGCTCGGCGTCCCGTGCCGACTCGACGAGCGCGGAGAGCAGATCGGGGGACGACTCGCCGACCGCAGCGAGGGCACGCGCCGCGGCGGCGCGGACAGCAGCCTCGCCATCCGAGAGCGCCCGGGCGAGCGCTCCCGACGCCTGCGCCGCCTCGGGACCGATGGCTCCGAGCGCGGCGGACGCGACGGCGCGCACGCGCGGATCCTCATGGGTCAGCGCGTTCGCCAGCGTCGCAGTCGCTCCGGGACCGACGGCCGCGAGAGCGCGGCTCGCGCCGGCGAGGAACGCCTCGCCGACATCGTCGCGGCCGGCGAGCGCGTCGACAACCTGCGCCACGGCGATCTCGCCGAACGACCCGATCGCCACCGCGACGGCCTCACGCGTCTCGTCCGAGCGGCAACGCTCGAGCGTCTGCACGAGCACCGGCAGGGCGTTCGGCGGACGCGACGGCATGGTTCGCAGCAGGCGAGCGGCTGCCAGGATGCGCTCCTCGTCCTCACCGCGCAGCGCCTCGATCAGCACGGGCGCGACGGTCGCCGCGTCGAGCTTCGCCAGGCTCTGTCGCGCCTCGACCCGCACGCGCGGGTCCTCGTCGCCCAGTCGCTCGCGCAGGACAGCGATCGCCCGCGTCGGGTCGACGTCGAGCCGGCGCAGGCTGGCGACCGCGAGGGCGCGCAGATCGGGGTCGGGGTCCTCGACGATCTCGAGGATCACCGGCGCGGCGTCCTGAGCATCGGAGCCCATGCCGTGGAGCGCGCGCATGGCGCCGACTCGCGACATGCCCTCTCCCGAGCGCACGACCTCGACCAGCGCCGGGACCGAGGCGGCGCCGATCGCGGCGAGCGCCCCGGAGGCGCGCGCGCGGACCTCGTCCGCCTCGTCGGCGAGCTTCGAGGCGAGTGCGGGAATCGCCGGAGCGGCTGCCGGGCCGATCCACGTGAACGCCAGGGCGGCGCCCGCGCGCCGGCCCGCCGATCCGGCGCCGAGCGCCTCGGTCAACGCAGGCACCGCCGCCTCGCCGATGGAGCCGAGCGCGTGCGCCGACCGATAGCGCATCTGGCTGTCGCCCTCCAGCTGATCGATCAGCGTCGGGATCGCCGGGTGCGCGGGCGGGCCGATGCGCGCGAGCGCGCGCACGGAGTAGTACCAGACCTGCCTGTCGCCGTCGCGGAGCGATCGTGTCAGCACCTCGACCGCCGCCGCGGCCGGAGGACCGAGGCGGTCGAGCTCGTAGGCCGCGTCACGCCGGACCTGCACCTCGCGGCTCGCGAGCTCCTCGATCAGCTTCGCGACGCGCGAATCGTCGCTCTCCTCGAGCGCGAGCACGCCGACGTCGAGTGCGGCGCACACGGCCAGACAGGACGCGAAGATGAGAGCCGCGTGAGTGGTCGGAGTCCGCAAGGGCTGTCGCAGACTGATCATCGTCAGCTCGGACGGGCGTCGCCGTGATGCGACGTCGTTGGGGGTACGGTACGCTGCAGGGCTACACCGTCAGGCCGCGAACCCGGCCCGTGCTGTCGCCGAAGTAGTCCTCCTCGACGCCGACGCGGTCGAGCATCGACAGGAAGAGGTTGCACAGCGGCGTCTCGTACGGGTAGCGGACGTGACGGCCGGTGTCGATCGACCCGCCGCCCCGGCCCGCCAGGACAACCGGCAGGTTCTCGTTGTTGTGACGGTTGCCGTCGCTCAGCCCGCTGCCGTAGACGACCATGCAGTTGTCGAGGAGCGTGCCGTCGCCCTCCTCGATCGAGTCGAGCCGCTCGAGCAGGTACGCGAGCTGGGTCACGTGATAGCGGTTGATGCGATAGATCTTGTCGAGCTTCTCCGGCCGGCCCTGGTGGTGCGAGAGGTCGTGGTGCCCGTCCGGCACGTCGATCTCCCGGTAGTTCCGGTTGCTTCCCGCTCGCGCCAGCATGAACGTCGCGATCCGCGTCACGTCGCCCTGGAACGCCAGCACGATCATGTCGGAGAGCAACCGCACGTGCTGTTCGAACTGCATCGTCTCGCCGGCCTGCGCCGGGAGCCCCTCGGGCGGCGCCGTGAACGAATCGTGATCGATGGCTCCGGCCCGCTCGACGCGCTGCTCGATCTCGCGCACGCTCGCGAGGTACTCGTCGAGCTTGCGCCGATCCGTCTTCCCGAGTCGCGTCTCGAGCCTGCGCGCGTCGTCGAGGACGAAGTCGAGGATGCTCAGACGCCGTCGCAGCTTCCTTTCACGCGCGCGCTGCGCCTCGCCGGCGAGGTCGCTCGAGAAGAGCCGGTCGAAGACCAGACGCGGGTCGACCTCCTTCGCCATGGGCGTCGAGGGCGAGGCCCAGGAGATATTGTTCGAGTACGCGCAGCTGTAGCCCGAGTCGCAGTTGCCGGAGTTGCGTCCGCTGTCGCAGCTGAGCTCGAGAGACGGGATGCGCGTCACCTTGCCGATCCGCTGCGCTGCCACCTGGTCCACCGAGACGCCGGAGCGGAAGTTGGCGCCGTGCGTCTTCACGGGCTGCGCGCCCGTGAGGAACACCGACGCCGAGCGCGCGTGGTCTCCCGCGCCGTCGCCGTTGGCGCGCCCCTTGTCGTGCGTCAGACCGCTGAGCACGAGGAGCTTCTGCTTGACGTTCGCGAGCGGCTCGAGGATCGGCGATAGCTCGAAGTCCCATCCGTCCCGCTCCGGGACCCACTTCGGCACGTTGACGCCGTTCGGGACGAAGAGGAACGCCATGCGCACGGGTGGCGCGCCGGCGGCACGGCCCGCCGCTCCGAGCGAGCCCGCGAGCGCCACGGTCGGAGTCAGCGACTCGAGGAACGGCAGCGCCACCGCCGTTCCGAGTCCCCGGAGCACCTGTCGTCTCGATATTCGTGTGTCGGTGTTCATCGACTCTTTCACCTGTCTTCGGTGTCGCGTCCGCGTCGCTTGCGGAACGGGTCGGTCTTGACGATCTCGACGATCAGCGCGCTCGGGCGGTGGTCGTTCCGCTCGAGCGCCTCCACGACCCGATCCACGGCGCACTTGTCGTAGTATTCTAGCCCACGTCCGAGGGCGTATGTCAGCATTTTCTCGACCAGATTGCGGCAGAATACCTCGTGCTGCGCCCTGAGGATCTTCTTCAGCCCGTCCGGTCCATCGAACGACCGGCCGTCGGGCAGCTCCCCCGAGGGATCGACGACGAACTGCCCGTCGAAGTCGCGCCAGCGGCCGACGCCGTCGAAGTTCTCGAAGGCGAAGCCGATCGGGTCCATGCGCGCGTGACACTGCGCGCAGTTCGGGTCGTCGCGGTGCCTCTCCATCCTCTGCCGCAGCGAGCCGGAGAGGATCGCCTCGGGCTCCTCGCTGAGCTCCGGGACGTCCGGCGGCGGCGGTGGGGGAGGCGTTCCCATAATCTGCTCGAGCACCCACTTGCCGCGCTTGACCGGCGACGTGCGCGTCGGGTTCGAGGTGAGCGTCAGGACGCTCGCGTGCGTCAGGATGCCGCCGCGCGGGCTGTCCTCGAGCGAGACGCGGCGGAACTGATCGCCCGCGACGCCGTCGACGCCGTAGTGCCGGGCGAGACGCTCGTTGAGGTACGTGAAGTCGCCGTCGATGAAGTCGAGCACGCTGCGGTCCTTGCGCAGCACCTCGTCGAAGAAGAGGATCGTCTCGCGCTCCATGTCGGCGCGCAGCTCGGCGCTGAAGCCAGGGTAGGTCTCGGGATCGGGCGTCGCGCGCTCCAGCAGCCGCGTCTGCAGCCACTGGCTGGCGAAGTTCTCGACCAGCGCGCGCGAGCGCGGATCGGCGAGCATGCGCCGCGTCTGGCGCTCGAGCTCGGCGTCGTCGTGCAGCTTCCCGGCGCGGGCGCTGGCGAGGAGCTCGTCGTCCGGCATGCTGCTCCAGATGAAATACGACAGCCTCGACGCGAGCTCGAAGTCGCCGATCGGGTGGGCGACGCTCGACCCGCCATCCGCCGCGAGGCCCGCCTCGACCCGGAAGAGGAAGTGCGGCGAGACGAGCGCCGCCGCGAGGCCGACCTCGATCGCCTGCTCGAACTCGTCGCCCGCCTCGAGAGCGCCGAGCGAGAGGTTCACCAGTCCGTCGAGCTCCGCGCCCGAGAGCGGACGCCGGAACGCGCGCTCCGCGAACGGCCCGAGGATCCGCCTCGCGCACTCGGCCGGCGACAGCCCGTCGCCCGGTGAGCAGGTGACCACGCGCTCGAACGCCGCCGACGTGCGCTCGCCGTCCGCGAGCCGCCGCTCACGCGCGAGCGCGCGCTCGACGACATCGATGGCGGCGTCGAGGTATTTCTCCAGGAGGAGCGGCGGCAGGGAGAGGACGTCGCCGATGTTGTCGAAGCCGTAGCCGACCTCATCGGCGGGAAAGTCTGCGGCGGGCTCGAAGTCGATCCCGAGCAGGTCGCGCACCGTGTTGTTGTACTCCGCGCGGTTCAACCGCCGCAGCGTCACATGTCCGGGATCGACCGGGCCGTCGCAGTCGAAGCGGTCGAGCTCGGCGCGGATCCACGAGGTGACGCGAAACCGCTCCTCCTCGCTCGGCTGCCGCCGCCGCCCCGGCGGCATCTCGCGCTCGCTGAGCATCCGGTGGACCTTCTCCCAGGTCTTGCGATCCCGGATCACCGAATCGGACGTGGCGTGGACCTCGAGGTCGAGCCCGGCCTTCTGCTTCTCGGTGCTGTGGCAGCGGAGGCAGTAGGTCTCGACGAAGGGGCGGATGTGGCCGTCGAAGGTCACCTGGTCCGGCGGGGCGGTCCCGGCCGGTCCGGAAGACGGGGCGTCGTCTCCGGATGCGATCGTGATCGAGACGATCGCGGCCGAGGCGAGCAGCCCGAGGGCCGCCGTCCGTCTCCGCAGCTGTGGTGCGCGCATCCGCCGCATGGCTCTCCGTGTCGAGCGGCCTCCGTGGGTCACCCGGGACCCCCGGACGACCCATGATTGTAGTTTCAACCCCGCGCGGGGTGTAGGGTTTTGTGTCCGTAGATGGCGCGGAAAATACGCGGAGGGGGGTGGGGGAGGGTCGGTAGAGTACGGAGATGGGGTCGACGGTCACGGTCACGGTCGACGGTCACGGTCGACGGTCACGGTCGACGGTCCCGGCCCCGTGCCCGTGCCCGTGCCCGAAAGCCAGCGGCGACATGCGCTTGGGTGCCGTCGGGGCCGGGTGAGCGGAGTCAGAGACCGAGTCAGAGGACCGAGTCAGAGGGCCGATTCCGAGGTCCGATCCCGATTCCGACTCCGACTCCGAGAGGTCCTGGCGGGCGCGACGCTATTGCACCTTCCCCTTGAATACCGTCTTCTTCTCCAGCGTCGTGATGAGCTGTCCGGGATCGACCTTTCCCTTTTCCGCGGTGACGGTGGCGATCTTCTTGCTGAAATCGACGTCGGCCTTCTTGACGCCGGGGATCGAGGTCAGGGCGCCTTCAACCTGAGGCGGACAGGCGACCGGTCACGTCATGCCGGTGACGGCGATGGTGATGGTCTCCGTGCCCGCGGCCGCGCTTCCGGCGGCGACGGGCTGTTCGTTTCCACTCCCGAGCGCAGCGTCGCGGTCCTCGACGACGCACGCAGAGAGCGCCAGGCAGCCGGCCGCGAAGAGCCCGACGATTCCGGTGACTGCGAGTCGCATGGATCTTTCTCCTTCCACCCTCGGTTTCGGTCTGATGGCCTGCGGTAACGAGCGAACGAACCGACAAACACAGAGATACTATCGGCAATCCCGCCCGCCTCGCCAGCGCAAATCGAACAGCGCTCCCCGAACACCAGGGGGGCGTCGGCCTCGGTCTCGAACGAATCCGATGGCCTCAGGGAAGGTCCGCATCCGGGTCCGACCGATCACACACGCCGCCGAGCGCCGCCAGCGTTTGCCGGAACTCCTCTCGCTGCCGCAGCAGGCGCGATCGGAACGAGTCGAGATGCGCGCTGTCCATGAGGATGGCGCCGTAGCGGTCGAGCACGCCGGCGATGCCCTCGAAGCCGCCGCGATCCGGGCCCGGGATGGTCGTCTCGAGATCGCCGCTCTCGAGCTGCTCGATGGCGGTCCGGAAGTACGCGGCGAGCCGCGACCGGACGAGGTTGGGGCGGAACGTGGTCGTCGCCAGCCGGGCCAGCGTCGGACTCCTCGCGCCGAACTCCTCGACAATCACTGCCGGCTCGGCGACGGCGACATCGTCGATCACTCGCGTCAACGATGTGTACTCCGCGCGCAGCGCCGCGGTGAAGTGGCGGACGTCGGGAGCGAGCGCGGCGATCTTGGCGAGCGCGACGCGGACCGGGCGCGGGTCGAGTGGCGCGCCGGCGAGGATCTCCCCGAGGGTGTCGTGCGCGATCGATCGCGTGATCATCGCCGCGATCTGCGGCAACATCGCCCGCGCGCCACGCTCGATGCGGCGCGCGAAGTGATGCAGGAGGACGACATCATCGAGCGCTCCCTCGCGATCGCCGTCGCGGCAGCGCGCCCGCGCGCGCACACCGACGACGCGCGCGAGCTCGATCCACTCGCAGACCGGCTGCCAGAGCAAGGTGCTCGGCCAGAACGGATCGGCGCCGCCCTCGCCTTGCAGCGCGAACTCCGGCATCGCGAGCGCCCGCTCGAGTCGCGCGAGCGGCTCGGCGTTTCGAACGAGCAGCGTGACCACCGCCTCGTCGGACCACCCGCTGCCCTTGCGCAGCGCCCTGTGGTCCGGATTCTTGCGGTCCCACCACACCTCGTCACGGGCGAAGCGAAGCAGGAGCAGACCGTTCTCGCCGCCGGACACCCGGGGGAGCGGCCCCACGATCAGATCGGCATCGTCGGGCGGCTCGACGTCGAGGAATCGCAGCCACAGGACGGCGCCCCCCACGACGCACGCGACGAACGCCGCCGAGACGATCGCGATCGGGGACCGGGCGAGGCGGGACCCTGCGCGCGCTCGACTTCTCGATGGTCGCCGGCTCATGCATCCTCCGGTTCGCGAAAGGGCGACGCGAGCGAACCCACAACTGCCCCGATCGCCCAGGAGCAACCGACGTGCCGCGGCACGCGGGACAAGGGCAGGACGACACAAGTCACGACACCGGCGAGTCGGGGAGAGCGAGCGGGGGGGACCGAGTGTGTAGAGGAGCGTGTGAAAAGCAAACGGTGTCGCGGAAGGCAGACTGGGAGAGCGACGGGGCGGTCGACGGACGACGAGGACGGGAACGCAGATTACGCAGATTACGCAGATTGACGCAGATTGGGAAAAGGAGGGCGCCGCCGCGAATCGGTGTCCGATCTCTGATCTCCGATCTCTGATCTCGGTCTCGGTCTCGATCTCGGCGTCGGTCTCGGCGTCGGTCTCGGCGTCGGAATCGGCGTCGGAATCGGCGTCGGTATCGGAGTCGGTATCGGAGTCGGGAGTCGGTGTCGGAATCGGTATCGGTGTCGGTGTCGGTGTCGGTGTCGGTGTCGGTGTCGACCGGGTCCGTGCCCGAAGGTTCAGGTCATGGCTCGGGCCGGCAACCGAAAAACATGCACCACCCCGCTCTCCCCCGCAATCGCGATCTCGTCCGCGCTGTCCGTCAGCAGCAGGCCGGCGATGCGGATGTCGGGCGGGGTGAAGGTGAGGCGGCACACGAGTCGGTTGCCGTTGGCGGCGTACACGCGGCCCTCGCCCTCGCCGATCAGCACGATGCGTCGTTCGCGCGTCGCGACCACGTGGGGGCGCTCGACGTCCGCGCCGAAGACGGATACGAGCGTGGGGCCGATCACGGCCGCGCCCGCGTCGCACGCGACCAGCAGGTCGAAGCCCGGCGCGGCCTGGATCGAGCGTGCCGTCGCGAACGTTGCCGGGCACGGCTCGCCGCCGCGGTCGACGCCGATGACTCGCTCACCGGCGATGAGCCACGTCGCCCGGGCGGTCGCGACGAGGCGTGTCGGCGGGAAGATCGCGGTGGGTCGGACGCGCGTGAAGCCCGGCACGACGCGACGGTCGCGCAGGTGTCCCTCGGTGGTGAAGCGCGAGATCACCAGCGCCTCCGGACGCGCCGTGACGACGTGCAGGTCGCCCGCGGGGTCATACGCGACACCGCGGACGTCGTCCGGCATCCAGCGGGGCATGCCGACCGCCGGCGGTCCGGCGGGAAAGATGACCTCGGGCCACTTCCGCGACGCGGGCTGCATCTCGCGCGCCCCGCCGGGCACGCCGAACATCGTCTGGTTCCTCTCGCGCGGATCGACGGCGAGAATCAGCTCGCCGCTGCCGACGCCGGTCTTGGTCGTGATGTCGCGGTAGTGACCTCGCCACGTCAGGCGACACGCGGCGATCGATCGGTTGCCGCGCAGCACCGATTCGCCGGCCGCGTAGAGGATCTCTCCGACGCCGGCGAACGTCGTCCACCGGTATCCCGGCGGCAGCTCGAGCGCCCGCCGAAAGACGAGCTCGTGCGCCGAGCCCGACCGACGACGGGCCTTGCGCGTGGTGCCACGGCGTCGCGAGGCGAAGTGGCTCGCGTCGCGCGCGAGGACGCGGTCGTCCGGGTCGAGCCCGGCGAGCATCCGCGTCAGCGTCTCGGTCTCATCGGACACGTGGTCGTCGAGCATCCTGCCGATGAGCACGCGCGCCGAGTCGGCGGAGCGGGCGCGCACGGCGTCGTCCGGATACCGCCGCGCCTGTTTCGCCAGGTTCATCGCCGCGCCGAGTCGGCCGTGACGCCTCCACGACCAATCCGGAGAGGCCACCGGCGCGCGGCAGAGCTCGCCGACGAGCCGCATCGCCTCGTCGTGCCAGCCCTGACGGCCGAGCAGATCGAGCGCCTCGCCGATGCACCGATCCGCGCCGCGTCCATCCGGCCACGCGGAGCGCAGCAACGCGTAGGCGTCGCGGGGAAGCGCGAGCTTGCGCTCGAGGATGCCCGCGGCCCCGACGAAGTCGCCACTGGCGGTCAGCGACGCGACCGCGCCGTGATAGCAGCGCTCGGCGGCTTCCGTGTTGTCGACGCGCGCGTGGAGATCGCCGGCCCTCTCGAACTCGCCGATCGACTCGTAGAGCTCGATCGCATCCTGAAGCAGACCGCCCTCCTCGAGACATCGCGCGGCCTCGAGGGGCCGGTCGACGTGATCGCGAAAGAGCACCGCGGCCTCGCGGTAGTGACCGCCCTGGCGCAGCGCGTTCGCCGCCGCCTCGTGGTCTCCGAGCAGCTCGGCGAGGATGTAGGCCGCGCGGCGGAACCGCTTCTCCGACAGCGCGCGGCTCGCCGCCGCGACGTACTGCTCGATCAGACGCGAGTAGATCGAGCCCGGGATCTCCCACGGGTCGGCCGGCCGGCCGCCACCGAGGCGAGTGACGTCGAAGTCGATCCGGCGCTCCGGGAGCGACGCGCCGGGTTGCACGAGACCCCGGTGACCGCCGCCGGTGATCGGAATCGCGAAACGCAGCCCGCGGTCGGGATCCTGATCGAGGAGATGCGAGAGACGCAGCAGCTCCCGGTGTCGCGCGCGACGCAGCTTCTCGTCGATCGAGGCGGCGACGTCGCCCGACCACTTCGCCAGTCGCCCCAGCCAGCTTT
The DNA here is from genome assembly GCA_041569895.1 of Planctomycetota bacterium. Classification (GTDB taxonomy): domain Bacteria; phylum Planctomycetota; class UBA8108; order UBA8108; family JACQVS01; genus JBFFXF01. The sequence continues at coordinate 17,430 of JBFFXF010000014.1, read as the reverse complement.
CCCGGCCCCGTCCCTCGCCGGAGCCACCGCCCTTCTCCTCGCGATCGTCGCCGGGACCCTCCGTTGACTCGTCGGACGGGCGATCCTTGCCGCGCAGCCGCGAAGACGTCGCGTGGACGGCGCGTGCCAGCCCGCGTGCGATGTGGTAACCGACGTGCCGGATCGCTCCCTCGCCGGGTGCCGGTGGCGCGCCGGTCTCCGCCTCGCTGCCGATGTCGCCCGCGTCTCCGATCTCCGGTGCGTCGTCGTCGACCACCGTCCGGTGCACCGCGCCCAGCGTCTCGCTCATCGTCACGCCGGCGCACGCGGCGTCCCACTGCTCGTCGTCGATCGGGGGGCTCTCGAGCAGGTCCGCGACGGAGAGCGCGTCCTCCGGCGCGAAGCCGACGACCTCTCCCGGCGGCACGAGCACGAGTGTCCGCCCCGCGGCCATGCGGGCGAGCTCGTCCTCGTCGATCGCGGGATCGATCCGCGCGTCCCGCGGGTGGTAGAGGCAGCCGCCGAATCGGACGTACGGCCTCGGGCGCGACGAGACACGCGGCGTCGGACCGTCCGGCACGACGACGAGAACCCCGCGCGCGGTTCGATCCCGGATCGAGCGCGGCAGGACGAGCAGGCGCAGACCGCGCATCGGCACGCCCCAGCCGGCGATCTCGTCCAGCCACGACGCCGGGTCCCCTCCCGGGATCAACCAGCCGTCCGCGCGCGTGTCGTCGCAGAATCCGTCACGCTCGGGTCGGTCACGCTCGGGTCGGTCACGCTCGGGTCGGTCACGCTCGGGTCGGTCACGCTCGGGTCGGTCACGCTCGCGCCGATCGCCGGCGGGACGGGAACGCAGGCCGATGGCGATCGATTTCATGGCGCCACCACCTGCTCGACGTCGAGCCGCGCCTCGGCGAGCAATCGACGTCCCCTGGCCGAGGCGAATCGCAACCGGTACTGTCCGTCCGCGTCGACGGTCGCGACGTGAATCCCGTGCGGAACCGCCTTCGCCAGGTGGCGCCGGAACTCTTCGTCGCGGTAGGCGGCCTCGCTGGTGATGACCACCGCTTCGGCTCCGGGCCGACCGGCGTCGACGCCGGCGAGGACGCGCAGCGATGCGCCGCCGTGCGCGCAGGTCTCGAGGATCGAGAGGTGCTCGACGAGGCCCCCGCGCGTCGACAGATCGACGAGCTCCGGTCCGGTCGATCGGTGGCGCACGTAACGCACCTCGGCCTCGCGCGGAGCCGTGGCGCCGAAGGCGAGGCCGACCGCCGTCGCGAGTATGCGCGACGTCCCCCAGAGCCGGATGCCGCAATCGAGCAGGATCACTCTCGAGACCCGTGGCGCCGACGTGGCCGTCTCGCGGCGGAAGTAGAGCGCCTCCCTGAGCACGATGCGGAGCGCCAGCGTCAGGTCGTCGTGGACGAGCTCGCTCGGGAGCAGACGGTCCGGCGTCCCGCGCGCGGCGATGTCGGAGAACCCGCCGGTCGGCATCTCGTCGTGGTCGACGAGCGATCGCGGGATGTGCGTCACCGCCATCGCGCTGCGACAGATCCTGGCCAGCGGCGCCAGCGATCGGTCGTCCTCGAGCGAGCTCACGAGCGCGGCGACGCGTTCGGCCGGGGCGAGGTCGACGTCGGCCGGCGCGGGGAGCCGATCGATCCCGGTGCGCTCTCGCAGGTCGAGGTCGGTGCCGAGGAACGAGCGCAGACCACGGCAGAGCGTGACGACGGCGTTGATGAACCGGACGTGCGCCGACAGCGGTCCGGAGTTGACGGGGTCCGATGCGACGGTGATGTCCTCGCGCGTGAATCCCGCGGCGAGCGCGTGCACGACCTCGGCCGCCTCGACGGTCGACGTCCGCCTCGAGGACGCCTCGAAGAGACCGTTCGCCACCTCGAGCACCCGCTCGATCTCTCCGTCGCGCGCGCGCACGAGACGGTGCACCTCGTCAAGGCCCCGGACCACCGCCGCGACGAGGTCGGCGAGCGTGTACCGTCCACCTTCCCGGATCTCCTCGCCGACGAGCCTCGCCAGGTATCGACCCATCGGGTCGACGTACCAGTCGGGCGACTCGCCGGGCGGCTCGAGCTCGCGCACGAGGAAGTCGAGGAAGCCGCTCATCTCGGAGGCTCTCCAGTTCCGTCGGCAGCACGCCATCAGGAGGACGACGGCGTCGAAGGGTGGCAGCCCCTCGCCGGAGAGCCGCCAGAGAAGCCAGCCGAGCTCCTCGCGGAACGTGATCGTCGGGCCGCCCTGCCACGCGATGGCGCGTCCGTCCCGGCTCCATCGCCAGAACGACGGAGTCGTCGGCGCGAGGTACATGGCGACACGCGGTTGCATCGTCACCCTCCCTGTCTCGCCTCCGTCAGTCGCACCGCGCTCCGCGTCGCCCGCTCGAAGCGCGCCGCGGATATCAGCGCGACACGCGGCGCGGCGGCTTCACCGTCGAGCAACGCCAGATCGCCGTCATCGAGCGCGAGCAGCTCGCGGAGCGTCTCCGCGTCGACGGCCGGCGTCCAGGTCCACCCGGCCGGCACCGCGACTCCCGAGGTCTCGACGAAGCGCCGTCCCCGGATCGGGGGCAGCGGCGAGCCACGGACGAGTGCGTCACCCGTCGTCGACACCGCGAAGCGCAGCACGCCGAGGCGCACCGCGGGAGCGCGCGACACCCACCGGCGCCACGCGGCGAGCGCAGTCACCAGCACGTTGGCCTCGGCCACACGCTTCGAGCGCGCCAGCGCGAGGCGGGCGCGTCCACACTCGCCCGGAAGCGCCGGCGGCGGGATCTCCACGCCGATGAACTCCGCGATCGGAGTCCACTCCCCGGCGGGAAGCCTTCCCACCGGCACGCGGCCGGAGTCGGCATGGACGAGGCGACCGTCGTCGAGCAGTCCGTAACGGTCGACGCCGGGGAGACAGCGGAGGGATCGATCCAGCGTGTCGTTCTTGTGCTCGCCGCGCAGCCACACGCGGCCGCCGTGCTCGCGACAGAGGATCCCCTTGTCGAGTCGCAGGACGCCGAGCGACGACAGCGCGTTCCGCGGCACGGACGCGGCCCACGCGGCGCCCATCACCGGCCCCCGACCTCGGCGAAACGGCGCCAGAGGCGCTCGATCTGGTTCTCGAGAAACGCGCGCTGGTTCTCGTCGGCGACCCACTGACAGCGGCTGGCGAGCGCGCTCAGTCTGTCCTCGAGCACCGCACGCCGTGGCGAGCCGTCCCCGTCGCGGTCGAGCTCCGTGGAGATCGACTCGAGGTCGCGCGCGATGATCTCGGGATCCGGCCGGTCGTCGACAAGCGATCGCGGGTGCCTCGACATGCCGTCGGTGCCGCTGCCGTCGGTGCCGCTGCCGTCGCCCTTTCGCAGCGCGTCCTGGACGATCGACCGCAACACCTCCTCCTGCTCCTCGCGATCCCAGATGTACTGCAACACCCAGAAATCGGAGGCGGAGGCCGTGGCGCGACCACAGAGCACGGCGCTCGCGGCGACCAGCCGCTGCAGCTTGACGGCGCGTCGATCCGAGACCGCGATCCCCGCGGCGCGAAGACGGCGAACGAGGTCGGTGTAGTCGTCGAGGACGCCCGCGAGGTCGACGGCGCTGACGCAGCGCTGCAGCTCGCGGATCGTCGTCACGTCGACGCGAGGCCCGTCGACGCCCGCGCGCGACTCGAGCTTCCAGCCAGCCTCGAGCACGTCGCGGAGCCGTTCGTCGGCGACGTTCTCGCAGTGCACGCGGAGCAGGAACCGGTCGAACAGGGCCGAGAGCGCGTCGTCCTCGGGCAGACGATTCGAGGCGCCGACCGCCATCAAGAGCGGCAGCTCGACGGTCTCCTTGCCGCGCCGGAAGACACGCTCGTTGAGGACCATCAGCAGGCTGTTGAGGATGGCGCTGTTGGCGTTGAGCAGCTCATCGAGGAAGACGAGCGACGCCTCGGGCAGCATGCCCTCGGTGTTCGTCAGCAACTCTCCCTCGCGGAGCCGGCGGATGTCGAACGGACCGAAGAGCTCGTTCGGCTCGGTGAAGCGCGTCAGCAGGTAATCGAACGTGCGTCCGTCGAGCCGGCGTCCGAGATCGTGGACGAGAGCGCTCTTCGCGGTTCCCGGCGGCCCGAGGATGAAGAGGTGCTCGCCGGCGACGAGGCACGCGCCGAGGAGGTCGATCACCTCGTCCTTGCCGACGAAGGCGCGCTTCATCGGCGCGAGGACGTCGCTCGCGAGCCGCTGTCCCGCGTCGGCCGGGATGCGCGGGCCGATCACTGTTCGACTCCCTGGAGAGCGGCCGCGATCGGCGGCGCCAGGTCCACGTGCGCGCCCAGCGCCGCCTCGACGCGCGAACGCACCGCCGCGGGCGCGAGCCTCGACAGATCGCAGCGTGCGATGGTGCGGTCGACGTAGAGACCGAGCAGCGAGCCGTGCTCGAGGATCGGCCGCAGTCTCTCGGGCTCCGCCGGCGCGACGTCCGGAATGCCGACCGACGAGAGCGGCCATTCGCTCGCCAGCCGCATCAGCCCCCCGACCAGAGGGTCCTCCGGCGCGAGCCCGCGGGAGAGCGCGATCAATCCCGGCAAGTACCGGAACGACAGGTCGACCGAATACACGCACGACGGCGTCAGCGACTCCGGGACGGGACGCGAGAGAGACTCGCCGATCTCCTTCGCCGGGAGGTCGCGACACACGAGGAACTGGCACGCCCGATAGAGCGTGACGGCGGCCCACGACGCGGCTGCGATCGAGAGCGGCGGCGGCGCGCCGTGGAGGTCGATGCGAGTCAGCCGATCGACCTTCCGGAAGAGCTCCTTGCTTTCCTGGATCTCGCGCAGGGGCGGTTCGTCGGTCGAGTCGATCGAGACCTCGCCCGTGGTCACGAGGCTGGCGTAGAATTCCCTCAGCGACATCCGCGGCCAGTGTACCATCGCCCACTTGTGCGGACCGCTGGCATCTGGAAAAATGTCTTGTATCAGGTGTCTCCAGGGGGGGAGCCCGTCCGTTCCCCGGAACGAAAGGGTCTTTCATGTCGCTTCACGTCTTGTCCCGCCACCGGCGGCCGGCCGTTGCGCTGGCCGTTGCCGCGATCGTCGTGCTCGCAGCGGGCGCTCCCGCTGGTGCCGTCACCTTCTCCGAGATCCACTACAATCCGGGGCTCGACGATCCCGATGAGACGCTCGAGTTCATAGAGATCTACAACCAGGGCTCGACGATCGTCGACCTCTCCGGCTTCTTCTTCGCCGACGGCATCGAGTTCGTGTTTCCGGACGGGACGTTCCTCGAATCGCGCTCCTACCTCGTTCTCTGCCGCGACGAGCAGGCCGTGCAACAGCATTTCGGCATCGAGAACACCATCGGCAACTTCGAGGGACGGCTGGACAACGCCGGCGAACGCATCGTTCTCGCCAACCCCGCCGGCGCGCGGGTGCTGGTGATGGAGTACGACGATCGCGGGCGCTGGCCGGCGGGCGCCGACGGCACCGGATACACGCTCGCGATCCGCGATCCGCTCGCCGATCCCGACGCGGCGGCCAGCTGGGTGAGAAGCAGTCAGCGTGGCGGCACGCCCGGCATCACCAACTTCCCGCCGCCGCTCTTCGTGGACAACGAGATCATGCCGCCGGGCTCGCTCTGGCGCTACCGCAAGGGCTGGGACGAGGCGGCGCAGCAGATGGCCGAGTTCTCCGACCCGCCGACGGCGTGGCACGCTCCCGACTTCGACGATGCGTCGTGGGCGGAGGGACGATCCCCGATCGGGTTCGGCGAGGACGAGATCGTCACCGTCCTCGAGGACATGAACCGCAACTACGTGGCCTTCGCGGCCCGAACGCGGTTCACGGTCGAGCAGGAGCAGCTCGATGTGGCGGTATCGCTGGCGCTGAAGCTGAACGTCGACGACGGCGTGGTGGCGTATCTCAACGGCACCGAGATCGTGCGCGCTCGGGTGCCCGGCGAGCCTGGCGAGCCCGTTCCGGCCACGGCCGACGCCTCCGGCTCTCGCGAGCTGTCACGCGTCGAGGAGTTCACGCTTCCCGCGGAGGCATTCCTTGTCGGCGAGAACGTGCTCGCCGTCCAGGTCCACAACCGCCGGCTGACGTCGACCGATGCCGGCCTCGACGCGACGATGATCTATCGCACGATCAGGACGTTCGCGCCGCCGCGAGACTCGAGTGTCGTCATCAACGAGATCTCTCGCGCGGGATCCCCGGACGAGCGTTTCGTCGAGTTGCACAACCTGACCGAGGAGGACGTCGATCTCGCGGGGCTGTGGATCACCGACGACGCCTCGACGCCCCGGAAGCACGCCGTGCCGGCCGGGACGACGATCGGACCGCGCGGCTTCCACGTGGTCAGCGAGACGGAGCTCGGTTTCGCGCTCGACGTCGATGAGCTCAGCGTTCACCTCTACGACCGGGACGCCGATTTTCCGCTCGACTCCGCCACCGTGCGGACCGTGCTCGAGCCGGGGGAGCCGATCGTGCGTTGCCGCATTCCGGACGGCACGGGACGGTGGCTGCGGTCGACGCTGCGCACCCCGGGCAGCGTCAACGATGCCGAGATCGAGGACGGCATCGTCATCAACGAGATCCACTACCACCCGCTGCTGATGAAGGACGGCGTCTACGTGCCGGACGCGACGCACGCCGAGTACATCGAGCTCTTCAACCGGTCCGATCGGGCGATCTCGCTCGCCGGCATGCGGATTCGCGGCGGCATCCGCTTCGACTTCGCGCCGGACCGGGTCATGCAGCCCGGCGCCTATCTCGTCGTCGCGCGCGACCCGGCGTACATCGTGGAGACGTACGAGATCGACCCGGCGATCGTCACGGGTCTCGCGCCCGACGCGACGGAGGAGGAGCGCGACCGCTTCGGCGTGCTGCGCGACGTCGGCGAGCGCGTGCGACTCGAGGACGCGCTCGACAACCCCGTGGACGAGGTGCGTTTTCACGACGGCGGCGAATGGGACAGCCTCGCCGACGGCGGCGGGTCGAGCCTCGAGCTCATCGATCCGTTGCAGGACAACGCGTCCGCGTACGCGTGGCGCGCCAGCATCGAGAGCCACAAGGCGCCGTGGGTGGAGATCGACTACGAGGTGCTCAACGCGGCCAACATCGCGCCGATGCCGATGGAGCCGGAGATGCACGTCTTCCTGATCGACGACGGCGAGTGCCTCATCGACGGCATCTCGCTGATGGCGAACGAGCGCGAGTTCGTGCCGAACGGCGATTTCGAGTCGAACACCCGGCCGTGGCGCATCCTCGGGAACCACATCCACTCGTTCATGACGACGGACGAGGCGAAGGTCGGCTCGGCGGCGCTGCACCTGGTCGCCACCGGCAGCGGCAACAACAAGGTCAACCGCATCGAGACCGACGTCAGCCCGCCGATCCCGCGAGGCACCGTGCGGATCCGCATGTGGGCGCGCTGGCTCGGCGGCTCGAACGGTCTCCACGTCAGCGGACACAACAACGCCTTCGGCCGCACCACGTGGCTGCCGATTCCGGCGCGGACCGGCACGCCCGGCGCGGAGAACAGCGTCCGCGCGGCGCTCCGGGAGGAGACCGGCTCCGACAACCTCGGTCCGGTGATCACGCGCCTGCGCCACCATCCCCCGGTGCCCGAGCCGAACGCCCCGGTCGACTTCCACGTCGAGGTCAGCGACTCCGACGGCGTCGAGTCCGTGGTCGTGCACTACCAGCTCGACGGCTCGGGAGAGGAGTTCGAGCAACTGACGCTGAGCGACGACGGCGAGAGCGGCGATGGGCTCGCGGGCGACGGCAACTACGCCGGTCGCATCACCTCCGGCTTCGCGCCGAAGCGTCCGATCAACTTCTGGGTCGAGGCGCGCGATTCAATCGGCAAGTCGAGCGTGTTTCCCCTCGGCGCGCCCGATCGCACCTACGCGATGATGGCGGATACTGCGGCGGAGAGCACCGTTCACCTCCACCGCGTCATCATCAACGGCAGGAACAACCGCGAGCTGACGACCCGTCAGTTGCACTCGAACGACCTCGTGCGCGGCACCTTCGTCTTCGAGGAGAGCAAGGTCCACTACGACGTCGGGTACCGCTACCACGGGAGCCCCTGGAACCGGCCGCCGACGCCGCGCATGTACCGCGTGCGGTTCAGCTCCGACAGCCTCTTCCGGCACACCGCCAAGCGCTTCAACATCAGTCGCTACGGGCGCGACCAGAAGGAGGGGACCGCGTACCAGATGCTCAAGAAGGCGAGTGCCCCCGGCGCGCAGGTGACCTACTCGGAGCCGTACGAGTACGCAGCCGTGTCCATCAACGGCCGGTCGCTCGCCAGCCACGCGATGGCCGAGATCCGCGCCGTCGATGGCATCTACACGGATCTCCACTGGCCCGGCGACGGGGACGGGGAGCTGTGGAAGATCACCGGCAAGATCGCCTTCAACGACGGCGGCACGCAGGCGTCGGGATCGCCCGACTGGACGCAGTTCCGTCTCTACAGCACGGGGGCGGTCGTCTATCCGGGCGAGGCCTCGCCGGAGAACCACCGCTTCTACTACCACCCGAAGCTCGACCGCACGAAGGACTCGTTCGCGCCGCTGATCGAGATGCTCTCGGCGATGGACCGGCGATCGACGCCGGACGCGGAATACGAGGAGCGGATCGAGCAGATCATCAACGTCGAGCAGTTCCTGCGAACGCACTGCACGCGGGCCCTGCACGACGACTGGGACACCATCGACATCCAGAACGGACAGAACGCTTACGTCTACTATGCGCCGATCGAGGGCCGGCATTACCTCGTTCCGTGGGACCTCGATCACACGTGGGAGGGGCGCAACGTGGCCCTCGTGCCGACGAACGTCGTCTTCGGCATGGGGCGGCTTGTCTCGCGTCCCCCTTTCCGGCGCATGTACATGAGCATCATGAAGGAAATCCTCGACGGTCCCTGGAGGGAGGACTACATCACGTTCTGGACCCAGTCGATCTCCAGGACGGCGCGCCCGCCGCTGACCAACGTCGGGCCGGTGCTCGGCTACTCGCGATCCCGCCGGGTCGCGGCCCGGAACTTCCTCCGCGTCGGCCTGACGAGGCCCTTCGAGATCTCCACGCCGTCGCCGGCGGCGACGCCCACGCGCGAGATCACCATCGAGGGCACCGCGCCGCTCGACGTCTGGAGCATCTTCGTGTTCGACGCGGACGGCACCACGATGGACACGGACCTGCGCTGGCAGGCCGGGAACGTCCCGGTGAACTGGGAGCTCGACATCCGCGGCATCGAGCGCGGCCGGAACCTCGTCGATGTCTTCGGATTCACGCGTGACGGGGGACTGGTCGAGTTCCTGCCGTTCGAGATCGTCGGCACGGCGGACTGGGAGGCGCCACGCGTCGTCGCCGTCGAGCCCACGCGCGGATCGACGGGCGGCGGCACGGAGGTGGCCATCACCGGCGCCGGCTTCCGGCCGGATGCCGTGGTGACCTTCGGTGACGTCGAGGCCGAGTCGGCGAGCGTCGAATCGATGACGGAGATTCGCGCCGTGACGCCGGCGCACGAGGCCGGCCTCGTGGATGTCACGGTCACCAATATCGATGGTCAGTCGGGATCGCTGCCGGGCGCGTTCCGGTTCGGCGAGATCCCGTTCGTCCGTGGGGACGTGACCCGGGACGGACGGCTCAACATCTCCGACGTGGTGAGCATCCTGCGGTTCCTCTTCCAGGGGCTCGAGGAGGTGTGCGCCGACGCGGTCGACGTCAACGACAGCGGCACGACGGACGTCACCGACGCCATCGTCCTGCTCGACTTCATCTTCATGAGGGGCGAGCCACCGGCGGCGCCGTTTCCCGATCCGGGGATCGATCCGACTGCGGACGACCTCGACTGTCGCGAGTGACGTCGGGCGAGGGGCCGACGGCCTCCGGAACGCGCATCAGCGAGAGGCGCAGGGCCCAGCGGAGCAGCAGCCGGGTCGGCGAGGGGTGGAGCTCCGTGAAGCGGATGAGCCCCTCGCGGTGGAGTCGCTTCCGCCACGCGCGCGCCTCGGCGTCCGAGCTGCCGTGGCGGCGGTGCACGATGGTGACGTCGGGAGTGAAGAGGATCTTCCAGCCGGCGCGGCGGATCCGGTGGCACCACTCGACGTCCTCGGTATACATGAAATAGCCCTCGTCGAGCAGGCACCCCGAACGCAGCACGTCTCCGCGGACGAGGAGCGCCGCCCCCGACACCCAGTCCACCTCGCGCACCCGGTCATGCGGCCAGTGCGCCCTCGAGAGCCATCCCGTGACGCGGCGCGGCAGGCCGCTGCGGCGCAGGACGTTGTTCTTGATGACGTTGAGGAGCGAGACCGAGTCGCCGGTCGACTCCTCGAGCTCGCCGCTCTCGCTGACGATCCGCGGTCCCACCACGCCAGCGTCGGGGCGCGAGTCGATGAACTCGATCAGCCGGTCGAGCGCGTGCGCGCCGGCATCTCGCGGAAGCGTGGCGTCGCTGTTGAGGAGCATGGCGTGGCGCGCGCGGCAGTCACGCAGCGCCAGGTTGTTGCCCCGCGCGAACCCGACGTTCTCCGGGCTCTCGATGATGCGCACGCGGTCGCCCAGCTCGGCCCTGGCGCGCTCGGCGCTGCCATCGGTCGACGCGTTGTCGACCATGGTTATCAGCACATCGTGCCGCGGCTCGACCGCCAGCACGCTGCGCAGACACTCGAATAGCAGCTCACCGCCGTTCCAGTTGAGGACGACGACCTCGAGGTCGGCGTCTCGATTCTCGTGCGGATTTCGGTAAGGCATCGGGCGGGCTCGAAGAACACGTCGGAAAAAGCCGATAAGCGAGTTATGTCCTCTTCCGGCCGTCCAACGGTATCGGCAGTCCTGGTGGGGTGGAACAGCCTGCGGTACCTGAACGCCTGTTTCAAGTCGCTCGAGACGCAGACGCTGCCGCCGTCGGAGATCATTTTCGTCGACAACGGCTCGACGGACGGCACTCGCACGTGGCTGCGACAGAAGCACCCGGAGATCTGCCTCATCCAGAATTCCCGGAACGTCGGCTTCTGTGTCGCGAACAACCAGGGGATCGCGGCGGCGCGCGGCGACTACGTCCTGCTCCTCAACACCGACGTCGTCCTCGAGCCCTGGTTCATCGAGATCGTCGTCGGCGAGCTCGAGGAGAACGCGGAGTTCGGCTGGGGATCCGGCAAGCTGCTGCGCCTCGACCCCGACGATCCCGATCCGACGGACCCGCACGAGGCGGTCATCGACTCGACGGGCGAGATCATCCTGAGCTCACGGCGCGCCATCAATCGCGGCTCGGACGAGATCGACGAGGGCCAGTACGACCGACGCGAGGAGGTCTTCGGAGTGACCGCGGCCGCGGCGATCTACCGCCGCGCCATGCTCGACGACCTGCGTCTGGGAGGCGACTGGCTCGACAGCGACTACTTCGCCTACCTCGAGGACTGCGACCTGAACTGGCGCGCGCGCCTGCGGGGGTGGCGGTGCATCTATCGGCCCGACGCGGTGGCGTTCCACGCGCGCAATCATCCGACTCGCCGCGATCGCAGAATCCGTCGTCGCGCGCACTTCAACTACTGGCTCAACATCGTCAAGAACGAGTCGCTGTGGAACTTGCTCCTCGCGGCGCCGCACATCGCCGTCTACGAGCTGTGGCGCACGCTGAAGACCCTCTTCCGCCAGCCCGACGTGCTCGGGGGCGTGTTCTCGACTCTGGCGCTGCTGCCGGGCGCGCTCTGGAAGCGAGGCATGATCCAGCGCAGCCGGAAGACCACCGCCGCGGCGATGCGGCGGTGGATCGTCCCGGAGAGCTACGTGCGTCACGTCGCCAGGCGATGCGGCGTCGGCAAGAGACGCGTCCCGTCGCGGCGTCCGCGGGTTACGATCGGGTAGTGGTCGATGGAGGACTCGAGCGCCACGCGGTGCGAGTCGACCCGGAGCGATCCCGCGCCCGATGATGCCAGGCGCCGCGTCTACCGCCTGGCGTTGCGTGGCGGCGCGGTCAAGATCGCGGGGCTCGGCGGTCGATTCGTCGTCACCTTCGCGACGCAGGTCGCCCTGGCGCGCCTACTCGTGCCGGACGACTTCGGTCGTTACGCCCTCTGCGTGCTCGGCGCGGAGCTCCTGATCGCGATCTCCAATCTGCAGCTCGGGAGCTACTACATCCAGCTGCGCTCCTCGCGCCCGGAGGCGAGCCTGCTGCCGGCGGTCCTGATGCAGGTCGCGCTCTCGCTCATCGTGCTCGGCGGCGCGCAGCTCGCAGCGGCGCCCGCCCTGGCGGCGCTCGGCGGGAGTGATCTGCTGGGGCCGTTCCGTCTGATGCTGCTCGGGCTGGTGCCGGTGCCGGTGTCGATCGTCCTGCGGGCCTCGTTCGAGCGCGACCAGCGGTACGGCCGGTCGACGTGGCCGGGAATCGTGGCGCTGCCCGTCCAGGCGCTGGTGGCGATTCCGCTCGCGCTCCAGGGCGCGGGCGTCACCGCCCTCGTCGCCGGTTACCTCGCCAAGGAGACGACGGAGTGCTGCATCCTGGCGGCGCTCGCGTTCCGCGCCATGCGCGCGAAGCGTCCGCGATTCGCGCCGGGGGAGGCGCTGCGATTCTGCGGTCCCCTGGTGCTCACGGGCGTGCTGGCCTTCGTGTACTGGCACGCCGACGACGGTCTCGTCGCCGCGTTCCTCGGGGAGACCAGCCTCGGAGAGTATCACGTCGCCTTCCGCTTCCCGCACTTTCTCTTCGCGCTCAACACGCCACTCGTCGTCGTCGCGCTGTCGGTCTTTTCGCGGCTGCGCGACAGCGACCGCGACCTGCGCGAGGCGTACGAGGCGATCACCACCGTCTCCGCGTACGCCTTCATGGCCGTCGCGTCGGTCGGCGTCGCCGTCACCGTGCCCTTCATCCGGCACGTGCTCGGCGACAAGTGGCTGCCGGCCGCCGCGCCGATGCAGATCTTCTTCGCGCTCGTCGCCCTGCGATGCCCGCTCGGCTACTGGACGGCGCTCTACGAGAGTCGTGGCGTGACGCGCAGACACGTGGCGCCGACGGCATGGATCTGCGCGCTCGTGCTGCTCGGCGGCGTCTTCGTCACGCCGGTCGCCGGCACTGCAGGAATGGCGTCCGTCGTGCTCGGCGCCCTTGCGTTCAGCCTGGTTGTGCTCGTGCCGGCGTACGTGCGGAAGTTGCTGCCGGGCTGTTCGCCGCTGCGGCTGCTCGTCGGGCCGCTCCTCGTGGCGGTCGGCAACGTGGCGCTCTTCCAGGTCATCCGCCGGGTGGTGCCGCAGACATCGGTGCTCGCGCTCGTGGTCGCTGTCGCCCTGCTGATCCTCTTCGACGTCGCGCTCATCGCGTGCGTCGAGCGTCGCCGTCTCGCCCGGGCGAGGAGGTGGTTGCTGGCATGAGCGCGACCGCGAGAGAGACCGCAGCCGTGGTGTCCCGCGCCGATCCGCTCGAGTATGACCTCGACGTGGTCCGCGACGTGCTGGGCGAGTCGCTCGGCGAGCGTCTCGTCGCCATCGTCCTCGGGGGCGGTTTCGGGCGCGGCGAGGGGTGCTTTCGCGAGGAGGACGGGCGCCTCGTGCCGGTGAACGACCTCGATCTGTACCTCGTCTTGCGCGAACCGGCGCCGCGAGAGACCCTGGCCGAGCTCGAGAGCCGCATCGCCCGCGACACGCTCGTCGGCGCGGTCGACTTGCTGCCACGGCTCGAGGGGGACCTCGGCGCGCTGCCCCCGACCATCGAGAACGTCGACCTCGCGTGCGGCAGTCGCGTCGTGTGGGGGGACGCGGGCGTCCTCGAGCGCATGTCGACGATCGATCCCACGAGCCTTCCGCTCTGGGAGGCCGAGAACCTGTTGCGCAATCGGCTGGTGACGCTGCTCGAGGGGCACCCGTCGGGCGCCGGACCCGCCCCCGCGGTCTACCAGCGCGCCAAGGCCGTGCTCGCCGTCGTCGACGCGATGCTGGTCCGCGACGGCAGGTACGTGACCCGATACGCGGAGAAGGTCGAGCGGTACCTCGAGGCGCCCGCGCTCGGCGACGAGGACCGGCCCCTCGTCGAGGACGCCCTGCGCGTCAAGCGCGAGTTGCCGCCGCCGGGCGGCGACGCATCGCCGGCCTGGGAGCCCACAGTCGATTTCTACCTGCGCGGGCTCGTGGACTTCTTCCGCGTGTACGCCGTGGACGACTGGTGCCGGCGGAGGGATCTGCTCGGCCGGTTTCACTTCTCGACGACGTCGCCGTGGCGCACGGTGAAGAAGCTGGTGCGCATCGCGATCGGGAGCAACGCGCTCTTCGATCTCGATCGTCTGCTGCTGGCGCTCTGCATCGACGCACCGCGCATCGACACGCCGTCGGACGGCGAGGAGCCGCTCGCTCCCGAGGCCACGCTCGCGCGACTCGCGCGGACGTGCGGCATCGCGCCGGGTGAACCGCACGAGCTGCGAGAGCGCGCGATTGCCAGGTGGTACGGTCTGAGAAAATGAAGCTGCTCGAGCCGGAGAAGATCGACATCCGCCGCGGGCCGTGCCCGGAAGTCTCGTTCATCATCCGGGCGCGGAACGAGGAAGCGCTGATCGGGCGCTGCCTCGAATCGATCGCGGCGCAGAAGACGAAGACGGTCGGCGAGGTGATCGTCGTCGATTCGGGCTCGACGGACAGGACACTCGAGATCGTCCGCGAGTTCCCGTCGCGTATCATCGAGATCGACCGCCACGCCTTCACGTACTCCTCGGCGCTCAATCGCGGCATCGAGGCGTCGCACGGTCGCTTCGTCGTGCCGATCTCGGCTCACGTGATTCCCGAGGGGACCGGGTGGCTCGCCACGCTGCTCGAGTGCATGAACGACGTGCGCGTCGCGGGGGCGCATGGCCGCGAGCTGCCGTGGCCCGACGCCGACCTCTACGAGCGCCTGCGGCTCGGCCCCATCTTCCGGCCGTGGCGGATCGAGCGCTCCCTCGACGCGCTTGGCGACGAGGACGATCCCAACGACGAGCGGCTCTACTTCTTCTCCAACGCGGCGGCGTGCATCCGCCGCGAGCTCTGGGAGCGCCACCCGTTCGCCGAGCTCCCCTACGCCGAGGACCTCGAGTGGGCGCGGTGGGCGCTGCGCAGCGGGTACCGCATCGTTTACGAGCCCGAGGCGCGAGCGTTTCACTCGCACCGCGAGTCGCTCTGGTCGCGGGCGTCGAGGGAGTTCAGCTATCACGCGGCGAAGTGCATCATCTTCAAGACGCCGCACCGCCGCGTCCGCACGTGCCTGGCCAGCCTCGTCGAGAGTGTCTTCTTCGTTCTCAGGGCGTCACGTCGCGTCGGGATCCCGTCGCTCGGCTTCTGGGCGATCTGGGCGCTCGTGAAGTGGGTCGTCTTCTGCTTCCTGGCCCTGACGCGCCGCGTCCCGGCGCCGGTCAGGGCGAGGCCGGACGGCAACCGCGAGGACTCCGGGCCGGACGATGACCGAGGAACGGACGACTCGCGCGCGCGCGAACGCGAGGAGGCGACGCGATGCGTACCCTCCTGATCCTGGTCGACGCCCTGCGCCACGACTGGGTGACGCCGGCATCGATGCCGTTCACCGCCGGGCTGGCGTCGCGCGGTGTCACACGCACGATACGCGACACGTTCGGCTTCGCCGGCATCCGCGCGGCGATATTTCACGGACTCGAGCCGCGGGACTCCGGCATGGTGTTCCTCTACCAGCTCGCCCGCGCGCCCGGCGAGTCGCCGTTCCGGTGGCTCCGGCGCCTGCCCGGTGGCGTCACGAGGCTGCTGGGGCCGCGCGCGCTGCGGCGCGTCCAGCGACTCTGGAACGCGTGGCGGCGCCGCGTCGACCCGCTCGCCATCCCGGTCTGGGACTTCTCGGCGATCCCCCTCGACCTGCTCGGCAGGTTCCGCTTCGGCGAGCCGTACTCGCCGCTCGATCCGCGCTACCTCCCCGGACGGCCATCGGTCTTCGATGCCCTCGACCGGCGGTCGATCGTCTATCTCGGCTACCCCGGGTGCGACCAGCGCACGGACGCGTTGCTCGATCGTCTTCGCGCGGAGGTTTCCCGGCAGACGCGGCTCGCCTACCTGCACTTCGCCGAGCTCGACTGGGAGCAGCACCGGAGCGGGCCGGAATCGGAACGCGTCGAGACCGTGCGGCGCCGGATCGATGATGCCATCGCGGAGACCTGCGCGGCATGCGAATCGGCGTGGTCCGAGCCGTTCCGCGTCATCGTCTTCGGCGACCACGGCGCGGTGGCGGTCGAGCGGACGGTGGACATCGAGGGCCTGCTCGGGCTCGATTCGCGAGATCCCGCCTCCCGGCGCGGCATCGTGTACTTCGTCGACTCGACGATGGCCCGCTTCTGGTTCGAGGACAGCGAGCGCGAGCGCGAGATCCGTGACGCCCTCGCGGGGCTGGACGCCGGACGCGTCGTCGAGGCGGACGAGCTGCCGTCGTTCGGCTGCGCGTACGACCGGAGCATCTTCGGCGATCTCTTCTACTGCCTCGATCAGGGGAGGATGTTCTTTCCGAATTTCTTCCATCGCGAGTCGCCTCCGACCGGAATGCATGGCTACCTGCCGGGCGCGGAGGACGACGACGGCGCGCTCGTGATGGCGGTCCACGGCGGCGGCGCGGCGCTCGACGATCGCGAGGCGCCGGTCCTGCCGGATCGCCTGCTCGAGATGACCGATCTCTACCATCTGCTCGCCGAGCGCGAGCTCGAGTCGGTTACCTGAAAAACCCTTGCGATCGAGGAGACACTTCGCGTACCAGAGAGCGGCCGCAACCGGAAGCTGCGAATCGTCTCCGGCAACAGAGGAACGACGATGCTGGAACTGCTGACGTCTGCCGACGCGTGGATAGCGCTCATCACGTTGACGGTCCTCGAGGTCGTGCTCGGGATCGACAACATCGTCTTCATCTCGATCGTCGCGGGCCGGCTGCCGCAAGAGCGACAGGCCGCCGCCCGTCGCACCGGCCTGCTGCTCGCGGTGATCACGCGTCTGATCCTGCTCTTCTCCCTCTTCTGGATCATCCAGAGCCTCACCACGCCGCTCTTCACGGTGCTCGAGATGGAGATCTCCTGGCGGGACATCGTCCTGATCCTCGGCGGCCTCTTCCTGCTCGCCAAGAGCACCATCGAGATTCACCGGGAGCTCGAGGGCGGCCACGAGAAGAAGGAGGTCCGCCGGCCGAGCTCGTTCACGTCGGTCATCGTGCAGATCCTCCTCATCGACGTCGTGTTCTCCCTCGATTCGGTGATCACCGCCATCGGCATGGCGGAGCGCATCGAGATCATGGCCGCCGCGGTGATCATCGCCATCGGCTTCATGCTCTGGCTCGCGAAGTCGGTGAGCGACTTCGTCCACCGCCACCCGACGGTCAAGATGCTCGCCCTCAGCTTCCTCCTCCTGATCGGCGTGGCGCTCATCGCCGACGGCCTCGATCAGCACATTCCCAAGGGCTACATCTACTTCGCCATGGGCTTCTCGGTGTTCGTCGAG
>JBFFXF010000013.1:0-49357 GCA_041569895.1 Planctomycetota bacterium | reverse complement strand
GAGCGCCTCGAGGAGCGCCACCGGTCCGTCCTCCTCGCCATCGCCCCCGCCCTCGACGAGTGACGCCGGCGCGCCCGCGACGTCGATCAGCTCGCCGAGCCCGCGGGTGATCTCGCCGGATCGAATCGACACCGTCGACCAGCCGCGCACCTGGAGCGCCGAGGCGACCGCGCTCGCGAGGCGGGTGGTTCCCGAGCCGCGCGGGCCGCTCAGGAGAACCGTCGCGGCACCCGCCTCGAGCGCGCCGACGATGCCCTCCGAGTCCGCGTCACGGCCGTGCATCGCCGTGTCGCCCAGAGGCCGCGTGCGATCGAAGCGGAGCACCGTCCTCCGGCCGAGGACGCGCAGCGCGTCGAGCGCGTCCTCGAATCGTTCACCGGCGGCGGTGGCGGTGAGTCCCGCGATCAGTCTTTCGAGAGCGGGCGGCGGGTCGCGCAGCCACTCCGACAGACGCGCCGGACGTCCGGCCGCCTTCCACCGCGACATCGCCCTGTCGTCGCCGATCTCGAAGGGCAGCCTGCCGGCGAAGGCATGGAAGAGCGTCAATCCGAGGGCGTAGAGATCACGCGCCCGGCCGTCGCCGCCGAGATCTGCAGGTGGGCGGTAGGCCGGCGTCGTCCAGCGCGACGGATCGCCCGCGGAGAGCGCGGCGGAGCCGAAGTCGACCAGCTTGACGCGCGGTCCGTCGCCGGGATCGCCCGTCACCAGGAGGTGCGAGGGCTTGACGTCTCCATGAATGTATCCTGCTCGGTGAATGCCGTGCAGGGCGCCGAGCGCCTGCTCGGCGATGGAGCGGGCCGCGTCCCAGTGCGCCTCGATGGCGTTGTGGACGAACCACTCGAGCACGTCGACGCCCTCGATGAGCTCGCTCGTGAAGTAGACTCCGGCCGCCGCCGGCGAGTTCTCGCCGGTGGGCCCGAGCCGTCCGAAGTCGAGAACCCGCGCGATCGCCGGGTGCACGACGCGCGAGAGCACCTCGAACTCCCGGGCGAGGTCGGCCGCGCGATCCGCGGCCGGGCCGGAGGCATCGGGGGCGACGATCTTCAGCGCCACCGACCGGCCATCGCGCCGGTCGCGCGCCTCCCACACGGACCCCTGCCCGCCCTGGCCGAGCAGTCGTACCGGCACATACCGCGACGGCAAGCGCAAGTCCGGAGCGCCGCGCGCGGGGTCTCCCGTTTCCGGATGAGCGGCAGTGAAGGGGGTCATCGAGGCGCCTCGTCCCTCCATTGTCCCACCCGCGCCGGGGAGGTGAAGGGGAAAGCGCCGCAGACGAGCGGTCGGGGTGGGGGCGCGGGCTCCGTTCGCCGATGAATACGATATCGACTTGTGCTATCGTGCCGGTGGCGCGGCCCTCGAGTTCCAGTAATCACGGCTGACTCCGGCGGACACAGGAGACCTCGTGAAGACAGCGCTGATAACCGGAATCACCGGCCAGGATGGCTCCTATCTCGCCGAGCTGCTGCTCTCCGAGGGCTATCGCGTCGTCGGCATGGTGAGGCGGTCGAGCTCGAAGAACTACTTCCGCATCGCGCACCTCCTGGATCGAATCGAGCTCGTGCACGGCGACCTGACCGACCCGGGCTCGCTCACGCGTCTCCTGGTCTCGACGCGGCCGGACGAGGTGTACAACCTCGCGGCGCAGTCGTTCGTCGCCGCATCGTGGGAGGAGCCGACATGCACGTCGAAGATCACCGCGCTCGGCGTCACCAACGTGCTCGAGGCGATCCGCACGGTCCATCCGTCGATCCGCTTCTATCAGGCGTCGTCGAGCGAGGTGTTCGGCAAGGCGCGCGAGACGCCTCAGCGAGAGACGACGCCGTTCCATCCTCGATCGCCGTACGCCGTCGCCAAGGCGTATGGCCACTGGATGACCGTCAACTACCGGGAGAGCTTCGGAATCTTCGCGTGCTCCGGGATCCTGTTCAACCACGAGTCACCGCGGCGCGGTGAGGAGTTCGTGACGCGGAAGGTGACGCGCGCCGTGGCGCGGATCAAGCTCGGGCTGCAGGAGAAGCTCGCGCTCGGCAACCTGTCGGCGCAGCGTGACTGGGGCTTCGCGGGCGACTACGTCGACGCGATGTGGCGCATGCTGCAGCAGGACGAGCCCGACGACTACGTCGTCGCGACCGGCGTGTCGCACTCGGTCGAGGATCTGGTCGTCGCCGCGTTTGCGCGGGTCGGACTCGACTGGAAGAGCCACGTGGCGGTCGACGAGTCGCTCAAGCGTCCCGCCGAGGTCGATTGCCTGCGGGGCGACTCCTCGAGGGCCCGGGAGAAGCTCGGCTGGCAGCCCCGCGTCGATTTCGAGAGCCTGGTCGCCATGATGGTGGACCACGACCTGGAGCTCGCGCAACGGGAGCTGTGCGAGCAATCCGCCGCCGACCTGCCCCCGTCGACCGTGACCGGGCGATGAGCCGAGCCGGACACCATCGAGACTCGCGCGGAGTGCCGCAGCGCGTGCTGGTGACGGGCGGACGCGGTTTCGTCGGCACGCACCTCGAGACCGAGCTCCGGCGCGGCGGGCACACGGTGACGCTCACGACGAGAGGCGAGGCGCCGTCCGACCGCGAGGGGTCGTCGTGGCGCGAGCTCGTCCTCCCGGATGTCGATGCGGCGCGTGAGGTGATCTCGGAGACGAAGCCCGGGGCGATCGTTCACCTCGCCGCCGTGAGTCACGTCTCCGAGGCGGAGAGCGCGCCGCTGGCGGCCTGGAGGACGAACGTCGACGGAACGCGCGCGCTGTTCGATGCCCTCGCCGAAGCGGACCCGGAGCGAATCTGCCGCGTCGTGCTGGCCTCGACGGCGCATGTCTACGACATTCGCGGCGACGCGCCGATCGACGAGAGCGCGCCGCTCGGTCCCCGGACGGTCTACGGCAACACCAAGCTCGGCGCCGAGCTGATCGCCCGCTGCGTCGCGGGGTCGCCGCGCCAGGAGTGGCGGCCCCTGGTCGTCTTTCGCTCGTTCAACCAGGTCGGACCGGGCCAGTCGCCGCGATTCGCCCTCTCGAGTTTCGCGCGTCAGATCGCGCGAGCCGAGGCGGACCTCCAGGAACCGGTGGTGGAGACCGGCGACCTCGACGTCGCCCGCGACTTCATCGACGTGCGTGACGTCTGTCGCGCGTACGGGCTCGCGGTCGAGGGCGCCGTGCCCTCGGGCACCTACAACGTGGCGAGCGGTCGCGCCGTGGTGCTTCGGGAGGCGCTCGACATGATGCTCTCTCACGCGCGCACGCCGGTGACGACGCGCATGTCGTTGGGGCTGCGGCGTTCGAGGGACGTCCCGGTGATGACGGGATCGGCGGCGGAGCTCGAGCGCGTGTGCGGCTGGCGGCCGGAGATCCCGCTCGACAGGACGGTGGTCGATCTCCTCGAGTGGTGGCGCGGCGAGGTCGCGAAGCGGTGACCCCGGACTGGTGGAAGAGCGCGCTCCTCGGTCTCGTCCAGGGACTGACCGAGTTTCTGCCGATCTCCTCGAGCGCTCACCTCATCGCCATGAAGGAGGTCCTCGCGTTCGAGGCCGGACTCGCCATGGACGTCGCGCTCCATGTCGCGACACTGGCCGCCGTGCTCATCTACTTTCGGCGCGACATCGCCGCGCTCGTGCGGCGGCCTCGCCGCGGGCGCGCCATCGCGCTGATCGTCCTGGCG
Organism: Planctomycetota bacterium; assembly: GCA_041569895.1. GTDB lineage: Bacteria > Planctomycetota > UBA8108 > UBA8108 > JACQVS01 > JBFFXF01. The sequence continues at coordinate 45,704 of JBFFXF010000013.1, read as the reverse complement.
ACGGTGCCCGGCGTCGTGCTCGGCTACGCGCTGTCGTCGTGGCGCTCCGGGATCGACGCGTGGTGGGTGGTCGGCGGCTGGTCGCTCTCGTTCGCGTATCTGGTCACCAGCCGGGGTCGGGGCGGCGAGCGCCGCTGGGTCGACCTGACGCCGGCACGATCCCTGCTCGTCGGATGCGCGCAGGCGCTGGCCATCTTCCCGGGCGTGTCGCGATCGGGGTCGTCGATCGTCTGCGGGTTCTGGCTCGGCCTCGATCGCGAGGAGGCCTTTCGCTTCTCGTTCCTGCTGTCGATCCCGCTGATCGCGGGCGCGGGTCTCAAGACGGCGCTCGACATGACCGGAGCCGATCTCGAACGCATGGGAGGCGCCGGGGCGCTCGCGCTCGCCATGGGCGTCGCGCTGATGGCCGGCCTGGCGGCGATCCACACGCTGCTCGGCTTCGTCAGGACGGGCCGCCTGCACGTCTTCGGGTGGTACAACCTCGCCGCGGCGATGGCGTTCGCGCTGTATCTGTCGCTGCGGGGGTAAGGGCCCGTTCCCGTTCCCGTGCCCGTTCCCGTCCTCGAGGGCTCTGGTTGCGGAGTCCGGTGACCGACTCCGATACCGATGGCCGATACCGATGGCCGATACCGACTCCGATGACCGATACCGACTCCGACTCCGAGGACGAGGACGAGAGGGCGGCGGCCAAGCTGCTCAGCAGTTCTCGTACGCCTCGCAGCCCGTGTCCGCCGGCGAGCCTGGCTCGTCCGGGTCGACGCCGCACGGGCGGCCCGGCGGTCCCGGGTCCGCGGGCGGCGGTCCGCCGAGGAAGAGGTGGTTGAGGATCGAGATGCCATCGGAGATGTCGACCGTGCCGCTGTTGTTGACGTCGGCCGCCTCGAGGCAGCCTGGCGCCTCGTTTCCAAGGAAAAGGAACCCGAAGATCGCCACGCCGTCGGAGAGGTCGAAGTTGCCGTCGTCGTTGGGGTCGCCGCGGTGGAACGGCGTTCCGGTCACCGGCGGGACGCACTCGTCGGGAATGCCGTTGCCGTCCTCGTCAGCCGATCGACCGCTGGCGATGTCATCCGCGTCGGGAACGCCGTTCTCGTTGCAGTCCGCCGGCCCGGCGAGGCCGACCAGCTTGGCGCCCGAGAGGCGCACCCGGAGAAACGCGCTCAGCGAGTCCGGCTCGCCGTCGCCGTCGGTGTCGATGTCGGCGTTGTTGAGAAAGATTCCGAGCGCGAGGGAGCAGAGGCTCGCGATCGTCGAGCAGGGATCGTTGCGCCCGCACATGTCGTCGAACGTGTTGCTGCAGCTCCATGCCCCCGTCCCCTCGTCGAGGACGAGCAACGGCCCGCGCAGTCGGAGACAGCCGCAGGCCTCCGAGCCGAGGAACGCGTTGATCGCGGCGAAGAAGTCAGCGAGCGAGACCACACCGCTGAGCGTGCCGTTGGCGACGGCGATCCCGTCGCCAACGGCGGAGAGCGTCCCCCGGACGCTCGCCCGCTTGATGATGAGGTCCAGCCTCAGTCCGGCGAGCGGCAGCTCGAGCGGAAACTCGACGGGGCCGGCCGCCCACTGGCGCGCGGCGACCTCGCCGCCGGTGACGCGGAAACGCGGCGTCCCCGTGCCCTCGACGAAGGAGTCGCGGCGTACCAGGAATCGCTCGCGGGTCATCGGATTCCCGTCCTCGTCCTCCAGCAGGAAGAAATCCGTCGTCACGTCGTTCGAGTCGGGGATCGAGATCGGCAGATCCGGCCAGGCAGCGCCGAGCAGGAGGTCGCCGGATTCGATCGACTCCCGGATGATCTCGTTGATGTCGCCGATCAGCGGCTCGAGCGATCCGAGGATCGTCCCGAGCGAGTTGTCCGGCACGCCATCGCCGTTCAGGTCGTCGCCGCTGCCGTCCGTGACCACCTCGAGCGAGTCGAGGACGGAGGCCGGGACCGCGAGGTCATACGCCTCGGGGACGCCCGAGAGCGAGCGCTCGACCGGGAAGAAGACTCCGGACAGTCCGACGAGGAAGACGATGGTGCGCGCGTTCATTCCAGCTCCCTGTTTCGACGGGACCGGTACTGCCCTCTGCTCGCCCGGGCCCCTGACCCGTGCTCAACCTTAGGGACACCTCGATTCGCTGTCAATTCGAATTGGGAGGAACGGCGCGCGCCGGGACAATGGCCGGCCGATTTGCGGACGACGTCGGACCGTGCGAGGTAAGCACCTGGATCGGCAGCGGGAGGGAGATATGCGACACCGCGGAACCACCGCCAAAACCACCGCAGGGAGAGCCATCGCCGCCGCGGCGCTCGTCGTGTCGCTCCTCGCGCTCGGCGGCTGTGGCTCGACGCAGACGGCGTTTTACGGCGTCTACGAGCCGTACGCCGGCACCGCGCTCGACACGTACATCATGCGGCACACCGACAGTGGATGGGAACGGTTCGCCCGGGCGGTCGACTGGCCTTTCAGTCTGGTCGTCGACTCGGCGCTCCTTCCCGTCACCGTTCTCCTCGGAGAGGAGTCCGAATACTGAGCGCGGACCGCGCCGCGCTCGCGCCGGGTGATCGGATGGAGAGTGTCGACCACGTCAACATCGTCGTCGAGGACCTCGACGGCATGCTCGAGTTCTACACCGGCGTTCTCGGGCTTCGCATCTCGCGGACGGTGTCGATCCGTGGGGACTGGGTCGACCGCGTGACCGGACTCGAGGGCGTCGAGGGAGACGTGGTCTACCTGGAGGCGCTCGAGGGCACCGCGCGCGTCGAGCTGATCCGTTACCGGTCGCCGGCCTCGCGCCGGCCGGAGGCGCTCGGCGTCCCGAACGTGCCCGGCATCCGGCACATCGCGTTTCGGGTCGGCGACGTCGGCGCCATGGCCGACGCGCTCCGCGCCGCGGGCGTCGAGCTCCTGAGTGACGTCGAGATGGTGCCGGCGGAGCAGGTCACCTACGAGGGCGGCGCGAGGAAGCGCATCGTGTACTTCCGGGATCCGGAGGGGAACCTCCTCGAGGTCTGCTCGTACAGTTGAGCACCGCGCCGAACGAGGATCCGTCCGCCGTGTCGCTCGATCCCGCCCCGCGTCTGCCGGCCCTCGCCCGCGCGCTGGGAGTCATCTCGCGCTATCTCGCCGTCTGGGTCATCCTCGGCGCGCTCGCCGCGTACCTGCTGCCGGGCGCCTTCGCCTGGACCGAGGTGCGGCTCGCGGGACAGCCGCTCTTCCAGTGGATGTTCGCCGTGACCATGTTCGCCGTCGGCACCGTCATCGACACATCGAGCTTCGTGTCCCTCGTCCGCCGCCCGCTGCCGGTCGCCCTCGGAGTCCTGACGCAATTCACCGTGATGCCGGCGCTCGCGTGGTTGACGGCGACCGTCGGCCCGTTCGCGGCGCCCGTCGCGCTCGGGTTCATCATCGTCGGATGCGCGCCGGGCGCGATGACCAGCAACGTGCTCACCTACCTCGCTCGCGGCGACACGGCGTACTCGGTCACCCTGACGACGATCGCGTCGATCCTGTCGGTGGTCGTCACGCCGGCGCTGGTGCTCCTTCTCGCCGGCGAGCGGCTCGGCATGACGGTCGACGATTTCTGGCGCCAGCTGTTCACCATCGCGTGGACCGTGGCGACACCGCTCGTCCTCGGAATCGCCGTGCGTCGGCTGACGCCACGCGCGCGACGGGCGTACGAGCTGGTCAGCCCGCCCGTCGCCGCGCTGGCGATCATCGTCATCTGCTGTTTCGTGATCCAGTGGACGCGCGAGAACCTCGCCGAGACGACGGCGTCGATCGCCGTCGGAGTCGTCGCCATCAACGCGCTCGGGTTCGTGGCCGGCAACGCTCTCGGGCGCCTCTACCGCCTCGACCGGCCACGACGGGTGACGTTGACGATCGAGATCGGCATGCAGAACGCCGGCATGGGAGTCGTCCTCGCCGCCACCACGTTCGGCGACCGCAGGGTGGCGATTCCGGCGGCGCTCTTTACGATATGGTGTATCGTCACGGCCGCCGGCCTGATCGCGGTCCTCGAGAGACGCCGGGCGCGCCACGCCGCGGGGGAGCGGATGCCGTCGACGACGGAGAGCGCATGAGCGAGAAGCGAAGGGAGCGAGACCGCCCGGACCTCGCCGCGCCGTTGGCGCTCGAGCCCGGCATCCAGCACTACGACTGGGGCGACCCGACCTTCATCCCGGAGCTCCTCGGGATCGAGAACCCGGCGCGCCGGCCGCACGCGGAGCTCTGGCTCGGCGCGCACCCGCGGCTCCCGGCGACGGTGGTGTTCGGTGACTCGACGGCGCCGCTCGACGACCTCATCCGTCGCCGTCGCGCCGCGATCCTCGGCGCGGAGCTGGCCCGGCGAGAGTCGACGCTGCCGTTTCTCATGAAAGTGATCGCGGCGGCGCGGCCGCTCTCGATCCAGTCCCACCCGACGCGCGCGCAGGCGCTCGAGGGATTCGCGCGCGAGAAGGCCCGCGGCGTGCCGATCTCCGCGCCCGAACGGAGCTACCGGGACGACAACCACAAGCCCGAGCTCATCGCGGCGGTGACCGACTTCTGGGCGTTGCGCGGCTTCCGCCCGCTCGACGAGCTCTCTCGCGTCCTCGCGGACATACCGGAGCTCGCCGCTCACACCGCCGATTTCGATCCGAGCCCCGATGGTCTACGGCGGATCTTCGAGCGATTGATGACACTGTCGCAGGGCGAGGTCGATCGGGCGCTCGCGCCGCTGGTGGAGCGGCTTCGCGCGGCCGACGGCGAGAGTCCGTTCGATCGCGATGACCACCGTTACTGGGTGCTCGCCGCGGATCGCGAGTTCTCGCGCGACGGTCACCACGACCGCGGGCTCTTCGCGGTGCTGCTCCTCAACCTCTTCCACCTGCGCCCCGGTCAGGCGCTCTTCCTCGACGCCGGCACGCTGCACGCCTACCTCGAGGGTGTCGGCGTCGAGGTGATGGCGACCTCCGACAACGTCCTGCGCTGCGGCCTGACGTCGAAGCACGTCGATGTCCCCGAGCTGCTCCGCACGGTGCGCTTCGAGGGCGAGGAGCCGCGCGTTCTCGAGGCGGAGGATGCGGGCGGCGAGGCGGTCTACCGGACTCCGGCGCCGGAGTTCGAGCTCCGCCGCATCGCGCTCGCCGCCGGCGCCGTGCACCGGCGCGGGCCCTCGAGGGGGCCATCGATCCTGCTCGTGCTCGAGGCCGACGACCCCGTCGCTGTCCGCAGCGAAAGCGGCGAGCTCTCTCTTCGCCGCGGGGGCGCGTGTCTCGTGCCGCACGGAGTGCAGGTGACCCTGGGCGCGACCGGTCGGGCGACCATCTGCGTCGCTTCCCTGCCGGTGCGGGCCCCGTCCGGCGGCGCCGGCGTGGACGCGTCGCCGCCGTCGTTTCGGGGCAGGCGACCTTCGGCGCTCCGTTTCGGGACCAGCGGCCTTCGCGGCCCGGTCGAGGAGATCACCGACCTCGAGGCGTACATCAACGTCCGCGGTTTCCTGGAGCACGTCGCGCAGCTCGGCGAGGTGTCCCCGGGAGGGCAGGTGGCGATCGGCGGTGACCTGAGGCCGAGCACCGCCCGGATCCTGCGGGCGGTGGCCCGCGCCATCGATGATGCCGGGCTCGAGGTGATCAACACCGGACGGCTGCCGACGCCCGCGCTCGCCTCGTACACGTTCTCGCGGGGCTGGCCGGGGATCATGGTCACCGGGAGCCACATCCCCTTCGACCGAAACGGCATCAAGTTCACCCGCGCGCGCGCCGAGGTGCTCAAGTCCGACGAGCGACCGATCCTCGCCGCCGTCGAGCGTGCGCGCCGGCAGGAGTACGCACGGCCCGCCGCGGAGTCACCGTTCGACGACGACGGCATGTTCCGCGCGGGCGAGGAGCGGGAGCTTCCCGGCGCGGACAACGCGGCGTGTCGCGAGTACGTGCAGCGCTTCGTCGAGTTCTTCACGGGCCAGCCGCTGAGCGGCCTGCGCGTGGTCTTCCACGAGCACTCGGCGGTGGGCCGCGAGGTCGTTCCGGAGATCCTCCGCGCGCTCGGCGCCGAGGTGATCGCCGCCGGGCGGAGCGACGAGTTCGTGCCCGTCGACACCGAGGCGATCGACGACGAGCATCGTGCCCTGCTCCAGGGGCTCGCCGATCGCGCGCGCGAGCGACACGGCCGGATCGACGCGGTGGTCTCCATCGACGGCGACAGCGACCGGCCGCTCGTCGCGGGAGTCGATCCGGACGGCACGGTTCGCTTCGTCAGCGGCGATCGCCTCGGCATCGTCGTCGCCGATTTCCTCGACGCCGACGACATCGCCGTCCCGGTGAGCGCCACGGACGCGATCGAGCTCCACTTCCGGAAACGCCGTGTCCGCGTGACGCGCACGAGAATCGGGTCGCCGCACGTGATCGAGGCGATGCAGTCCGGTCAGGGAGCGCGACGCGTCGGCTGGGAGGCGAACGGCGGGTTCCTCACCGGCTCGGAGATCGAGCGCGAGGGTCGCCGGCTCGCTGCGTTGCCGACGCGGGACGCCGTGTTGCCGATCGCGGCGGCGCTCGCGAGCGCGTCCGGGCGTGGCGTCGCGGTCGTCGAGCTCCTCGAGAGGTTGCCGGCGAGGTACTCGACGGCCGGTCTGATCGACGAGTTTCCGGTGGAGACGAGTCGCGCCCTCGTGCGGCGGTTCTCGCCGGTCGGGAGCGACTCCGGCGAGGAGGTCGTCGAGGCGCGGTTCGACGACGGCGTCGGCACGGTGACGGCGATCGGCCCGGACGGCATGAGCTCGGCCGCGTCCGGCGCGCTGGCGGGGGAGCTCCGGGGCATCCGCGTCGAGCTGGAGCGGTATTTCTCCCGCACGCGCGGCTTCCAGCCGCTGGTCGCGGTCAACTTCCTCGACGGCATCCGCATGCTCTTCGCGGGGGGCGAGATCGCGCACGTGCGTCCCTCGGGCAACGCGCCGCAGCTGCGCTGCTACGCCGTCGCCGACGACGAGAGGCGCGCGGCCGAGATCGTCGCCGTCACCGTCCGCCACCCCGACGGCATCCTGCGCGAGCTCGAGCGACGGGTGCGCGATGCCGAGCTCGTCGCCGCAGTGAAGCGCACCATCTCGTTGACTGGCGAGCTGATCCGTTCTGGCCGGAGTCCGGAAGTGATCGGGACCGTCTCCGGCTCGAGCGCGGCACGGGAGTTCTGGCAGCGCGCCCTCGACGTCGCGCGTCCCTCCCTCGGCGCCCGTGAGGCGATCTCCTTGCATGAGGACCTTCCGGTGAACCAGGCGTTCGGGCTGCTGCTGCTCTGGCGCCGACTGCGCGAGCGTCTTCGAGAGGATCGCGGCGCGCTCATCTCGTTCGTCTTCGGCGAGGGCACCCGCGCGACGCCGTTCACCGAGGCGGAGAACGGTCAGAAGGCGGCCCTCGCCACGTTCGTCACCGAGCCGCGGCAGGGGACGCCGAGATACCTTCCGGTCGTCGAGCTCGCGCTGCGCCACTTCGTGCCGGTGCAGCAGTTCCTGCGGCGCTCGGGGTTCGACGGCCTGGTCGTCAAGTGGGGCGATGAGATCCAGATCCCGACCCGCGACCTCTCCGGCGCCGATCCGACGTTGGCGGACGCCGACGTCATCCGCTTCGTCTCCGTGCGCGAGATGACCGAGGACGACGCGCGCAGCAAGGACTGGGTCGGCGTCGACCGCGACGGCAAGGTCACCGCCTTCATACCGAGGCGACCGCTCGCCGAGATGGAGCCGCTCGCCGACCGCGGACTCGTCCGGCGACGCGGTGGACGGCTGGTCGGCGGCATCAACCTCGGATCGATCGCCGTGTCGCGGCGCTTCCTCGACGCGCTGCTCGAGGAGTTCGAGGCGGAGGTCCTGGACCCCGACGCCGACCGCCGCTCCCGCCCGGACCTCGATCCGCAGTTCTTCACGGCACTGGTCGTGGCGGCGATCCACGACGAGGCGGAGCGCGACGCGGCGTGGCGAGATTCGGTGGCCGGCAGCGACGCACTGCGGGCGCTCGGGGAGAACATGCCGGACCTCCTCGATCGCCTGCGTCGCGTCATCGAGGGGCACGAGTCACGCACGGGCCGCGCCACCCGCATCGTCGCCATGGACTTCGGCGACCAGTACTGGGGCGACATCGGACAGCACCGAAAGATCCACGACTTCTTCATGGCGCTCAACGCCGCGGGACCGACCGGCGAGATCGCGCGCGCCCTGGCGGGCATCCCCGACGAGCGCGATGCGCACGGCAACATCATCGTGGGCGACACGACGCTCTCGCCCGACGTCGTCGTGCGCGACTCGGTGCTGATCAACGCGTCGATCCGCGGACCGGGTCGCGTCCAGCGCAGCGTCCTCGTCGGCACGCGCGCGGGCCGGATCGACGCCGAGGACGCCTTCGACGTGCTCGGAGCCACGGTCGCCCTGACACTCGCCCCGCGCAGCGGCGCGTACCGGCTGATCAGCGACCAGCCGATCGAGGCGACACGCGGCGAGCGCTGGACGACACTCGTCCTCCCCGACGGCCCGGTGGCGATGCGGGTCGACGAGGACACCGACCTCCGCGACCGCAAGAGATCGTACGAGAGGCCGATCCACGGCAACCCGATCTCCTTCCGCGAGGCCCACGAGCTGATGAGCGCGATGAGCCCGGAGGAGCTGGCAGGGAGGCGGGAGGCGATGGTGAGGAGGGTCGAGGCGTCGAGGTGACTGTCATGGATTCCGACTCCGATGCCGATGCCGATTCCGATGTCCGACTCCGACTCCGACCCCAACGTTGCAAAAACTCGTCCTCGTCCTCGTCCTCGAAGGCTCCAGTTGCGGAATCCGATGACCGACTCCGACTCCGATGTCCGATACCGACTCCGATTCCGATGTCCGATGTCCGACTCTGATCTCTGGTCTCCGATCTCTGCTCTCTGCTCTCTGCTCTCTGGTCTCTGTCTCTGTCTCTGTCTCCGACTTCGAGGACGAGGCGGGTCCGCTCCTCAATCTGCGTAATCTGCGTAATCTGCGTTCCCGTCCCCGTCGACCGTCGGCCGCGCTGTCGGAGTGGCCCGCGATCAGTGCCCGCTCGGGAATGGATTCGCCCCTCCCGGCTGGTCATCGATCACCGGGACGACGCGGTCCTCGTCGATCGGGTTGAGGTCGGGGGATGCGACCACCGGCACGTTGCGCGCCGCGATGCCGAGGACGATGGCGACGGCGAGATACGACGTCACCAGGCTCGAGCCGCCGAAGCTCACGAAGGGGAGCGGGATGCCCGTGATCGGCGTCAGACCGAGGGTCATGCCGAAGTTCTCGAGTCCCTGACACGCGAACACCGTGGCGATGCCCGTCACCACGAGGCGTGGAAACGGCTCCCGTGTGCGGATCGCCACGTGGAGCATGGTGAGGACGAGGCCGAGGTAGAGCAGGACCACGAGGCTGGCCCCGAGGAAGCCGAGCTCCTCGCCGATCACCGAAAAGATGAAGTCGGTGTGTTTCGCCGGCACGTACTTTCCGAGGTTCTGCGTCCCGTCGTGGTACCCCTTGCCCGTCAGTCCGCCGGAGCCGAAGGCGATCAATGACTGCCCGAGCTGATAGTTGATGTCCTTCCAGCTCTGCTCGTCGCGGTGCACGTACCCGACGATGCGGTTCATCTGGTAGTCCTCGATGAACTTCTTCCGCACCTGCGGAAAGTAGAAGTGCACCGCGAGGATGGCGGGGAAGAGGAGGGCGCCCGCCATGATCGCCGTCGCCAGGTGGGTGCGACGCGCGTTGGCGACGAAGAGCAGCGCCATCAGCACGGGCGGCAGCATCAGGCTGGTCCCGAGGTCGGGCTGGAGCACGACGAAGATCATCGGAATGAGCGTCAGGAGAAGCGGGCGGAACAGTCCCGAGAGTCGGATCTGGTCCTTTCGGAAGCGCAGGTAGCGTGCGAGCGCGAGCACGATGATGACCTTCATCACCTCGCTCGGCTGCACGCTGAGGAACCCGATCTTCAGCCAGCGGACCATCCACGCGCCTCCCGCGTACTTGAGCACCAGCAGCACGCCGAGCACGACGAGGAGACCGGCGTAGAGCACGTAGGCCAGCCGCTCGAGGACCCGGTAGTGGACGAAGAGGATGGCGACCAGCAGCGCGATCCCCACGAGCAGCTTGAGGATCTGCATGCCCGCCTCGTAGCTCGGGAACGACTCGAGCTCGTGCGCGGTCGTCGAGTGCACGAAGAGGATGCCGATCATGCTCAGCGTGAAGCTGATCGTCAGGATCGCGAGGCGCGACGCGACCAGGGTGCCGCCGGCGAACAGGAGCGAGGACGCCCGTTCGAGGACGCTCATGCGCCGGGCCCTCCCCGCTCACCGGGGAGGTACCGCCCGGGCTCTTTTTCGGCGAAGTACTCGAGAATCCGTTCCAGGATGGGCGCCGTTGCCTGGCCGCCGTGCATCGGCGTCTCCTCGATGCAGATCGCGAAGGCGATCTCCGGATCCCGATACGGCGCGAATCCTGCGATCCAGGCGTAGTAGTCGTCGCGACCACGGGCGATCTGCGCCGTTCCGGTTTTGACGCCGGCGCTGAACGGACGCAGTCCCAGCGCGACGGCCGCCGCCGTGCCCCCGGGGCCGGTAAGCACGCGACGCATCCCCTCCCGGACGCTGGCGATCGTGCGCCGACGCTGGAACTCGATGGTCTCCGGCGGGTGCGGTCGAACCAGGTAGGGCACCGGCAGCTGCCCGCCTCCGAGTCCGATGGCGGCGACCGCCCTCGCCACCTGGAGCGTGCTCGCCTCGACGTAGCGGTCGCCGATGCCGTAGGAGGGCATCCGCGCCTGCGGCACCTCCCAGGCCAGCCGCCCGCGCTCCATCGCGGCCGACGAGACCAGATCGATCCCGGTGGGGCGCCCGAAGCCGAAGTTGCGCGCCCAGGAGGCGAGAATGCCGGCGTTGAGCCGGTCGCGCGCCAGGTAGTAGAAGAAGCAGTTGCACGACACCTCGAGGGCTTCCTTGACGTCGACGGTGCCGTGACTCGTGCGGCAGCGGTAGTAGCTTCTGTACCGCTCGTCGAAGATGGTGCGGCACTCGTAGGTCTCGCTCGGGTGCAGCGGCCGGGAGCGGTTGTCGACAACGCCGGACTCCATGGCGGCGACGGCCACGATCAGCTTGAAGACCGAGCCGGGCGGCGGGAATCGCGGTGGCGACACCGGCCGGTTGAAGAGCGGCTTCCCGGGCTGCGTGCGGATCTGCTCGTAGTAGTCGGGCGACTGCATCCTCCCCGGATCGAAGGTCGGCAGGCACGCCATGGCGAGGACGGCGCCCGGGACGTCGTCGATGGCTCCGGTGGCGCGATCGAGCGACAGGACCACGGCGCTGCCGGCCCGACCGTGTCCGAAGTCGCCGCAGGCGGACTGCAGCGCGTCGAAGACGATCGACTGCAGCGCGACGTCGATCGTCGTCGTCACGTCGCGTCCGCGCACCGGCTCGATCGGCTCGAAGGGCTGGTGAGGGAGCGGCCGGTTTCGCGAGTCGACGGCGATCAGCTGGGCGCCGAAGAGACCGCGGAGCTCGTCGTCGTAGGCTCGCTCGAGACCCCGCACGCCGAGGAGCTCGTCCCGGAAGCGGCCGCGCTCGCGCAGCGTCGGAAAGCTCTCCAGTAGCCCCACCGGCGAGAAGAAGCGCGGCTCGATGAGAACGCCCTCCTCGCGCCATGACGTGACGCGCTCGTGCCAGGCGGGTTTCGCGTATCCGGTGATCACTCCGGCGACCTCGCGCAGCGGGTACGCGCGCCGCTGCCGGCGAATGACGCGTACGCCCGGGTAGCGATCCGACCGGTACAGCACCCGTGTCACGGCCTTCCAGGGGATGTCGTGCGCGAGCAACCGCTCGGCGATGCGCTCGCTGTTCCGCCGCTCGTTCAGGCGGCGGTTGGCGGCGAGGTCCTCTCCGCCGAAGTGCGTTCGCACGGCCGCCACGCCGGCGGCGACGCGACCGCGCAGCGTCTGATCGAGCGCCGGCACGGGCGCACCGTAGGGCACGCCGCACAGCGCCTCGAGGCCGAGCAGCGCCAGCTCCATGCGGAGTATCCGTCGCGGCTCGACGAGCATCGAGTACGTCTTCGATTCCTCGTCGAGCTCGAAGAAGACGCCGTTGTCCGCGAGTCGGCGGAGGTACTTGCGCGAGAGGCGCGCGTACTGGCGGCGGGCGATGTTGTTGACGATCATCACCGTCTCCCCGGTCTCGTCGCTGTCGCGCAGGAGGTCGTACGCGAGCGCGCGGGGAGGGCCGAGCACCTCGAAAAGGTGCCGTTCGAGAAGATCGCAGGTGCAGATCTCGTACTCGGGCTCGTGCGCCGGCTCGACACAGATGCCGAGCACCTTGTCGAGTTGCGCGAAGATTTTCTCCCTCGGGTGCAGGCCGTCAATGGTGTAGACGAGGTCGAAGTACACCTCGTTCTGGGCCAGCACCTGACCGTCTCGCGCCAGCAGCCGGCCGCGGAAGGGCTGGGTCAACTGCAACGTGCGCCCGACCTCGCGCGCGATCTCGCGGTACTTCTCGGCGCAGATGATCTGCAGGTGGAAGAGGCGCGCGATGAGGACCAGGAAGAGCACCACGAAGATGCCCATCAGGATCCGGAGTCGGCTTCGCACGCTGAGCACCGCTCACCTCCTCCCGCCAAACGCGCGGTCGCGAACCCAGCCGAGGCGTCGCCGGTAGCGATCGAGGAGCCCATGGACGAGGACGGCGATCAGCGTCGTGTAGACGGCGGACAGCGCCTCCACCGACACCTGCGCACCGTCGACCGAGACCAGCGCGACGTACGTCGTCCTGCCGAGCGACGCCAGGAGCGCCGCCACGAAGACGAACACGGAGCGCAGCCCCGGACCGCGGAGCACGAACCAGCCGCGGACTCGACCGATGACGAGGATCACCGGCACCAGCGCGGCCATGTGGCTGCCGATCGGATCGAGCGAGAGCACATCGACGACGACGCTGGCGCCGACGGCGAGGATGAGCAGCTCGCCGATCGGCGCGAAGAACGCGAGGTAGACGACGACGATGAGGAGGAAGTCGGGAACCGCGCCGCCGAGGCGATAGAGCGGGATCGCGAGGGCGTGGTACACGAGCGCGAGCGCGACGAGGAAGACCGCGCTGCGGGCGTTCACGACCGCTCCTTCTCGATGACTGCCCGCGCCGCCTCGAGCACACGGTCGCTCAGCAGCACGCCCTCGCGCAGCCCCTCCGGGGCGACCGCCGCCAGGACGAGGTAGGCCGGGTCGTCCCCGTGACGCAGTTGCTCGGCGATCTCGCCGATGAGCAGCCCCGACGGATACGAGCCGTCGCCACCGTCGGTGTAGATCCGATCACCGCGCTTGATCGGCGCGTCGGAGTCGAGGAGGTCGAAGATCAGGAACGGACGGCCCGATGCGTCGGCGTCGCCGGTTCCCTTGACGAAGCCCGCCACCGATCCGGTGCGCGCGCGGATGCGAAACTCGGAGTCGAGGACCGTCTGCACCCGAGCCAGGGAGACGCCGCCGAGGGCGAACGCCTCGTCGGGACCGGGCTGCGCGGTGACCGGCGTCGGACGGCCGCCGCCGGCCGGTCCGCGGGCGACGCATCCCACGAGAGCGCGCTCGCTCACCAGCACGGCATCCGCCGGCAGCCTCCGGTTCGCCCGGCAGGCCACCCAGAGCGCGTGTCGCTGCGGCGAGGGATCGCTGATCGGCAGCACGCGGACGACGCGCGCCACCGTCGATGGCTGCTCGACCCGCCAGCGCTCGAGCTTCTCGATCCGACGGCGCGCGTGGTCGAGCTCGCTCTCCAGCCTGAAGCACTCCTGGCGCAGGGCGCCGATTTCGTCCGTGGCCGACGCCTCGCCGCCGGTCTCGACCAGACGGTGGCCGAGCTCACGATAGAGGACCGTGCCGGCCGGCGGCACGACCAGGAGGAAGGCCAGGAGCAGCGTGACGCCTCCGGAGGGTTCGTCGCGTCGCATTCTGCGTTCCTCGTTCTCGGGCGCGAGATACTACGTCGCGGAGTGTTCGGCGCCGCCGTCGTTCCCGGAGCCGGTCCCGTGCCCGTTCCCGATCCTCGAGTCTCGGGAAGGCGAGGGGGAACGCGTGCGTGGGCGGTCGGCACCGCTGATGATCATGTCCGCGTGTTCAGGTGCTCAGAGCTCGTCTTCCGCCGTCTGCAGGATCGAGCGGAATTCGTCGAGGCGTTCGAGGAAGATACCCGTCCCGCGCGCGACCGCGGTCAGCGGATCATCCGCGAAGTGCACCGGAAGTCCGGTCTCCTCGCGGATCATCCGATCGAAACCCCGCAGGAGCACGCCGCCCCCGCACAGCGTCATGCCACGCTCGACGAGGTCGGCGGAGAGCTCCGGCCCGGTCCTCTCGAGCGTCACCCGGATGCCATCGATGATCTGGAATACCGGCTCGCGCAGCGCCTCCCGGATCTCCTCCGAGCTCACCGACACCGCTCGCGGCAGACCGGCGATCAGGTCACGGCCCATGATCTCGATGGTGTACTCCTCCTCCATCGGATACGCCGAGCCGATCTGGATCTTGATCCTCTCGGCGGTGTTCTCGCCGACGAGGATGTTGTAGTTCTTCTTCATGTGCTGGATGATCGCGTTGTCGAAGTCATCGCCCGCGACCCGCAGGCTGGTCGACACGACAACGTCGGCGAGCGAGAGCACGGCAATCTCCGTGGTGCCGCCGCCGACGTCGACGATCATGTTGCCGCACGGCTCATGGATCGGCAGCCCGGCCCCGAGACCGGCTGCGCGGGGCTCCTCGATGAGATAGACCTCGCGGGCGCCGGCGCGCTCTGCCGAGTTGAACACGGCGCGCTTCTCGACCTCGGTGATCCCCGAGGGAATGGCGATCACCGCGCGCGGGCTGAACCAGCGCGATCGGTTGTGCACCTTCCTGATGAAGTACGAAATCATCGCCTCGGTGATGTCGAAGTCGGCGATGACGCCGTCCTTCAGGGGACGGATCGCCTCGATCGAGGCGGGGGTGCGGCCGAGCATCTCCTTCGCCGTCTGGCCGACGGCGTTGCCGCCGAGGAGCACCTCGTTGGTGCCCTTCTTGACGGCGACAACCGAGGGCTCGGAAAGGACGATTCCCCGTCCCTGGACACACACGAGCGTGTTCGCGGTGCCCAAATCGATGCCCATGTCCGTGGAGAACGCACCGAGGATTCTGGAGATGACCATCTTCTCTTCGACTTCTCTTCCCGCACCGCGAGTCGCGGGCGTCGTTCCGCTGCCGCCGTGCGGAACCGTCTCTCACACTCGGGTGGCATGTGAGCCGCCGGAATGACTCCTCCTTCCGGCAGCCGAAGAGCTTAGGGCAACGATGGGGGAAAGTAAAGGGGAAAAGAACCGGCCGTGACCGGCGCGGGGCACGCGAAAAAACCTGCGGAACGACGACCACGGCAGGGGGGCCCGCCGCGGTCGTCGGCGCGGCGGGAATCAGTTCCCGGCGTCGTCTCCGGCGTCGCCGGCGCCCGCGCCGCCCTCGCCGAAGGCGGCCTTGTTGGCGTCGAGGATGGCCCTGGCTCGAGTCTCGAGCGCGGCGCTGTCGCGACGATAGACCGTGGCGGCGACGCTGTCGGTGTTCCGGTCCGAGTCACGGACGCCGTCACCGACCGCGCGCAATTCGCCGATCTCCATGACCTGGAGCACGATCGCGCCGACGAGGGCGAGAGCGGAGATGACGAGGGCCGAGGTCGCGACCGGGCTCGAGGCGCGCTTTTCGATGATCTCTTCGCTGGAATTCGCCATGTTCTACTCCGGGTGGCTGTGTCGTCGGTGTCGTTCTGCGGTGATGCCGTGCCGGTCGTCCGTGATCACTGCGCCGACAATGTCGTGCGCACTCGGTCGCCGACCTGGACCATCTTGCCGGGAGCCGTGTAGACCACCCGCGCGCCGGAGAGGTCGTCGTACACCCGGATCACGCGGAGCTTGCCGATGTACTCCGGCCCGCGGTGAACGAGAAACTCGTAGCCCTCGCGCGCCTTCTGGTCCTTGCCGACCGAGAGGACGACGAGCTGGTCGGAGGCGTTGACGGCCTCGACGATGCCGTCGATGTAGGGGACCTCGAAGTCCTCCCACTTGATGCCGACCTCGGCCATGTTGCTCAGGATGATCTGGTACTTCTCGAGGTTGTCGCGCTGCGACGCGCTGACCACCTGGAGCTGCGCGTGTTCGTCATTCAGCTTGCTGTAGTCGAGCATCAGCCGCGTGACATCCGCCACCGCCTTCTCCTGGGCCCCGCGGGCGGTCTGCTCGGCCTCGCGGAGCTGGTTGATCAGCTGATCCTTCGCCTGCAGCGTGTCATCGAGCGAATCGACGGTCTCCTGCGACTTCTTGAGCGCGTCGGCGGTCTTCTGGACGGTCAGCTCCATGTCCTTCATGTTGGTGTCGAGCTGCTGGATCTTCGTTTCTTGCTGCTTGTTCTTCGTCGTGATGTTCGCCACCTCGGTCCCGAGGCTGGCGTTCTCGGTCCGGAGCGCCTCAATGCGCGATCTGAGCTGCGACGAGCTGCTGTCGAAGTCGTCGAGCGTCGTCTCGTGGGCCCGCTTCATGTCCATGTAGGCGACCCGCCAGTTCTCCCGGTTGAGGTAGAGAGTGGCGGAGGACCCGAAGAGGGCCACCGTCAACACAAAGACGAAGACGACGAAGATCTTGGCAAGAGTACTCATGATGCGTGTTCCCTATCTACAGGAGACCACTCTCTTGTTCTTACTCGCTTTCAAATCCCGATCGGGTCGTGATCTGGATTGCAGGTGTCGTTGTCGATTCGAGAGCGTCGAGACCCGCTCCCAACTCGAGGTGCGCCGATGGAAGCACACCGAGAGTGCCCGGATGAGACCTCCGATTTTACCGGACCGCCGGGCAAATATGTGAAAAAAACCGGCGTCCGGGTCGGGGCCGCGGCCGGATCCCTGAAAAGACGCAGTAACTCGCGTTAGAACTCGCGTTAGAACTCGGGTTACGCTCCCTCTCTCGGGCCGCGATTATAGCAACGACGCCCGCTCCCGGAAAGGCCGAAACGCCTCGAAATCACGCTCCCGGGGCACGCGGCACGCGGTATCGCCGCGCCGGCGGGTCCGCGGCAGGCGCATGGAGCGCCCACGCGACCTGGCGCGGCGTGGCGGGCGCATGGCGCGGCAGGGCGGCATACTCCTCGCCATCGGCACCCGCGATCAGCGCGAACACGCTCCAGAGATCCGCGTCGGGGGCGATGCCGGCGGGTGGGGGACCCTGCTCGACGGCCCGCGTCCAGTCCCACACCTCGGGCGGCGCGCCGAGAGCGGCTCGCAGGGCGGGACCGGCGAAGAGATCGTACGCGCAGGCCGCGTCGAGCGGCGCTCCTCCGAGCGCGAGCACGTCGATGCCCATCCCCTGCGCGACGAGCATGCGCCCGCCGGGCGACATCGACACGTCCTCGAAGACGATGCGGAAGGGTCCGTTGCGCACCGTTTCCACCGTGCGGTCGTCGATGCCGTCCCCGAGCCCACCCGCGATGATGACGGTGCGCAGCCCGAGTCGCTCGGCGCGTCGCAGGAGGTCGAGTATCTCCGCCGGATCGTCATGCGCGGCTCCGAGAGTCTGGGCGCGGAGGCCGGCGCCGCGCACCGCCTCGGGCAGCCACACGCCGGTGACATCGCCGACGACGCGCTCCCGTCCCGGCGGGTCGACGGGCGCGGGAGCCGAGAGCGTCGTCGGGTCGACGAGCTCGCTCCCGATGGTGCCGACGCCGACGTCCCAGGCGGACCGCACCGTGACCTCGTGCACGCCACCGGCCGCGAGGAACGCCTGCAACCGCGGCGTCAGCTCGGTGCCGGCGTCGAGCGCGATCGGCTCTCCCGCCGGCGCGACGCCGTCGGTTTCGGGCGGCACACGGGTCGGGTCGACCTCGATGACGCTCGGCCCGACGACCACCGCCGCGGAGACCGGCAGGACGCGGTCCGACCACCGCGGCACGACGTCGCCGCTCTCGACACGCTCGGCGAGAGGCAGCGAGTCGTCCTGCTCGATGCGAAACCCCGCGGGCGCGTCGCGCCCGGCCGCCTCGAGAGCGCGCGAGCGGACACGACAGCGCCCGCCGGCAAACCCGCAGGGAAGCGCGTAGCCATTCCGCAGCGCGATCGACGCGCCCGCGGCCTCCGGCGATCGCTCCCCGGCGCCCGCCGACACGGCGGCGGGGCCGACGACCACCGGCTCGACGAGAAAACAGCCACGCGCCTCGAGCGTCGCCACGCGCCCGGGATCGCTCCCGCGACAGAGCGCCACCGCGGCGCGCAGGGCCTCGACGGGGGTGACGATTCTCGACGGCATTCCGCGTCTGGTGGTGGTTGCAATGCGGTGGATGGTGGTGACGATGCTATTCTAATGCACTGGGCCAGACCGAGACAGAGACACAGACAGAGACCAGAGACCAGAGTCGGAATCGGAGTCGGAGTCGGACATCGGACATTGGACATCGGAGTCGGAATCGGAATCGGAATCGGACGTCGGAATCGGACGTCGGCATCGGACGTCGGTATCGGACTCGGACCCCGACCGCCCCGGCCCCGACGTCGAAGACCTGGATCACTGCGATGGTTTTCGGGACCGGGCCCGGGCCCGGGTCCGGGAACGGGTACGGGAGCATGTTCACCGGCATCGTCGAGCGCCGCGCAACGCTGAGCCGGCTCTGCACCACCTGCGGCGGGAAGCGGCTCGAGGTGGTGGTCGACACCGGCGGCAGTCTCCCCGAGTGGGAGGCGGTCGAGGTCGGTGAGAGCATCGCGGTCAGTGGCGTCTGTCTGACGGCGGTGGAGGCGGCGGGATCCCGGATGGCGTTCGATGTCGTCCCGGAGACGCTCGACAAGACCGGCCTCGGTGGGCTCGCGGCCGGAGATGCGGTCAACATCGAGCGCTCGATGCGGGCCGGCGACCGCTTCGGTGGCCACTATGTCACGGGCCACATCGACGGCACGGGCACGGTGATCGGTCGGGATCCGGAGGGTGATCAGGTGCTCTTTCGAATCGGCGTCGGGGAGCGGCTGATCCGCGAGATCATCCGCAAGGGATCGATCACCGTGGACGGGGTGAGCTTGACGGTGGTCGAGGTCTCGCGCGAGGGGACGTGGTTCAGCTTCGCGGCGATTCCGCACACGCTCGAGCTGACGACGCTCGGTCGTCGCGTGGTCGGCGATGTGGTCAACCTCGAGACCGACGCCTTCGGGAAGTGGGTGCTCCACGGGCTCGAGGAGCTCGGGATCCGTCGGGACTGACGGCCTCTCTCGACGAGCGGCCCGCCGGGCGGGGACGACTCCGCGATGCCTACTCCGGGATGCCTACTCCGCCATCCGGAACATCGACAGGAAGTCCTCGTTGCTCGCGGTCTCGCTGATCTTCTTGACGAGGATCTGCATGCCCTGCACGGGCTCCACCTTGTGGAGCACGCGGCGGAGCGCCGTCGAGGATCGCAGGTTGAGCTCCGAGAGCAGCTTCTCCTCCTTGCGCGTGCCGGAGAGGTGGATGTCGATCGCCGGGAAGATGCGCATGTCGGCGAGCTTCCTGGAGAGGACGAGCTCCATGTTGCCGGTGCCCTTGAACTCCTCGAAGATCACCTGGTCCATGCGGCTGCCGGTCTCGATGAGCGCGGTGGCGAGCATCGTCAGGCTGCCGCCCTCCTCGACGTTTCGTGCCGACCCGAAGAACGCCTTCGGCTTCTCGAGCGTGCGCGCATCGACGCCGCCGGAGAGCGTCCGTCCCGAGTTCTTGGTCTCGAGGTTGTAGGCTCGCGCGAGACGGGTGAGCGAGTCGAACAGGATGACCACGTCCTTCTTGAGCTCGACGAGACGCTTGGCGCGCTC
This sequence comes from Planctomycetota bacterium, assembly GCA_041569895.1. GTDB lineage: Bacteria > Planctomycetota > UBA8108 > UBA8108 > JACQVS01 > JBFFXF01. The sequence continues at coordinate 25,904 of JBFFXF010000013.1, read as the reverse complement.
GATGACGATCTCGGCGATGTTGACGTGGTTCGCCGCCATCTCGTCCGACGTCGACGTCAGCACCTCGCCGCGCACCGAGCGCTTCCACTCCGTGGCCTCCTCCGGGCGCTCGTCGACGAGCAGCGCGATCAGGTGCACCTCGGGGTGGTTCTCCGTGATCGCGTGCGCGACCTTCTGGAGCAGGATCGTCTTGCCGGTCCGCGGGGGCGCGACGATCAGCCCGCGCTGACCCTTGCCGATCGGCGTCAGCAGATCGAGAAGCCGGAGCGTCGGGTCGGTGGTGTTGTGCGCGAGCGCGAACTTCTCGACCGGATCGAGACTGGTGAGGTTCTTGAACGGCATCCGGCGCTTGAGCTCCGGAGCGTCCGCCGCGAGGCCGTCGATGGTGGTGACCTCGACGAGCGACGCGGTTTTCTTCTTCTGGTGGGGCGGGACCGCCTTGCCCTCGAGGAAGCTCCCGGTCAGCAGGCGGTGCTCGCGAACGACGTTGGTCGGGACGAGCACGTCGTCGGGCCGCACGGCGTAGTCGTTCTCACGACGACGCAGGAAGCCGCGGCCGTCCCTCTCGATCTCGAGCACGCCGCAGACCTCGAGACGCTCGGTCGGAGCGGCGGGGGCGCCGCCGCCTTGCCGCCCGCGTTCACCGCGGCGCCGTCCGCGCCGCCGCCGGCGCGAGCGATGCTCGCCCTGGCGGTTCTGTCCCTGATGGCGCGGGTCGCCCTGCCGGTTGTCGTCCCGACGGGCCTCGGCGTGAGCCGCGTGATTGCCCTGATTGTTGCCTTGATTGCCCTGCGCGTTGCGCCGGTCGGCATCTCCGTGCGCACGCGCCTTGCCGCCGCGCCCTCGTCTTCGGCGGCGGCGACGCCTCGGGGGCGTGCTTCCATTCCCGGAGGCGTTTCCCGGCTGGACCTCTCCGTCGTGAGTGCGTTCCGCTGGACGCTCGGAAGCGATCGAGCCGGATCTCTCTTCGGTATCGAACAAGTCGAGTACCTCCCTCTTTGAGGCGGGCGGTCTGGCCGAACGTCTGTCGTCTGTCCTCCCGGCGCCCGGGGCTCGAGAGCTCGAGCGGTGGGGGGCTTGACGGTCAGAACCGATCCAGAACCGATGCGGTCTCTGTCGCGGGCCTCATTCCCCGCTGTCCCGGGCTGCCGCGCCGTCCGACGGGGTATCCGACGCCGGATCCCTCACGAGGTCAACCGTCGGGCGGAACTCTCCATGCGCGATCTGTCCGGGCGTTTCTTTCCCAGGCCGGATCTCTGGAGGACCGTGTCCTGGCGAGCGAACCGACAGGCGCACCTGCGAACACTGCATCGTGCCGTTTCAAGAGCCTCGCGCAACAGAAGCAATGGTCCCGGCGCGACGTGTGTGCTCTTGGAAGGCCGTACCCACTCAGCCGTCAGGCAGAGCGCGCCACGATATCGTCTCGTGCGCCGTCTAATGCGCTGTCGCTTGGCGCGCGTTGCGTGGTGTCGCCGTCTCCGGCTCGCTTCGCCGTGTGTCGCGCCCGGAAGCGTGTCGGTTCCGGGCTTCTCCGCTCGGGGATCGCACCTTTCGAGCCCCGAGTACCGTGGGATTCAGACACTGGCTCGAAGCACTTTCGAGCTCGCGGGGCGCTTTCGCCCCACAGACCTTCCCGAGTATACCAAACCTTTCGGGAACTTGCCAACGTTCTCTTCGCGTCTTCTCCGCGGCGGCCCGACATGTGGGGGGAAACCCCGTGAGGATCGAGTCGCCGCCAAGGGCATCCACCGAGTCCATCGGCGTCTCGCGCCGCCGACTGAAGGGAAAACAGGCAAAAACGGGGCCCGATCCGCGAGAAAAACCGTCTCGAGGAGGGCGCGGCGAGTTTTCGTTGATGCGGGGGCACGCGGCGCGAAAATCGGAGTGCCGCGGCGCGGGCTCTGAAGCGCCGGAGCCCGCCGGGGGACGCGGCAGAGCCCGCTGCGCGATCCGGTCACCGGATGCGGACCGCACACGGACCGGAGCGCGGCCCCGCGAGGGGGGGCGCCGCAGCCGGGAATACGGGCCACGCGGCGCACAAACGACCGATCACCATGACCGAGGACACCGGCCTGCGCGGTGTCGTGGGCACCGTCTCCGACCCGCGGTCGCTGACGCGGGAGGCGCTCGATCCCTGCTTCACGGCCGGGCTCGCGGCGGTCGAGCTACGGGCCGATCTGCTCCTCGCGGCGCCGGATGGAGCGCTCGGCCGGGAGCAACTCCTCGAGCACGTTCGAGAGCTTGCCGATGCGGGGCGCCCGGTCATCGTCACGGCCCGGATCAAGGCGCAGGGCGGCGTGTTCGACGGCGGCGAGGAGGAGCGACTCGATCTCCTGCAGGACGCCGTTCGAGCCGGCGCGCGGCTTGTCGACGCGGAGTGGGGGACCGAGGTCGCCCGGCGTCTCGCCGACCAGCGCGCGCCGTTGATCCTGAGCGCTCACCATTTCGACGACATGCCGCCGCGACCGGAGCTCGATCGCCTCGCCGACGCGATGTCGGCTGTGCGTCCTCGCGCCATCAAGGTCGTCCCGACGGCGGCGCGTCTCGCCGACTCCGTCACCATGCTCGAGTGGGTGGCTGGCGCGCCGAAGGATGGACCGCCGCGCATCGGATTCGCGATGGGTCCGGCGGGGGTGCCGAGTCGCATCCTGACGCTGTCGCGTGGGGGACAGCTCGCCTACGCCGGGATCGGGGCCGCCGCGGCTCCCGGGCAGCTCCCCGCGCACGAGCTGCTGGCGATCTACCGCCCGCACCGGCTCACCGTGAAGACGAAGATCTACGGCGTCGCCGGCAATCGGGCGCTCGACTCCTTCTCTCCCTATCTCCACAACCCGGCGCTCGTGACGCGTGACATCGATGGCGTCTATCTGCCCTTCCAGGTCGACGACTTCGACGATGTGATGGCCGTCGAGGCGGATCTCGCGATCGCGGGGTTGAGCGTCACCATTCCCTTCAAGGAAGACGCGCACAACAGGGCCACCACCCCCGACGACCGGGTCCGGGAGAGCGGCGCGGCGAACACGCTCGTCTTCCGTCGCGATCCGGGCGCGCGCGTCGCTGGCGCGATCCGCGCGTTCAACACGGACTACGATGGCGTCCTTGTGCCGCTCCTCCGCCGAATCGACAAGCTGGAGAAGGTCCCCGCGGCGATCATCGGCAACGGCGGAGCCGCGCGTGGCGCCGCGCTCGCGCTGCGCGAGGCCGGCGCCGAGCCGACGCTCTATTACCGGAATCCCGCGCGCGGCGATCCGGTCGCCCGCGAGCTCGGCGTCCACGGACGCGCGCTCGCGGACCTCGCCGCCGACCGCCCGCGCATCATCATCAACGCGACACCGCTCGGCCGACTGGCCGATGATCCGTCTCCGGCCCCCGCGGAGGCGCTCGCGGCCGGCGACGGCGAGCCGCCCCGCATCGCGTTCGAGATGATCTACGAGCCGGCCGAGACCGCGCTCCTCCGCGCCGCCGCCGCGGCGGGGGCCGTGGCCATCCCCGGTCGGGAGATGCTGATCGCGCAGGGCGTCGCCCAGTTCGTCCACTTCACGGGCGCGACGCCGACCGAGGAGGAGCTCGGCCAGAGCTACGCGCGAGGCGAGGCGTTTCGCCGCATGCGTGTCCCCCACGCCCGATAATGTCTATTATGATGAGTTAACGAGCTGCGCGGCCCCGGATCCGGCTCCGTTCGCGTTCTCGGACCCGGGACCCGTTCCCGCGTTGCCGTTCCCGAGGACGAGCACGGGTTCCCCGACTCGGTTCAAGATCCGCGACCCCTCCGGCCGATGCATCTCACGGCGCCGCATCCCACGGCGCCGCCCCGCGACCGGGGACGGCGAGCACAGGGTCGGCTCGGGAACACACGCCACATGAACCTCGGTGAGCTCCTCCAGGCGATGGTCGAGGCGGATGCCTCGGATCTCCACCTCAAGCCGGGCAGTCCGCCCGGACTACGCGTGCACGGCAAGCTGGTGCCGATCGACGGCTACGAGAAGCTCAAGCCCGCGCAGGTGTCGGCGCTGGTCGACGAGCTGCTCGACGAGGAGCGACGGCAGGCGTACGAGACGAAGCGGGAGCTCGACTTCTCGACGCACATCCCCGGCTCGGCGCGGTTCCGCGTCAACGTCTTCCACCAGCGGGGCTCTCGCGCTGCGGTGCTGCGCATGATTCCCATGGAGGTGCCGAGCCTCGAGTCGCTCGACATGCCCGAAATCGTCACGAAGCTCTGCAAGAAGCCGCGCGGGCTCGTGCTGGTCACCGGCCCCACCGGGTCGGGCAAGTCGACGACGCTCGCGGCGATGGTGGACTTCATCAACCGTACTGAGCACGGTCACATCCTCACCCTCGAGGACCCCATCGAGTTCCTGCACCCCGACAAGAACTGTTACGTCAACCAGCGTGAGATCGGCTCGGACTCGCTCTCTTTCTCGAACGCGCTGCGCGCCGCGCTGCGCGAGGATCCCGACGTCATCCTGGTGGGCGAGATGCGCGACCTCGAGACCATCGGCCTCGCGGTCAGCGCCGCGGAGACCGGCCACCTGGTCTTCGGGACCTTGCACACGACCAGCGCCATGCAGACAGTCGATCGCGTGATCGACGTCTTCCCTCACGAGGCGCAGCAGCAGATCCGGGCGCAGCTGTCGAACACGCTCCAGGGAGTCGTCTCGCAGACCCTGGTGACGAAGATCGGCGGCGGTCGTGTCGCCGCGCAGGAGATCATGATCGGCACCGACGGCGTGCGGAACTGCATCCGCGAGGCGAAGACGCCGCAGCTCCTCAACATGATCCAGACCGGCGGCCAGCATGGCATGCAGACCCTCGAGAGCTCTCTCGAGAAGCTCGTCCTCGCGGGCGTCATCGAGCCCGAGGTCGCCGTCGCCAAGGCGAACAACCACGTCGGTCTCGCCGGCGCGCTCGCACGCGCCGGCGTCCAGTTCAAGGGAATGCAGCAGCAAGCGCCCACGGGCGACGCCCACGCTCCCGGGAAGCGCCCCCGACCGTCGACGGAGGCGCTGGCGCAGCGACTCGCGCAGGCCACGACCCACCACGACGGTTCCAGTCGAATGCCCCGCGCGGCCTCGCAGCCCGCCGCGGGCGGTGGCGGCGGCAGTGACGACTTCGAGGCGTTCCGGGCGGCGCGGAGAACTCGCTGATCGGGGGGGCCCCTTCCCGTTCCCGGTCCCGTTCCCGTGCCCGTTCCCGTGCCCGTTCCCGTTCCCGTGCCCGTTCCCGTTCCCGTTCGTCCTCGTCTTCGATCGGGGTCGGACGACTCCGATACCGACTCCGATTCCGATGTCCGACTCCGACTCCGATACCGATTCCGACTCCGACTCCGATACCGATACCGACACCGATGTCCGATGTCTCTGATCTCTGATCTCTGATCTCTGTCCTCTGTCGTCTGGTCGTCTGGTCGTCTGGTCGTCGGGTCGTCTGGTCGTCGGGTCGTCTGGTCTCTGGTCTCTGTCTCTGGTCTCTGTCTCCGAGGACGAGGACGGGGACGAGTTGCGGCACGGGTCCGGGCACGGGGCCGGGAACGGGATTGTGCCGACCTCGACCATCACCCCACTCTCCCGTACAATCCCACACCATGTCTCTCTTCCGCCTCGCCGTCCTGCCCGGTCTGCGCGCGGCGCTGTGGAGTTTTCGGCGCGCGCCGTTGCGGTCGCTCGTTCTTCTCCAGGGTGTCATGTGGGCGACGGTGTTCGGTGTCACGCCGCCGGCGATTCTGCGCGGCAGTCGCGAGGGTGCGCTCGAGCGTGCGGCCGAGCTCGGCACCGATCGGGTCCTGATTCGCGAGACCACCGCGGCGGCCCGGCTGACGTGGGAGGTGGCGCGCGAGCTCGGCGCGGTGGACCACGAGGCGCTCTGGTCGGTGTCGGCGTACGCGCGTCGCGAGCGCGCGCTCTTCGTCGACAGCGAGACGTCCGAGGACAGCGGGCGAGTCGTCGTGGCGGGCCGGTGGTTCACCGCCGACGAGTTGCTCGCCGCGCGCGCCGGCGCCTCACCGGTCTGCCTGGTGTCCGAGAAGACCGCCCGGGAGCTCCGGGGGGCGACGACCGATCTCGTCGAGTTCGCCGAGGCGATCGCCGGTGGGATCGTCGTCGAGCTGCCCGGTGTTCCGGAGGGTGCGCGCGTCATCGGCGTCTTCCGTTTCGACTCGCGCGCGACGTCGGCGGTCGATTCCTTCGGCTACCGCGAGGACCATCCGCTGCGAGAGATGGTCGAGGAGCTCAAGACGTACTTCGGTGTGCTCGACGAGGACATCGATTGGCTGCGCGACGACACGCTGGTCGTGCTCCCGGCCGCGGTCGCGCCGGTCGATCGTCCGGATGTCGTCCTCGCGCGGGCACGTCCGGATCGCGTCAAGGACGTCGCCGACGAGCTGCGCACCCGCCTTCTGCGTCGTGGCGTGGCGCCGACGATGGCCGTCAACCCCGTGGTGCAAATCCTCTTCAGCGAGCAGCTGCGGACGATCGAGGAGCTGCACGTCGTGATCTTCGTGGTCTGCCTGATCGTCGGCGTCCTCGTGGTGACCAACAGCATGATCCTCTCGATCCTCGATCGTCGCCGCGAGATCGCCATCCGGCGCGTCGAGGGCGCGCACGTGACCACAATCGTCGCGCAGGTGCTCGCGGAGACCGGCGTGCAGTGTCTCGCCGGCGCGCTGGTGGGGATCCCCGTCGCGCTCGGTCTGGCGGAGCTGCGCGCCTCGCTCGACCCGAGCGGCGCCCTGATGTGGACTTTTCCCGCCACCGAGACGCTGCAAACCGTCGTCGCGATCACCGTGGCCGGGATCCTCGGCGGCCTGATTCCGGCGGTTCACGCGGCGCGTGTCGATCCGGCGAGGGTGCTCGGCAGTGAGTGACGACTCCCCCACCGTGCCGCGTCTCCTCGTGCCCCTGCGAGTCGGAATCCGCAGCGTGTGGCGACATCGCTCTCGCTTTCTCCTGATCACGCTGACGCTGATCGCCGCGTTTGCGTCGTCCTTCACGCTCTCCGCCACACTGTCGAGCGTGCAGCGTCGGATCCGCGGCGACCTTCGCGGGGTCGGGCTCGACCTGATCAACATCCACCCCGATCCGGACCCGACGCGGTTCTTCGCGCACGGTCTGACCGTCAGCGACTGCGAGCGCTTCGCCGGCCTGGTATCGGGAGAGTGCGCTCCGGCGAACGTCATGCCGACGCTCGCACGCACCGAGGACGCGACCGACGAGATCCCGGTGCTGGCGCTGGCGACGACTCCGGCGTGGGATCGCGTGGCGCGTCACGAGCTCATCGCGGGCCGCTTCTTCGGCGCCGGGGAGACCGACGCGTGCGTCGTCGACGAGTGGGTGTACAAGCGCCTCTTCCCGGAAGGCGCCACGCTCGACCCGAACGCGCCCACGCTCGATCTCCTCGTTGCCGGTGAGCCGCACAGGCTGCGCGTCGTCGGCGTGGTGCGCGACCCGTTCCGCATCCGCCAGCGCTTCGAGGAGTGGGACGCGATGGGATCGGCCCGCAGTCACCTGGTGCGCTTCATGGAGTTCAAGAGCGTCTACGTGCCGCGCTCGCTGATCGGCGGCGGCGACACCATACTGCTCGCGGTCGTCCGCGCCGGTGACGGTGTCGACCCCATCGATGGGGCCGCGCGCATCCGCGAATACCTCGAGGAGAGAGGCTCGACCGCCTGGGTCTGGGCGCGGCAGGAATGGGTCGACTCGATCCTCGACGCCACGGCGTTCGTCGACGTGATCTCGGGCTTCCTGACGTTCATGATTCTCGCGGTCACCGCCCTGATGGTCGCGACGGTGATCCTCATCGTCATTCGCGGACGCTTTCGGGAAATCGCCGTGCGGCGGGTCGAGGGCGCGGACAGGCGGCAGATCTTGCTGCAGGTGGTGGTCGAGAACGCGGCGGTCGCCGCGGTCTCGGCCGTGGTCGGACTCGCGCTCGCGGCGGGCGCCACGCGCTGGCTCGGCGACCTGCTCGGCGTTCCGGTGGCGCTCGGGCGGAGTGACGTGCTCCTCGTCGGCGTCTTCGGAATGCTCGTCGTCATCGCCGCGGGCGCCCTGCCCGCGCGACGGGCCGCCGGGGTCGATCCGGTCGAGGTGATCCGACGGGAGCTCTGACCGCGGTCATGGAACAGGGATGATGGAACAGAGAAGCACGGATCGCGCGAACGGCTCCGGGGGCGCAGCGGTCATCGAGCTGCGCGGGGTGTGCCGCGTCTTCGGCCAGGGGAAGGCGTCTCGCGTCGAGGCGCTGAAGGGCATCGACCTCACCGTCGAGCGCGCCGAGTTCATCGCGGTCACCGGGCCGTCCGGCTCGGGAAAGTCGACGCTCCTGCACGTGCTCGGCTGCCTCGATCGCCCCAGCGCGGGCACGTATCGCCTGCTCGGGCGCGAGACGTCACGACTGTCGGACCGTCGACTCTCGGCGTTGAGGAACCGCCAGATCGGCTTCGTGTTCCAGGCGTTCAACCTGCTTCCCGGCGAGTCGGCGCTCGAGAACGTCATGCTGCCGCTGCTCTACCGCGGCGTGCGTCCATCGGCGGCTCGCGAGGAAGCGATGGCGGCGCTGGAGTCGGTCGGGCTCGCGGACCGCATCGGCCACCGGCCGGGCGAGCTCTCCGGCGGCGAGCAGCAACGAGTCGCCGTCGCCCGGGCGCTGGTCAAGAAGCCGGAAATCCTGCTCGCCGACGAGCCGACGGGCAACCTCGACAGCGTCAACGGTCGGGCGGTCATGGACCTGATCGACGCCGCACACGCGTCGGGCGTGACCGTCGTCGTCATCACGCACGAGCCTTCACTCGCCGAACGCGCCCGTCGCGTGGTGACGTTGCACGACGGCCGCATCAGCGGCGTCGAGCCGTGATCGCCGGTCAGGTGACGGTCATTTCACCAGCGTGAGCTTGGCGGACTTCTCCGTCTTCGCGTCGTCGTCGCTGAGCGTCTCCGCGCGCCGGGCGTCCTTCTGCAGGTGCAGCTCCTTGGTCGCCTGCAGCAACGCCTCGAGTCGGGCCTCGAGCGCGGCGAGCCGCGGCTCGAGGCTGTTCTCGCCCTCGCCGCGGGCGCGCAGCATGGCGAGCAGATCGTCGAGGCTCCTGCGATCACGCCGGTCCTTCTCGCGGATCAGCTTCTCGAGCGACGCTTGCATCCGCGGCAGCTTCTCGAGCCGCAACCCATCGAGCGTCTCCTCGATCGCGGTCACGGTCTCGAGCGAACGGCGCTCGAGCTCCTCCTCGAGGCCGGTGCGCAGATCGCGCACCTCCATCTGATTCATGAAGAACGCCGCGAAGCAGAAGACGAGCACGACAGAGAGCGCGAAGACGAGGATCCACGTCTCGCGACGCTCCTCGGAGAAGCGGTTGACCTCGGCCTGATGGAGCTCCTCGAGCCGGCGGCTGAGATGGCTCAGCCGGCTGATGACGAACTCGCGCGCGGCCAGCTCCGGGACCCGATTCTCGGCCGGGCGCCGTCCGGCGACTCCCGGCACCGACGGGCGCTCGAGCGCCAGGGCGATCGTCGCCGACCGCGCCGTGCCCCCGGCGACGGCATCGGCCTCCGGGGCCCCGTCGTCCCGCTGGTCTCCCCCACCGTCCGCCTCGCCGCGCCCCTCGTCCACGCCCTCGTCCGGCCGATCCGCCCCGGAGTCCCCCTCCGCGGGCGTCGGCGCCGCCGCTTCCGCCTCCGGCGCCGTCTCTCCGGCGTCCACAGCCACCGCGATCGGGCCGTCCCCGCCGACCGAGGCGTCGTCGCCGTTCAGTGCCCGCCGGCGCCTCGGCTTCCTCGTGCCCCTCCGTCGGCCAGTCCTCTTCATGGCTGCTCCCGTCTCTTGAAGCGTTTCATCCGATAACACACCGAAGGGCCGATACGTCCCACCGGCATCGACGTTATCGGGTCGAGACTCGGGAGGGTTGAGGAGATTCCGGAACTTTTTTCCGGACCCGAGAGTCAATTCGACAGCCGGATCGTCTTCTCGAATCGGATGCGCCAGAGGGGCGGGGAACCGTCGATCGATTCGCGCACCAGGTAGATCCAGATCGGCAGGTCGATCGAGATGCCCTCGTCGGTCGTTCCGGCGTAGAAGACGTGCAGCTTGCGCTCCTCGGCCGAGACCGCTACCTCGTAGGCGCGGGAGCGCTCGGCGTCGAGGATGATGCGCTTCAGCGGGATCCCCCACCGCGGATGCTTGAAGATGAAATTGAGCCCGACCTCCATCTCGAACGGCGTGATGTCGTAGGTCTCGCGATCCTCGGACGAGACGCACGTGTAGGCGAAGTCCCACTGTCCCGCGTCCACCGCGTAGACGAAGCCGTTCAGCGTGTTGTACGGCGTCTGGAGGTCGAAGTAACGCTCGGCGAGGGGGCAGGAGCGGCAACCGCCGAGGAGCGCGAGGATCGGGAGCATCAGGGCCCCCACCGCCGCCGAACGGGCGCGGCCGGACCGCTTCTTCGTGCTGGCGTTCACAAGCGGTTCGGATTCATGAATGCCAGCACTTGCCGTCCCCCCTCCCCCGCGATCCGCTCACGGCCGTGATGGCGGCTCGGAGCTGCGGATCGAACGGTCGTTCAGCAGGTCCCGACCGGACTGGACCGGGACCGGATCGGTGACCAGCCGCCCGTCGCGGACGTTCCGGCGCCAGAGCTGGAAGTCACCGGTGCGACGGTTGCACACCCAGAGGAGGTCCTCGATGTTGCGCTCGCTCAGGGCGTAGACGGTATCCTCCGGCGGGAAGAGCTTCTGGTCGATCTGCGCGACGTAGGAGCGCTCGACCGTGCCCTGATACGTGTCGATGAACTTGTAGTGGATCAGGCGCCCCGTCTGCGGGTGAACGACCCAGATGTTCCTGCGGTTCGGAAAGTAGAGGAAGTCGCCGTCGCCCACGTCCGCCTGGAGCTCCGGCAGCCACGGGAACGGCCCGGCGTTCCTCGACTCGCCCTCGAGCAGCGCGCCCGCCAGCGTGGCGATGAGCGCGCCGGCCGCGAGTCCGGTCGCCAGGGCCCCGAATCCGAGTGTCGTACGGTCTGCTGTGCTTTTCATGGTGTGCGATTCTCCCGTCGTCACATCGTCAATCGATCACGGGCCGCGCCGGAACGACAGCCCCTCCCCGAAGGAGTCCTCGTCGTCCTCTTCCTCGTCCTCTTCCTCGACCGTGTCGAACTCGAGCTCTCCCATGCCGGGATCGAACGCGGTCAGCTTCTCGCTGATCTTGAACTCCAGGTCCTCGAGCGAGAGGTCTCCGGCGCCCTCGCCCTCCATGGTCATCTTCGAGACGTCCTGCACCTGGCTGAACACCTCGTCTGTGACGTAGATGTCGACGTTGTTCTTCAACGCCAGCACCAGGCAGTCGCTCGGGCGCGCGTCGATGCGCACCTCGTTGCGCTTCCCGACCCACTCCTCCTGCCCGTTGGCAAGACGCTGCTGAAGCACCAGCGTCGCGCAGAACGTGTTCTCGATGATGCTCGAGACGATGACCTTCTTCACCTCGACGTCGAAGCCGACGAAGACGTTCTGGATCAGCTCGTGGGTCAGCGGGCGCGCCGGCGTCTCGCCGTTGATCTCACGGATCAGCGCGGCAGCCTCGTAGAACCCCACGAAGACCACGAAGGTCTTCTTCTCGTTCCCGAGGAGCACGGCGGCGCCGCTCGGAGTCGGACCGATGATGCGCCTGATCTTGACCTTTTCGAGTTCCACCGTGCGACTCTCTCGTCAGAGGGGAGGTCTCTCTCTTTCTCTTTCTTCGGTCGACTCGCGTCTGTCGCTGAGCGCTCACTCCGCGAGGAACTGCAGCGTCTCCCACACGCCACCGACATCCGACCTCCAGTCGCCGAGCACCGACAGCGTCCAGCCGAGCGACCTGGCGTCGTCCCCCACTTCCGTGACGCCGAGCATCTGGTCGGTGCTCCAAAGGAGTTCGTCGACCGGCTCCACCTCGAAGAAGACGGCGAGGCTGTCGCCGAGAGACTCGAGGTCGCCCTCGGTGTCGAAGAACATGACGTGGGTCGAGTGGATGGTCTCGTCGATGTCACGCTTGATCGTGCGGCAGCCGGAGGCCGCCGGAATCACCGCCAGCGCGAGCAGCAGGACGATGGAGCCGGCGCGTCGGGCCGATTCGCCGTGAATCGGCGCGGCGGGCCGCGAGTCACCCTGAATCGCCTCGCCGCGAATCAATCGATGACACGCCGCGCGCACGCCGTTTCGCCGGAAGAGGAACACCACGAAACGGAAGACGCCGGCGATCGCCTCACCGATCAGCGACGCGATCAGCAGGAACGCCACCCAGGCGAACTCGAGCGACGTCACCCGCGAGCGGCTCGGCGCCCCGACGACCTGTGGCCGCGCCGGCGCCGCCTCGGTCCCGACCGACGGCGAAACCACCGCCGTCGCCAGGGCAGAGTCAGTCTCCGCGGTCGCGGAAGTCACCGGGGGCGGCGGCGGCGGGCCGCCCGCGCCGTCGACATAATCGGTGGCGCGGCCGTCAGCGAGGATGTCGACCTGGCCGACATCGACCTGGCCGACATCGACCTCACCGAGCGTCGTGCCCCGAGTCGCGCTCGTCCCGCGCTTTTCCATGTCTCCTTCTTCGTTTCGAAGCGCGCGCAACTTTCGCTTTCTCCCGTGCTGCCGTGATTCAGGACGACTTCCCGGACGATCCGGGACGGCCCGGCGAGTCGCCGATGCCGAACACCTCGAGCTGCTTCAACGTCTTCACGAGCTTGTTGATGGCGTGCTCGTACACCCGCCGGGATGGCGAGCCGGATCCCGCCATCAGGGACGTGTCGACCGGACCCTGGACCAGGAGCTGCGCGTCCTTTTCGGTGATCCGCTCGAGCGAGAAGCGCAGGTTGCAGGTGGCGCTCCGGCCGAGCTGGACCCCGTAGAAAACCACCGCCCGGCCGAGCCGGGTCCGGACGTTGAGGGTGATTCGGAGCTCCGCGCCGGTGCCGGGCGGAACGAGCTCCAGTGCGGGCTCGATCTGCGCGAGAAACGCGCTGATCTTCGACATCGCGAACGAGTCCGCGGGATCGACCGCCTCGCCGCCCACCTTGCCCTGGAGCACGAGTTCGACTCGCCGGTTGCTCCTGGCGATCACCTCGCGGGCGTTCAGCCTGCCTGGTTTATCGGACTCTCGACGCTTGGCGGGCCCGACGGCGACCGAGAGCTCCGGGATATCCGCTGCCGCGACGCCGACCTCCTCGTTCGGCGCCGACTTGCCGCGCGCGATGCTCACGACACTGGCGCGCGGCAGCACGCGGATTCCCGATTTCATGAGCAGCACGACGAACCGCTCGTCCTCGCGGAGGACCCTGCCGTAGATCGACGTCCCCGCGTCGAGGACGATCTCGTCGGCCCTCGCGGAAACCGCCGCCAGAAGCAGGATCGCGACGAGGGGCGCAGCGCGGGCCGTGGCGCGGGTGGCGGCCCCGCGCGCCGTCGGAGAGACGCCGGTGATCGGCGGAGCGATCGTCAAAGCAACTCGTCGCCTTGTAAAGCGCGGCACCACGATTTCGCGGACCCTTTTTCCCGAGACAGCCCGGTCGACCGTCCTCCGGGGACCATTCTCCGGAGGCCGATCCACCGGTGGGCGATCCACTGGAGACACGGTCCGCCGGGGCCGTCGGTCCGATAAGTCGAACTGGATTATCGTATTCCCTAGCCCGATCGGTTGCCAGAAGTTCTCGGGGAGTCCGCCCCCGGGGCCGCGTCTCCGAGCACGTTCCGGTATACCTCGCAGACCCGCTCGGCGACGTGCTCCCATCGGAAGAGCGTCGCCCGATCGAGCCCGCGCTGGCGCAGACGTCCCGCGTGATCGGGGTCGTCGAGGATGCGCTCGAGCGCCCGCCCCACCGCGCCCGTGTCGTCGGGATCGACGAGCTCGGCCGCGTCGCCCGCCGCCTCCGGGATGCCGCCCCGCGAGGACGCCACCACGGGTACGCCGGACGCCATCGCCTCGAGCACGGGAAGGCCGAAGCCCTCGTAGTGGGAGATATAGAGGAAGGAAGTCGCTCCGGCGTACACGGCCGCGAGGTCCTCGAGCGGCACGAAGCCGAGCGACGTGATCATCCCGTCGCTGGCCTCGACCAGTCGCTGCGCCTCGCTTCCCTCCCAGCCGAAGCTCGCACGGCCGACGAGCACCAGCCGGAGGTCCGGACGCCGCGCCCGCGCGGCGAGGTACGCCGCGACGACGCCCTCGAGGTTCTTGCGACGGCAGAGCTCGCCGACGAAGAGCAGGTAGCGCGCGTCCGCGATGCCGAGCCGCGCGAGCCGGCCCGCGTCTGCCGCGCCCGGCCGGAATGCCGGCGACACGCCGGGGTGGATGACCGCGTGCGGGCCGTGGTGATCGAACGTCTCGCGGAACCTGCGCCGCGTCTCGTTCGAGATCGAGATGATGGCGTCGGCGCGGGCGGCGATGCGCTGATACTGCTCGAGCTTCTTGGCGCGGAAGCGCGGCGGCGCCAGCTCGAGCTCGGTCGAGATCGGCAGCGCCGAGAGGACGTCGTAGAGCGTCGCGACCACCCGGCCGCGGTACGCCGGCGGCAGGCGCGTGTCGAGCGCGTGCAGCAGCGGCGAGCGCCGGTGGAGGTACGCCCCCGAGAGGTACGCGCTCGCCGGCAGGCCGCGCGCCGCACGCGAGAGCAGCCCGCACCGACGACCGACGCGGTACACCAGGCGGATGTCGTCCACGAGGCGCCCCGCGCCGTCGTTCCCGCGTCGCGCGAGAAACGTCTCGAGGAGCGCGTTGCCGAAGACGGCGATTCCCGAGGGCGAGGGCACGAGAAGCGAGGAGATCTCGAGCGCGATCGGTGGCAGCGCACCGACCGCCGTCCCCTCGACCGCCATCCGCTCGACCGGCCTCGACTCGAACGGAATCGGCTGGACCGCCGGGCGACTTCCCGGCGACTCGATCCCCGACGACTCCGTGGGCGCCGACTCGAGGGGCGTCCCCTCGACCGCCGACCGCCGCGCGCGAATCACCGGTCCGACGGCGGGTCGCCCGCCGATGGCGGCACCGGGGCGCCCTCTCCGGGGAAGCGTCGTTCGAACGACTCCTCCCAGCTCTGGCGCTCCTGGAACTCGTGGGTCAGCCCCGTCAGTCGGCGCAGCGCCCGATACGCGTGGATCTTCTCGTCCTGGTTCTGGGAGAGCGGGCCGGCGAGGTAGATCCCGTAGAGCCCCTTGATGACGCGGTCCCCGCCGATCACGCCGAGCGTCTTGACGAGCGCGATGCGGACCTCGACTCGCTCTTCCGACTCGAGCCGTTTCAGGAGCGGCTCGACGAACTGGTCGTCGGGATGATTTCGTATCGCCTCGACGGCCTCGAGTCGCGTCAGCCAGAAGGAGTCGTCGAGACCCTTGATGAAGAGGTCGGACGCATCGACGGTCGTCAACCGCCCGAGACCGCGGATCGCCAGCGCCCGGTGGTTGGAGATCGAGCTGTCGACGGCGAGCTCCCTGAGGTACTCGATGGCGGCGCGGTCGCCCTCGTCGAACGGGATTCCCGCACTCTCCTTCCTGGAGATCTGCCGGCTGATCTCCTCGACGGCTCGCCCGATCGCCTCCGGCTCGCCGCTGCGCGCCTCGACCAGATAGTCATTGACCGTGCGCGCACAACCATGAACGCACGCCAGCGCCAAGATGGCGACCACGACACAGTGGAGGGGACATCGGACTCGCATGCTGCGCACTTCCGTCACGTGCGCACGAGTATGACGGAGAGACCGTGAAAAACCAAGTCGCGGCCCCGGATCTCGGAATCGGAGTCGATCATCGGAATCGGTATCGGAATCGGCCCCGGGACCCCGGCCCCGGCCCCGGCCGGGAACGGCAACGATGTTCGGCGCACAAACTTGACATCCCGGGAGATCGGGGTTTAAGGATGAGTACACCCAGCACGGGCCGCGCGCGGGAGATCGGGACACACTGGGTGGCGATCCGCGACTGCCCGGGGGAGGACTTCGACGGCGCGATGACCACGCAGCAGCGCACTCCCGCACCGCACACGGCGACGCCGTCGATCGTTCGCGTCGACCGTCCCGGGGATCCGCCGACGCCGATTCCCGAGGGTCTGACGCGTGTCGGTCGATCGTCGAAGAACGACATCTGCATACGCGAGTCGTCGGTGTCGCGTTTTCACTGTTGCCTCCTGCGCGAGGGCGACGAGGTGCGCGTCTTCGATTCGCGGAGCAGCAACCGCACGCGGGTCGGCAGCGACGAGGCGGTCGGGCAGCTGCTGCACGACGGCGACACGCTGCGGCTCGGACGCATCGCCCTGCGCTTCTCGAGACCGGCCGCGCGTCGTGTCGCCACGGCGCCGAATCGTGCCGCGCCCCCCGCGCCCCCCGCGCCAGAGGCCGCCGCTCCGCCGCCCGTCGGCGCTCGTGGCGGGTCGGCCCGGCGCCCCCCGCTGGCGTCACGTCGCGTCGCGAGCTCCCATGGCTCGTCGGTGATGCCGGTGCTCGTGATCCTGCTGATGGGCGGGATCGCCGCCGGCTTTCTCATCTACTCGCAGTTCTCCGGTTCGGGCGGCGCTCCGGCTCCGGCCGGGAGCGATGCGGTGGTCGATGTCGACGCCGTGGCGCGCGCGCCGTCGCCCGAGGTCGAGGAGATCCGCCGGGTGCTCGAGGAGCAGAAAAGCCAGCTCGCCGCCCTGCGAGAGAAATTGGACTCCGCCCGCACGACAACGTCGACCGAGGCCGCCTCCGGCGACGCGAACCCCCCCGACGACACCGAGCGCCACCTGCGCGATCAGATCGCCGAGCTCGAGAACGCCCGCACGGCGCTGTCGGCGCGGCTGCGCGATGCGTTGCTCGGCGAGCCGGTGACCGTGGTCGAGCGCGGCGCCGGCGACAGCGCGCCGAGCGCGGGCGAGGAAGAGTCGGACTGGCAGACGGTCGTCCAGTACGACGCCGAGGAGGAGGAGAAGAAGCTCGACGACCTGCCGCGACTCGAGCTCTCCACCACCGAGGTGAACTCGCTCGTCGACCTCCTGATGAGCACGGTGGAGCGCTACGGCGAGTACGGCATCGGCCCCAAGGAGCTCAAGCCGGAGCTCTCGAAGCTGAGCTCCGGCATCGGTCCCAGGCCGGTCGAGGGGATCCTCCGGGTCTACCGCCACGCCAACGGCATGCTCGAGGAGATCGACCGCAACATCGCCTTCCTCAAGAAGCGCAACGAGAAGTGGCTCGAGCAGGCGAGGCGTCTCGCCCCCGCCGATGGCGAGGGGAGCAGCACCAAGGGGCGCGTCGTCGAGGGCAGCGGCTACAAGAGCGCCAGGGAGATCGAGGAGGCGCAGCGGGCGCTCGAGCTCTCGGCGAAGAAAATCGAGATCCAGGAGGTCTCCCGGGCGACGCTGCTGTCGATGCGGGACGCCCTGCTGGGCTCGCTGGCGCGGTTCCGCGATCGCGGGGCGACCGAGACGCTCGCCGCGGAGTTCGCGCTCAAGTCCGATCTCACACTGCGTTTGGCGATCCTCGCCGCGCTCCGCGAGGCGAAGGCGCGCCACGCCATCCCGCTCATCATCCCCAAGCTCAACAACCGGGAGGCCGAGCTCGCCGACGCGGCCCACAAGGCCCTCGTGGACCTGACCGGCGTCGATCTCGGGCCCGAGCGAGCGCCCTGGGACGCGTGGTGGCGGGAGAACGGCCCGCCGCAAGAAAAGTAAAGTTACCGGGCATTTGTACTTGCGCCGGGTGCACCGATCCGGGAGAATGTCCGTTCAGAGAGAGAGAGTACGCGATACCCGTTCGAGACGCGACAGGAGCGCTCGGAAAGCGCCCCCGGAAAGTGTTTCGACCCGGAACGTGTTTGGACAAGGCACGCTGGACAGCGGGAGCTGGGAGCAGGGACGCTCCACACTCTGCACCTCGTGGAGAATGAGGGAAAGGTCATGAGAAAACGTCACTGGGCGCGTACCGCGGCCGCTCTCCTGGCCGCCGCAGTGGTCGTCGGCTGGTCCGCGACTGCCGTCGCCGGCCCCCGCCACGCCTCGGGCACCGAGGTCGAGAAGCGGGTCGAGCAGGTGATGACGTCGATCACCTGGACCAACGACATCGACGAGCTGCGCGATCGGGCCACCAAGAACAAGAAGCTGATCTTCTGGCTGCAGCTCGTCGGCGAGCTCGACGGCGGCTTGTGAAGCGCGGGCCACTCCCTGAGAGCCGTGACGCTCTCTGACGACCGCGTGATGAAGTTCCTCAAGCGCAACTTCGAGTGCGGCTGGAACAACATCAAGGGCAAGACGGGCTACGCCGGAAGCTCGAACACCCACCTGCCGACGTACAAGGCGCAGACCGTGACCAACTGCGCCGGGCACCACAACGTCCAGATGTTCTTCATGACGTCGAACGGGCGCGTGCTGCACTGCCTGCCTGGCTTCTGGAATCCCGACCACTTCCTCCACGAGGCGGAGCTGGCGGTGAAGCTCGCGAAGATCTACTACAAGCGCGGCGTGTCGCCGGTCAAGCGCAACGAGCTCTACCTGAACCTGCACCTCGAGCACGCGCTGGAGCACGACGACTCGCTCCGGCACTCGAGCCGGCACCAGGGCTTCGATGCGCTCAACCTCAAGAAGCGCAAGGAAACCGACTTCAAACGCGAGGAAGGCTTCGTCACCGGCACGCTGAAGACGCCCGACCAGGTGATGCACGAGCGCATGGCCGCGCTCGCCTTCGTGCCCTACGAGCGATTCGACGTCGCGGCGTACATCGACATGGGGCGCAAGCTCTACAAGTACGACTACGGCGTTCCGGGCAAGGACAAGCACGCCTCGGGCGGCCCGCAGAAGAAGGGCAAGACGTGACCGAAGACGGGGAAGCCCCTCGATTAGGCGGTCGCCTGATCTTGATCTTCTGAGAACGCGCCACGAGCGGCGCAGTTTTCACGCGAACAAGCCGAAAAACAGAGAGGGCGGGATCATGAGGTCCCGCCCTTTTTTTCGGCCCGCGCGTTGCGGTGTCCACCGTCTCTGTGCTATTCATCGAGCCTGTAGGGTGTGCCCCGAGTGGGGCTGGGCGGCAGTGACTGCGGGTACTATCGGGCCATGACGACGATACCCTCTCCGGACTCCGGTCTCGAGCTTCTCGTGCGCTCGCTGGGCGACGCCTCGACGCCGGCGGCGTTCTACCAGGGTTGGCTGCAGCTCCAGGCGCGCACCATCGACGGCGTGATTCGCGCGCTCCTGATGCTCGGCGAGCGCGGGAGCCTCTACGACGCCGCGGCTCGCTGGCCGGAGCGCGTCGAGGGCGACCCGGGCGACGACGAGGCGGCGTTCGCCCGCCTGCGCCGCCTCTCCGAGCGCTCGCTGGCCGAACGGGCGGTCATCATCGAGGGCAGCCCGGGTGGCTCGAGCGCGTCGATCGGCTATCCGATCATCGGTGACGGCGCGGTGCACGGCGTGGTCACCCTCGAGTTGCGCGACCTCGATCGCCAGACCGCCGGAGGCGAGTCGCGGCGGGACGAGGTCCTGCGACGGCTCGAGTGGAGCTGCGCGTGGCTCATCGGCGTGCGCGCGCGGCAAAACGCCGGGCGCCGGGGGCACGTCGGGCACACGACGACCTCCGCCGTCGACACCGCCCTCGAGGTGCTCTCGGCGACGGTGACCTCGGAGCGCTTCCGCGAGTCGGCGACGGCGTTCGTCGGCGAGCTCGCGCGCCGTCTGCACTGCGACCGCGTCAGCCTGGGATTCATCGAGGGCCACCAGGCGCGCCTGCACGCGGTGTCCGGGAACGGCGCCGGCGACGCGGGCCCCGGAGATTCGAGCGCCGGGGATGCGCCGGCGCTCCGGCGCGCGATCGAGGCCGCCATGGACGAGGCCTTCGACCAGAAGACGCGCGTCGTGTTCCCGCCCTCGAACGGCGAGGTGGCGGTCGACCGCGCCCACCGCGAGCTCGCGCGACGGCACGGCTCGGAGACCAGTTGCTCGTTGCCGCTGCGGCACCGGGGCGAGATCGTCGGCGTCCTGACACTGGAGCGCAGCGCGGAGCGCGCCTTCGAGGAGTCGACGTTCCAGCTCTGTGACGCGCTGGCGACGGTCGCCGGGCCGATCCTCGAGCTCGAGCGGCGCGAGGACCGTCCGCTGCACGCCAAGATCGGCGACACGCTCGCGCGCGGTGCGCGGCGACTCTTCGGACCGCGCCATCCACGGCTGAAGCTCGCGTGCGCGGCGGTCGGCCTCTTCCTGCTGGCCATCTGCATCGCCCGCGTCGACTATCGCGTCTCCGCCCACACCGTTCTCGAGGGGTCGACGCAGCGCTTTATCGCCGCGCCGTTCGATGGGTACATCGAGGAGGCGCTGGCGCGGGCCGGGGACCGCGTCGCGGAGGGCGACGTCCTGTGCGTCCTCGAGGACAAGAAGCTGAAGCACGAGCAGTCGCGTCTGGTGCACGAGTACGACCAGCTCCGCAAGGAGCACGACAAGGCGCGCGCGGAGGGCGATCGAGCGACGGTGAAGATCACCGCGGCGAAGATGGCGCAGACGCGAGCGCAGCTCGATCTCGTCGAGGATCAGCTCTCCCGGACGCGTCTGAAGGCGCCGATGGAAGCGCTCGTCGTCGCGGGTGATCTCAGCCAGTCGATCGGACGTGCGGTCGAGCGGGGCGAGATGCTCTTCCAGCTGGCCCCGCTGCGCAGCTACCGCGTCATCCTCGAGGTCGACGAGCGCGACATCGCCGACGTCGAGGTCGGCCAGCCGGGAAAGATCCTCCTGTCGGCGCTCATCGGTGAGGCCATCCCGTTCTCGATCGAGAAGGTGACCCCGGTCTCGACGGCGAGCGAGGGACGCAACTTCTTCCGCGTCGAGGCTCGACTCGAGGAGTCGCACGAGCGGCTGCGCCCGGGCATGGAGGGAGTCGGCAAGATCGTCGTCGGACGGCGCCAGCTGATCTGGGTCTGGACGCACCGCGCCATCGACTGGTTGCGGCTGACGCTCTGGAGGTGGCTGCCGTGAAGGAGCGACTCTACAGCCCGTCGTGGTACCGCGTCGCCAAGCTGCGGCCGCGACTTCGCAGCCACGCGCAGATCCACCGCCACCACTATCGCGGCCAGCTCTGGTACGTCCTCGAGGACCGCTCCAACGAGCGCTTCCACCGCTTCACGCCGTCGGCGTACGCGGTGATCTGCATGATGGACGGCAACCGGACCGTGCAGGAGCTCTGGGACCTCGCCAGCGAGCAGCTCGGGGACGACGGTCCGACGCAGGAGCAGTTGATCCAGCTCCTCGGACAGCTCCACGCCGCCGACGTGCTGCAGAGCGATGTGCCGCCGGACACCGCGGAGGTGCTCGAGCGCGGCGCGAAGCAGCGCAGTCGGCGCTGGAAGAGTCAGCTGATGAGCCCCCTCTTCTGGCGCTTTCCGCTCTTCGATCCAGAGCGCGTCCTCCAGGCGGGCATCCCGTACCTGCGGCCGCTCTTCGGCTGGGTCGGCGCGATCGTGTGGCTCGCGGTGGTCCTCCCCGCGGTCGGTGTCGCCATGGTGTCCTGGCACGATCTGACGCACGACGTCATCGACCGCGTGCTGACGCCGCAGAACCTGCTGATCATGTGGCTGCTCTTCCCGGTGCTGAAGCTCTTCCACGAGTTCGGCCACGCCTTCGCGGTGAAGGCGTACGGGGGCGAGGTGCACGAGATGGGCATCATGCTCCTCGTGCTGACGCCGCTGCCCTACGTCGACGCGTCGGCCGCCTCCGGCTTCCGGAGCAAGCGGCAGCGCGTCCTCGTCGGCGCGGCGGGGATGATCGTCGAGCTGTTCATCGCATCGATCGCGCTCTACCTCTGGGTCAACGTGTCGCCCGGCGGCTTCCGTTCCGTGCTCTACAACATCATGTTCATCGCCGGCGTGTCGACGATCCTCTTCAACGCGAACCCGCTGCTGCGCTACGACGGCTATTACATCCTCTCCGACATCATCGAGATCATGAACCTGCGCAGCCGCTCGACGCGCTACCTCGGCTATCTCGGCTCGAAGTACCTCTTCGGCCGCAAGGACGCGAAGCCGCAGCCGGCGACCAGGGGCGAGCGGATCTGGTTCGTCGTCTATGGCATCTCGTCGTTCTTCTATCGCGTGTTCATTCTCACGGCGATCGTCCTCTTCATCGCGACGAGGTTCTTCTTCGTCGGCGTTCTCCTCGCCCTCTGGGCCGGTGTCACGTGGGTGCTCTTCCCGCTCGGCAAGGGACTGAAGCACCTCTTCACCAGCCCGCAGCTTCGCAAGGTGCGCGCCCGCGCCGTCGCGGTCACCGCCGGCATCACGGCGGTCATCCTCGGGCTGCTCTGTCTCCTGCCGTTTCCGCTGCGCACCCAGGTCGAGGGCGTGGTCTGGATACCGGAGAACGCCGTCGTGCGCGCCGGCGCCGACGGATTCGTGCGGGAGATCCTCGCGCAGCCCGGACACGAGGTGAAGGTCGGCGACGCGCTGATCCGGTGCGAGGACGACGTGGAGGCGACGCTCGAGCGTGTCCTCGAGGCCGAGCTCGCCGAGCTCCGCGCGCGGTACGACCAGACATGGGTGAAGGACCGGGTCAAGGCCAAGATGATCCTCGAGGAGATCGCTCACAAGGAGGAGAGCCTCGCCCGTTCGCGCGAGCGGCTCGCGGAGCTCATCATCCGCAGTGACGCCGACGGCATCTTCGTGCTTCCCAATCCCGAGGACCTGCCGGGCCGCTTCCTCGCCAAGGGGACGCCGGTCGCCCACGTCCTCGACGCGTCGACGCTGACCGCGCGCGTCATCGTGCCACAGGCCGACGCGGCGCTCGTGCGCGGGCGCACGCGCCGGGTCGAGGTGCGCCTGGCCGAGTCGGTCGCCGAGACCCAGAGCGCCACCGTCCGGCGCGAGGTGCCGGCCGCGACCGAGGAGCTGCCGAGCTCCGCACTCGGTCTCCAGGGCGGGGGCGAGGTGGCCACCGACCCGATGGACCAGCAGGGGACCCGCGCCGCCGACCAGAAGTACTTCCAGTTCGACCTCGAGATCGACTCGGACACCGGCGTCATCAACCTCGGCGGTCGCGTCCACGCGCGTTTCGACCACGGGTGGGAACCTCTCGCCTACCGCTGGTACCGCGAGATCCGTCAGCTCTTCCTGTCGCAATTCAATGTCTGACCCGGCCCACGGATCCCGCGTCGCCCGCCTGGAGAGACCCCGCCACGCACGGCTGATCGGACGCCTGACCGGACTCCTGAAGGATGGCTGAGCGACTGCTGCCCCTCACCGTGCCGCTCGGCGCCTACCCGGAGCGCGCCGAGCGCAAGGCCAGGTGGAGCGACCGCGCGTGGGACGGTCTCGCGCGCACCGGCGCCCGGCACGGGCGCGCCAACCGCATCTCGCTGCGCCGGTTCGTGGAGCGAGTCGCGGCGCACGGGCGCGAGTTCGAGGGACGCAATCGCGGCGCGCTCGCCGATGAGGCCGAGCGGCTGCGACGGAGCTTTCTCTCCGACGGCTTGACGGACGAGATCGTGGCGCGGTGCTTCGCGCTGGTGCGCGAGGCCGGCTCGCAGGTTCTGGGTCAGCGGCACTTCGACGTGCAGATGATCGGCGGCCGCGTCCTCCTCCACGGCATGGTCGCGGAGATGGAGACCGGCGAGGGGAAGACGCTCACCGCCACGCTTCCCGCCTGCGCGGTCGCCCTCGCCGGCGTCCCGGTGCACATCGTCACGGTCAACGACTATCTGGCGCGGCGTGACGCCGAGTGGATGGGGCCGATCTACGAGACCCTCGGCCTCTCGGTGGGCACCATCGTGCACGGCATGGACCACGATGCGCGTCGCGCGGCCTACGCGTGCGACGTCACCTACTGCACGAACAAGGAGATCGCGTTCGACTACCTGCGCGATCGCATCACCCTCGCGGACTCGCCGAGCCGCATTCACCTGCAGCTCGAGCGACTCTGCTCGTCCCGGCCGCGCGACTCGCGGCTGCTGCTGCGCGGCCTGCACTACGCCATCGTCGACGAGGCGGACAGCGTGCTCGTCGACGAGGCGCGGACGCCGCTGATCATCTCGAGCGCGGTCGGCGGCGACGACGAGCGACGCGTCTACGAGAAGGCCCTCGAGCTCGCCGACGAGCTCCAGCCCGGACGTCACTTCACGCTCGATCGCGGCGATCAGAAGGTCGATTTCACCGGCGCCGGACGCGGTCGACTCCACGAGCTGTCGCGTCCGCTCCCCGGCGTCTGGCGGCGACGTCGCCAGCGGGAGGAGCTCGTGCACCAGGCGCTCACGGCGCGCCACCTCTTCAAGCGCGATCGGCACTACCTCATCCGCGACGGCAAGGTGCAGATCATCGACGAGTACACCGGGCGCACGATGCCCGATCGCTCGTGGGAGCACGGGCTCCACCAGGCGATCGAGGCGAAGGAGGGCTGCCCGATCACCAAGCAGAATCGACCGGTGGCGCGCATCAGCTACCAGCGCTTCTTCCGGCGCTACCGCCGGCTCGCCGGCATGACCGGCACGGCGCGCGAGGTCGCCGGAGAGCTCGGCGCGGTGTACGACCTCGCGGTCGTGCGCGCGCCGACCAACAAGCCGCTGCGTCGCACGGCGCTCCCGACTCGCGTCTTCGCGAGGGCGGACGACAAGTGGCGCGCCATCGTCGATCGCATCGCGACGCTTCACCGCGAGGGACGGCCGATCCTCGTCGGCACGCGCTCGGTCGACGCGTCGGAGCACCTCGGCCGGCTCCTCGACGAGGCCGGACTCCCCTACCGCATACTGAACGCGCGCCAGGATCGCGAGGAGGCCGACATCGTCGCGCGCGCCGGCGAGCGGTCGATGATCACCGTCGCCACCAACATGGCCGGACGTGGCACCGATATCCGACTCGGCGACGGCGTCGCCGGGCTCGGCGGACTCCACGTGCTCGCCACCGAGCTCCACGATGCGCGGCGGATCGATCGGCAGCTCTTCGGCCGCTGCGGTCGCCAGGGCGATCCGGGCTCGCACGAGGCGATGGTGTCGCTCGAGGACGAGCTCGTCGAGCAGCACGGCGGCTGGCTGGTTCGTCGCCTCGCCGCGCGCCTGAAGAGGCGTCCCGGCGCCGTCGACCGCCGGCTCGGGCTGCTGCTCGTGCGCATCGCGCAGAGAGCCGCCGAGCGGCGCCACTCGACGGCCCGGAAGGACCTCCTGCGAATGGACATCTACCTCGAGAAGGCGCTGGCGTTCACGGGGTCCGGCGAGTGATGGATCTCGCCCTGTCCCGCACCCGTTCCCGTACCCGTTCCCGTACCCGTGCCCGTTCCCGAACCCCCGGAGCCGACACGAAACGGGGACCAAGCCACTTCGGATCGTGAGGTCCTCCCGATGCGCGTAACGACCCCGGCAGACCCCATCGTGCACCGCCTCGCGCATCGGTTTCTCCTCGTCGCGCTCGCGGCGACGCCGCTCGCCCGGGCGGCGCCGGGGCCGCGCGAGCTGTCTGTTCTCGAGCATGGCGCCGTCGCTGACGGATCGACGGACGACGCCGCCGCGATCCAGCGAGCGATCGATACGGCCATTGCCGCCGGCGGCGGTCGTGTCGTGCTGCCGGCGTCGCCACGGCCGTACCTCGTCCGCTCGACGCTGCGCGTGCACGGCAGCCGCGTCGAGCTTCACGGCCCGGGCGCGACGCTGCGACTGGCGGACGGCGCGGGCAACCTGCGCACGGTCGACGTCATCGAGATCCGCGGCCGGGCGGATGCGCCGATCGAGGACGTCGTCGTTCGCGGACTGACGATCGACGCCAACCACGTTGCGCAGAGGTTCGCCATCCGGCCGCGCGGCATCGACGTCGACCACGCCCGCCGCGTGCTCATCGACCGCGTCACCATCCGCCGGCCGTGGGTCGGGCTGACCTTCGGTCTCGGCGCCCGCGACTGCGAGGCCCGGGACTGCGTCGTCACCGGCTGGGACAACGATGGCTTCAGCGTGTCGGGCGATGGCGTCACGGGCGATGGCGTCACGGGCG
>JBFFXF010000012.1:0-49589 GCA_041569895.1 Planctomycetota bacterium | reverse complement strand
TCGAGGAGCGCGGCATCGCCGACCTGCGCGGACACTCGGCGGAGGACCGCGTCCTGCTGCGCACCGGGTTCCTGTTCGATCTCTATCACCGTTACCACGACGCGTTCGACCTGCACATCCTGGAGCAGATCGACAAGGGCGCGACGGCGTGCCCGGTCCCGTTCGCGACCGAGGCGCTCGACCTGCTCGAGCGTCGCGGGTACGAGCGCGACGAGGCGACGCGGCTCTTCGCCATCGTCTTCCAGGTGCGGCGCGCGTTCTACTTCATCGATCGGGCGCTGATCGGTCGCAGCCCGTGCATGAAGGACCTCCGTCGCGAGCTCTGGAACAGCGTCTTCACGCACGACATCCGCTGGTACGAGCGCTACCTGAGCGACCGCATGGAGGACTTCTCGACGCTGATTCTCGGCGAGACCGGCTCCGGGAAGGGAACCGCGGCCGCCGCCATCGGCCGCTCGAGCTTCATACCGTTCGAACGCCGCAAGGGGCGCTTCGTCGAGAGCTTCACGTCGTCCCTGCTCGCGATCAACCTCTCGCAGTACTCGGCGATGCTGATCGAGTCGGAGCTCTTCGGCCACCGAAAGGGCGCGTTCACCGGCGCGATCGAGGACCACGATGGTGTCTTCGCGCGCTGCAGCGAGCACGGTTCGATCTTCCTCGACGAGATCGGCGAGGTCAGCGTGCCGATCCAGATCAAGCTGCTGCAGGTGCTGCAGGAGCGCATCTTCATGCCGGTGGGGGGGCGCCGTCCGCACCGGTTCAAGGGGCGCGTCATCGCGGCCACCAACTGTCCGCTCGACGAGCTGCGCTCGTGCGGGCAGTTCCGGGACGACTTCTACTACCGCCTCTGCTCGCACATCATCACCGTGCCATCTCTGCGCCAGCGCCTGCAGGAGGATCCGGGGGAGCTCGACGACCTCCTCGATCACACGCTCGCCAGGCTGACGGGCGGGCATGACGAGGAGCTCGCCACCACGGTGCGGCGGATCATCGCCGAGTCGATTCCCGGGGACTATCCATGGGGAGGCAACGTGCGCGAGCTCGAGCAGTGTGTGCGGCGCATCCTGTTGACGCGCGCGTACCGGCCCGAGCCCGGACCGCCTCCCGACCGCGCCGGGCAGCTGGTGCGCGCGATCGAGCGGGGATCGATGACCGCCCAGGAGCTCGTCGCCGCGTACTGCGCGCTGCTCCATGAACGCCACGGGACGCTCGCCGAGGTCGCCCGTCGCACCGGCCTCGACCGGCGCACGGTGCGAAAGTACGTCGAGGAGGCGGGACGCGACAGCGACCTCGCGCCCGAGGTCGAATGAGCAAGGCGCGGCTGACGACCTGGTGCGCGTTCATCGTCGGCCTGATCGTCGGCGCGGCGTTTCTCCATGTGTTCCTTCCCCGGGTGGGCTCCGACGGCAAGCTGCGCGTCCTCTGCATCACCGGCGCGATGCAGTGGGAGTTTCGCTACCTGCAGAACGCGCTCCTCCGCGACGACGAGATCGAGGTTGACGTCTGCGTGACTTCGAGGGCCGGAGAGAGTGACCGGAGCGACGGCGGCGGCCTGGTGGAGCTGCCCGCGACTCGCTGGACGCTCTTCCCGTACGACGTCGTCGTCATCGGCGAGCTGCCCGCGGGATTCTTCCGCGACCACGCGGACTTCGCCGACCTCCTCGCGACCTACGTCCGGCGAGGCGGCGGCCTGCTCACCACGGCGGACGACTCCCTCGAGCCCGTCGGCCCCCTCGCGAGCGCGCTCCCCGTCGTCCTCGAGGGCCGAAACACGGATTCCGCCGGTGTGGCGTCTCGCTCGCCGCGGCTGACACCGGCCGGCGAACGCCACGACCTCCTGCGCATCGCCGGCGACGCGCCTCGCAGCAAGGCGTTCTGGGAACACGAGCTGCCGCCACTCCATGTGCGGCGCATCTGCCGCGCGCGACCGGGAGCCACCGTCCTGGTCACCGACCCGACGCGCCG
Organism: Planctomycetota bacterium; assembly: GCA_041569895.1. Lineage (GTDB taxonomy): Bacteria > Planctomycetota > UBA8108 > UBA8108 > JACQVS01 > JBFFXF01. The sequence goes on along the minus strand of JBFFXF010000012.1, from coordinate 47,624 downwards.
GGACGACCACGGAGCGCTGCCGCTGGTGGTCATCGGGACCGTCGGCCGCGGCACGTCGCTCTTCCTCGCGATGGACTCGCTCTGGACCTGGCGCCGGGCGGACGCGCAGGCCCACGCGGAGTTCTGGAGACGGGCGGTGATGGTGGTGTCACGGCGGCATCGGGAGCGGGTTGGATCGAACTGATGCGTTCCCGTTCCCGTGCCCGGTCCCGGACCCGGTCCCGTGCCCGAAAGCTGTCGCGGTCGTGCGGGCGGCCGACGTCGGGGCCGAGCGCTCGGGGTCCGAGGCCGGGGCCGGGACCGATTCCGATGGCCGACTCCGATTCCGATGACCGAGTCCGATACCGATTCCGATGACCGATTCCGACGACCGATTCCGACGACCGATTCCGATTCGGACTCCGAGTCCGAGCTCTGACCTCTGACCTCTGTCCTCTGTCTCTGTCTCTGTCTACTGGACTCCCTGGATGATGCTCACGAGCGGCAGGAATAGACCGACGACGACTGCGGCGACGACCAGCGCGCCGATCAGCAGTGCGACGATGTTCAGCGCCAGGGCGGCGTCCGGGGGGACCCCACGGTCCTTGACGAGAAGGGCCGCTGCTCCCAGGGCACCCACCGCGATCCACACGGCGGTGGGGACTCCAAGCAGTATCTGAGTCAGCCACGGCAGCGGCTGGCCCATGTCCGCGAACATCGTCTTGAACGACGCGATCACGAACGGCATGACGATCGTCACCGCGAGGAGGGAGACGGCGAGGATGATCGAGACGGTCGAGACAATGGCGCCGGGGGTGGGGTCTTCGTCGTCGTGGGGCATGGGCGGGTCCGGGCTGTGAGTGCGAGTCCGATACCGATACGGAGTCCGAGATCCGATTCCGATGGCCGATACCGATGTCCGATTCCGATACCGATGACCGATGACCGATGACCGATGGCCGAGTCCGATTCCGACTCTGATCTCTGTCTCTGTCTCGAGGACGAGGTCCGCGTCCCGACTCAGTCTCCCGACCACCACACCCGGAACTCGTTGCTGACGTCACCGCCCCGCATGGTGATCTGGTGTGTGTGACAGCCCAGCAGTCCTCCGCCGATCATCAGGAACGCCGCGAGGGCGAATGCCAGGCCATGACGCACCGCCGGCCGCCACGGCCGTGAGCGGAGCAGCCTGTGTGAGATCCAGAAGACGAGGGTCGCCGCGGCCGCGAGCGCGCCGATGATGAGGTCCCGGGTGATCGCGAAGGTGCTCAGATCGTCAGGGTGATCGAAGCGGATCATGGCGCACCGGAACGCCTCGAGGAAGACGAGCACCAGGGCGAGGCCCGAGAGGGCGTTGACGGGAATCAGGAAGGCGGTTCTCGCCTTCGAGAGTCGTCCGTCTCTGGGCCGGCTGTCGGTCATCGGCCGCTGGTCTCTGGTCTCTGGTCTCTGGTCTCTGGTCTCTGTCTCTGTCTCTGTCTCTGTCTCTGTCTCGAGGACGAGGACGAGGACGATCGGGCACGGGAACGGGAACGGGTACGGGTACGGGTACGGGTACGGGTCGGCCGAACCCGTGCCCGCGAGTTTTACCTGACCGAAAACGTCCGCTCAACGCGTGTGATGTTGCCCTCGCGGTCGCTCACCGACACTGTCACCGTGGCGTGTTCGAGTGACTCGATCGGGGTGTCGAGGACGAGCTCGAGGACGCCCTGCGTGCGGGGCTCGAAGCGCGGGGCGAGGTTCGTGCCCGGCGGTGCGCCGTCGATCTCGATGTCGGCGGTGACGCGGAACGTGTCGTCGTCGATGCCGGTCCCGTAGTCGTGCATGCCGATGAGCACCCGGTCGAATACCTCGTTTCGACCGGCGCGCGGCGTGGTCACGGCGAGGATCGGGCGGTTGTCGTCGAGCATCCAGCCGCGGCCACGTCGTCCGGATCGTTCCGGGTCGTGGTCGAGGTCGATCGGGCAGCCGAGGTCGATCCAGCGGACGATCGTCATGCGGTCCGCGGCGCTCAGCGCCTGGACCTTGCCCTCCGCGACCGCGTCGGGCGGCGGCATCTGGCTGCCGCGGTGGTCGAGGTCCCAGCGGTGTCGGTTGCGCGCGAGCTCCACCGGCTCGCCGGCCTGCACGAGGCGCTCGCGGTCGCCGGGCTCGGCCGGCGATGGGTGGTCGTCGTTGGTGAAGCCGTCGAGGCGGCGGCCGAAGATCTTCCACACCAGCAGGCTGCGCCGCGACTGGAACTTCCTGATGTAACGCGACGCGTTCGGGTAGCCCCAGGAGTCGTAGCCGATCGGCGGGTGGCCGTGACGCGCCTCCTCGTCGAGCGCGAGGCGGTAGTAGGTGCCGGGGAACTCGCCGAGGTGACGGTAGCGCTCGCGCTCGTCGTCGGCGTCGAGGGCCAGGTTGCCGGCCGGCTTGCCGTCGCGCTTCGTGTGACACGGCACGCAGCTGCGGTCGAGGATCGGCCTGACGTCGCGGAAGTACTCGACGTCGGCGACGCCCGCCGCGATCGATCGCAGCCCGGCCTCGCCATCGACGTCCCATCGCCGTCCGCTCCCGTCCTCGGCAACCGGAACGACGAGCGGCGTCGAGTTGACCAGATCCCAGACGGTCGCGCCGGGACGGCCGGCGGCGGTCTTCTCGAACGGGGTCGGGTCCTGGCTGTGCGCGTGACAGCCGCCACAATCGGTTCTCGTCTCGCCGGGACGGAGCTGGTGCCACGTCTGCGCCATGTTGAGGACCATGCCGTGGCGATCGATCGTCTGGAATGTGAACGCGGTATCGGCGGGGATGCGAGCGAGGAAGCTCGTGTCGGGGTTGCCATCGGGATCGAGCGGCTGCTGGCCCGCGTCGTCGAACTTGCGCACCGGGATCTCCCCGAGCACGCGCAGCCGCTCCATGGCGTGGTTGAAGAATCGCCGGCCGGCGTCGCGGCCGCGCTGGCGATCGGTGGTCGGCTCCATCGCCAGCACGCGCACGGCGTGGACGTCGTCGTTGGAGTAGAGACCCGCGTCGCCGCCCTGATTGTGCCAGTTGAGCGGCATGCCGTTGCCGTGGCTGGTGAACGCGTCGAGTCCGCGCCACGGGTCACGCCCGCCCGCGTAGGTCGCGGTCACCGAGCCATCCGGCACGACGCCGTCGGGGTAGCTCTCGCGCTTGAGGAGGCTGGACGAGCCGACGAGACCGAACGGCGTGCCCCGCGGCAGGTGCGGCGAGGTCGAGCCATCGTTCGAGAACCTCTCGAGCCGGCGGGGCGCCGGGACACCGTAGATGCGCTCGAAGGGCACCAGCGCTCGCGGCCAGCTCTCGTTGTACGCCGGATCGTTCTTGATCAGACGCATCGCCGCCGGTTCGTCGACGACGTCGCCGTTCTTGATCAGATAGATCCCGCCGTCGAGCTGCGGCAGGTACGTGTACTGGTGGTTCACCGGTCCGGGCGAGTAGACGGTCAGCAGGTGGTTGTCGGGCGCGCCGCTCGGGTGCGTGAACTTGCCGACCGCCGGGGACTTCTTGTCGCCGAGGACGGACGGGTCCGCCGGCCCCTCGCGGCCGTGCGTGAAGGGCGTCAGCGAGATCGATCCCGCCGGCATGAACGGCATCCGGTACCACTGTCCCTTGCCGTTCGAGAAGCGCCCGTAGCGCCACGGGCGGTTGCGCGGGTCGTGACGGTGCGCCGGGCCGAAGGCCGGGTAGCCCCTCGGCGGCGACGGCGGCAGCTTGATGTAGGCGCCGAAGCCGCTGTTGTTCTGGTTGTAGTACTCCTCGACGATGATCGATCCGTCGGAGAGCTGCGTCTGGAAGTGGAAACCGTTCGGCGCGCCGCCGGGATCGAAGGCGCTGACGAGCGGCGCCCAGCGGGTGCCGTCGGGATGGATCGTCCAGATGCCCCACGAGATGTCGCTGCGAATCCCCTGGGACTCGAGCGTGCTGTACATGATCCGGCCGTCGACGAGCACCACCGGGTGCAGCGCGCCCGAGATGTTGAGGTGGCCGATTTTCTCGAGGTTCACCGGGTCGACGTCGTCACCGATGCTCTCGTCGCGATCGTCCATGACGAAGAGCTGCAGCGCGATCACCGGGTATCCCTTTGCCGGACGGAAGCCGTCACGGTTGCTCGTGAAGACGATGCGGTCGCCGGGCAGCGGGCACGGACCCATGTTGAAGACGCCGTACTCGAAGCGCGTCCGGTCCTTCTCCGCGGCGCGGTAATCGCTCGCCCAGTCGGCAGCGCCGGTGTTCGGGGAGAAGCGCTGGTTGGTCAGCCGCACGATGCGACGCGACGGGACGTGGATCTTGAAGATGTCGGCCCCCGCGCGTGGCGGGTTCCACTGGTTCGCCTTCTCGAGGTCGTGGATCAGGGTGTAATAGACCCACTCGCCGTCGAGCGAGACCATCGGATCGGTCACCGCGCCGCGCCCGCCGGCGACCAGCAGCTCCTCGCGGCCGTCGGGGTGGAGCAGCATCAGGTCGGCGCCCGGCTCCATCGTCACCGGCTGCGAAAAGTCGGTGTAGAAGCGGCGGTGCTCCTCGTCGCCGGCGCGCGGCGCGCGCACGTAGACGATGTCGTAATCGATCCGGATCGCCGGGTCGGTCGAGATGTGCGGCACGACGACGTCGAGGGTCTCGGGGAAACGCGGCTCCGAATCAGCCCCGGCCGCCGGGCCGCGGAAGACGATACCGGCGCCCACGGTGATGGCCGCGAACGCCGCGAAGGCGACGTGCGTCTTCACGGCGGGCGTCCTCCGGCAGGTCGAGAGTCTCGTTCTCGTCGGGCGTGGTCGCATCGAGGATCACGGTAGTCGAGCGTCTCGCGGCGGTCAAAGGGAATTGGCGTGACCTTCCGGCGTCCCCGGAGTTCCCGGTGATGCTCGACGCGCGCCCGCCGGCTCCGGTATCATCCGCCGATCGCGCCGCGCGCGTGCTGCCGGATCGATCGCGTGGACGGTCGACGATCACTGACGTGCCTCCCTATATTGTCCGAAGGAACCGAGAACCGTGATTGAGATCGGCACTCCCGTGCGAGCCACGCTCGTGCTTCGCCCGTTCTTCCTGTTTTTCTCCATGCTCTCCATCGCGGCCGTCGCCGGTGGCTGCACGCGGGAGTACTACCGCGAGCAGGCCGACCGCGACGTCTATGCGGCGATCGACCAGAAGACGCTCGGCACCCCGTGGGCGGTCGCGGACGGATTCACCATCGAGCCCGACCCCGGTTCCCGCCTGCACGACCCGAGCGACCCCGATTACCCGGCGCTGCCGGCGCCGGGGCCGTCGCTCTATGCGTACGAGCTGCCGGAGCTCGCGGCCGGGGCTCGACGCGCCGGCATCGAGATCGCGGCTCCCCAGGACGCGACCGCCGACGACGGTGGCGCCCGCGTCACCGGCCTGCCCGTGCGGCCGATCCCGCCGAGCTACTGGGACGCGATCCCGGAGGAATGCCTCGCGCGGATGCTCGAGTTCGAGAGCGTCCGCGATGAGTACGGTCGCACGCACGAGGAGGAGCCCGGCGACGAGCTCCTCGATGACGCGCCCCGCCTCGACCTCGTCGAGATCGTCCAGCTCGCGCTGCTCAACAGCCGGGAGTACCAGACGAGCAAGGAGCAGCTCTACCGCGCCGCGCTCGCGCTGACGCTCGAGCGATACGATCACGCCATCACGTTCACGCCGACGAGCGGCGGCGGACTCGACTACTCCAACGCCCGCAACGACGGCACGCGGACGGAGACCATGCCGATCGGGTCGAACATCGGACTGCAGAAGATGCTGGCCACGGGCGGCGACGTCCTGGCGCGATTCGCGAACAACGTCGTGTTCACCTTCGACGGCCCGGAGGGCTTCTCCCGCGACGTCAGCTCGGAGCTCCTCTTTCGCGTCACCCAGAGCGTCTTCCAGCGGGACATCCGCCTCAACCCGTTGATCCAGGCGGAGCGCAGCCTGGTCTACGCGGCGCGCGACCACGCGCGATTCCGCAAGGACTTCTTCTTCCAGCTCGCCGCGAGCTACTACGGCCTCCTGAGGACGTACAGGAACATCGAGATCGAATCCCAGAACTACTTCTCGCTCGTGCGCACCTTCGAGCAGGCGCGCGCCGAGGTGCGCGCCAGTGTCAAGAACGCCCCGAACCCCGTGGCGGTCGATCAGTTCGAGCAGGGCATGCTGTCGGGGCGCAGCAGCGTCATCGCGACGTGCAACGTGCTCGAGGACGCGCTCGATCGATTGAAGCTGCAGATCGGCCTGCCGACCGAGACGCCGATCAACATCGACCTCGCCGAGCTCGATCGCCTGACCCTCCGCGACGAGATCGAGGTCGCATCGGAGCGCGTCCGGCGGTGGCTCGTGCGCGTCCGCGACCGCCGCGACCAGACGACGCCGGACCGCGCCGAGGTCCTCAACGCCGACATCTTCCTGATCGAGCGCCTGCTCGAGTGGCTGCGCCTGCGCCGGCTCCTCGGCGAGGAGGTGCCCGAGAGCGAGGAGCTCGAGGAGCTCCTGCGTCGCTTCCGCGTCAATCGCGCGCGCGTCGAGGTGGCGCGCAACGTGGCAGAGCTCGACCGCACCTCGGACCCCGCCGCGCCGGCGCCGCTCATCCTCCTCTTCCAGCGAACGAGCGACGTCGTCGCCGCGCTACTCGACCTCGCGCAGCGCGAGATCGAGCTCGCCAGGGGCGCACGGCCGCCGCGGGACAGCGAACAGATCGAAGCGGCGGAGCGCACGCTCGAGGAGCTGCGCCAGCGCTTCGAGGCGCTGGTGGGCCGCCTCGAGGAGATCCTGGAGGACCCGCAGCAGGAACGGCTGCAGTCGATCCTCGACGACACGCGCGCGTTGCGCGCGGAGCTCGAGGCGCTCATCCGCTCGCTCGACGCGCTCAACGAGCTCCCGCCCGGAGGGCCCGACGCGGAACAGGCCCTGAGCGACACGCTCGAGCGCACCGACCGTGTGATCGAGATCGTCGAGCGGCTGCTCGAGAGCGCCGGCCCGGGGCTGCCCACGATCGACATCGAGGAGGCGGACGCCATGGCGACGGCGATCGTGCAGCGACTCGACCTGATGAACGAGCGCGGCCGCCTCGCCGACGACCGGCGAACGATCAAGATCGCCGCCGACGACCTGAAGTCGGTCCTCAACCTCGAGGCGAGCCACTCGATCCGGACGCGCGACAACAAGCCGTTCCGCTTCTCGGCGAGCGAGAGCGAGACGCGCCTCTCGCTGGCGGTCGATCTGCCGCTGAACCGCTACTCGCAGCGCAACGACTACCGCCGCGCGCTGATCGACTATCAGGCGGGTCGGCGCGGGCTGATGGCGCTCGAGGACGCGATCAAGCTCGACGTCCGGAGCGGACTGCGGACGCTCGACGAGACGCGCATCCAGTACCCGATCAGCGTCACCAGGGCGGCGCTTGCGGCGGAGCAGGTGATCAGCGTCCGCCTGCAGCTCGCCCTCGGCGTGGAGGGCGTGCGCGGCACGGACCTGCTCGACGCGCTGCAGTCGTCGCGCGAGGCGCTGATCGCCGTCGCCAACTCGCGCATCGGGTACATCGTCGATCGGGCTCGATTCGCCCTCGACCTCGAGCTCATGGAGATCGACACCACCGGCTTCTGGCCGCAGATCGACGATCCCGACTACCAGCCGGAGGCGAACCTCGAGTACCCGGAGAACGCCGGGCCGACGTATGGCGACATTCCGAGGTTCCTGCTGGTGTCGCGGGAGATCCGGGAGATGCTCGACGCGCCGCTGCCGGGCGAGGAGCCGGAGACGGAGGCCGAGGCCCCGTTCACTCGTGACGGAGAGCCTCGATCGGATCCATGAGCGCCGCCCGGCGCGCCGGGTAGAGCCCGAAGATCACGCCGACGCTCACCGAGATCCCGAACGACAGCGCCACCGACCAGAGGCTGAGCGCCGTCTGGAGCCCCGACAAAAGGGTCACCCCCAGCGGGATGGCGACGCCGAGCACGATGCCGACGACGCCGCCCGTGGTCGAGAGAACCATCGTCTCGACCAGGAACTGCGCCGTGATGTCGCGGCGCTTGGCGCCCAGGGCGCGGCGAACGCCGATCTCGCGCGTCCGCTCGGTGATGGTCGCGAGCATGATGTTCATGATGCCGATGCCGCCCACGAGCAGCGAGATGCCGGCGATCGAACCGAGAACGAGGTTCCAGATGCGCTTCTCGCGCTCCGCCTGATTCAGCAGCTCGAGCGGCACCTGGATCTCGAAGTCGTGGCCTGACGGATGCGTCTGCTCGAGGAGCTTTCTCGCCATCGCGGCGGTCTGGGGGACGAGCTCCTCGTCCCGGACCGTCAGGGTGATCTCGCTGAGTTGCGTGCGCTCGAACTCGCGGCTGCCGGCACGAAGGATCATCTGCAGCTCGCCGAAACGGCTGCGCGCCGCCGTCAGCGGGATGTAGATGTCGTTGTTGAAGTCGTCGCGGCCGATGGCGCCGACCGTCGCCGTGCCGCTGTCCTGGGGTTCGAGGATGCCGACGACGCGGTACGCGCCATCACCGAGGAGGATCGATTCGCCGATCGGGTCCTCGAAGCTGAAGAGCCGCTCGGCCGCGCCGGCGCCGAGCACTGCGACGTTGGAGGTGTTGCGAAGGTCGGGCGTGGTCAGAAACCGGCCGCGACGGACGACGAGGTTCTTGATCGAGAGGTACTCGGGCGTCGTCCCGAGGACGCGGGCGTTCGTGATGCGGTAGCGATTGTGCTGCGCGTTCCGCCGCACGAGCGCGATCGGCACCGCCTGATTGATCGTCGGGAGCGTCTCGGTGAGCCGTTCGTAGTCGCGATAGGTGAGGCCGTACTCGAGGACGTGACTCACCCTCTGCTGCGTCGCGGTCCCGGTCGACGAGTCGCCCTGCTGATCCTCGTGCTTCGGCTTGACGCTGCGAACGATGACGTTGGTGGCACCGAGCTGGCGGATCTGCTCGACCGCCTCGCGCTTCGACCCCTCGCCGATGGCGAGCATCGAGATCACCGACGCGACGCCGAGGATCGTCCCGAGCATGGTCAGGAAGCTCCTCAGCTTGTGGAGCAGGAGGTTGCGGACCGCGAGCTGGAGCGTGGCGAGATGCATCGATCAGCGACCGCGCCGCGTGCGCTCCCCGCCATCGCGTCTCGATGCGTCCGGCCGCGCCCGGGGCGGCCTCTCGCCCGCACCGCGGCGAGCCCTCGAGTCCTCTCCGGCGCTGGCGCCCGTCGATCGCGGGCCGTCTCCGGGACCGGCGTCGCCGTCGGCGAGGGGCTCCTCGGATTCGCGCGGCGGCGGCTCCGGTCCGGTGTTCTCCGGCGCGATCGTCGACTCGTCGCGGCGATCCTCATCGACGATCGCCATCGGGTTGAGAACGACGACGTCGCCCTCCTCGAGCCCCGAGCGGATCTCGACGAACTTGTCGTTCGAGCGACCGAGCTCGATCGGCCGCCTGTCGACGTCGCCGCCGGCGCTCACGTAGCACCAGCTCTCCTCGCCGATCTGCACGACCGCCTGCACCGGCACGCTGAGGACGTTCTCGAGGCGGTCGACGTGGATCTCGACCACCGCGGTCATGCCGGGCTTGAGCTGCTCGACGTCCTCGTCGATGGTCACCACCGTCTCGTAGACCTTCGTGTCCGAGCTCAGCCAGCTGTCCTGGTCCGGCAGCACGGCGACCGACTTGACCGTCCCCGAGTAGAGCCTCTCCGGGAACGGGTCGACGCGCACGGTCACGGGCAGCCCGGCGCGCACCTGGTCGAGCACCGATTCGTGCACGGAGGTCTTCACCTGCATGCGGCGAAGGTTCGGGAGCGAGAGGATCGCCTGTCGGGGACGCACAGCGGCGCCCTCGCGAATCGGCTCGCTCCAGCGACGACCCTGCCCCGACGCATAGGCGACCATGCCGTCGCGCGGCGCGAACAGCTTGCACTTGGCGAGCTGGTCGCGGTACCGGGCGAGCCGCTCCTCCTCTTTCTTGAGCGCCTCGTCCGCCGCCTCCATCGCCGCCCGCGCCTGCTCGAGGAATGCCTCGTTGTCGCGCTCGACCTGGAGCAGCGCGCGTTTCGCCGACTCCACGTTGCCCTGGAGCTCGAGCTTCGTCTTGCGGTACTTGTAGTCGACGAGCTCCTTCTTCCTCGAGATCGCCGTCGCCAGCTGGCGCTCCGCCTTGAGCGCGCTCAGCCGCGCCTGGGCGAGCTCGCCCGAGCTCCGGTAGCCGAGCTTGTAGAGCTGCTCGACGCCCTCGAGGTTGGTGGCCTCGATGAGCTTGCTGGCCTGCGCCTCCTGGATGAGCAGCTCGACGTCCTGGAGCTCGATCTGGAACGTGCCGCCGTCCTCGTCCTCGAACTGTTTCAGCGCCAGCTCGGCCAGATCGACCTGGAGCTGGGCGTCGGCGCGGCTGGTCTTGTTCTGCGTCAGCTGATTCTCGTACCTGACTTTCGCCTGGATCTGGTCGGAGCGGGCGCGCTCCGTGTCGAGCAGCTGCCGGTCGAGGCGCTCCCGCAGCGAGGAGGAGTCGAGCTCGACGAGCAACTGGCCTTCCTCGACGGAGGCGCCGTTCGGCACGATGAAGACGATCGGCGTCCCGTGGATGCCGTCGTTCTCGACGTCATCGACCTGGCAGATGATCTTGACGTCGCTCTGGCTCTCGAGGTTGCCGCGCTCGGTGACGACGATCGGCAGGGTTCCGCGGCGCATGGTGTACTCCACCAGCGCCACGCTCTTCGTCCTCAGCGAGTCGGTGAGGGCCGCAACCGCGCCGATGCCGATCAGCACCGCCAGGGCCATGGCGAGCAGGGTATACCGACGTGCCGACCGGGCGCCGGATCGGCGCTCCTCGACGGCCCGGGCAGCGGCGCCCGCGAGGTTTTCTGCGTCCCGCATGTCTTCCTCTGTCTCTGCAGCCCGACACGAATCGCGCCAAGCTGCGCGGCTCTCGATCCGACCAAACTCACACTATAAGATGCGGGCCGGTGGATCCCAACCCGGAAACGCGAAAAATGGCTCGAAACTCCGCCGCGCGCGAGAGTTGAAGCCGGTTCGGACGCCGCGAGCCTGCCCTTTCGCCGACGGTGCGCATCGGGTACAAAGGAAGCTCCACGTCGATCGCCAGCGATCGAGCTCCACCGACCACCAGGACACCACACGAGGACTCTGCGATGCGCCGACACCTGATTCTGCTGACCACCACCACCATGATGTCGCTCACGGCCGCGGCGTTCGCTGACGACTGGCTGCAGTTTCGCGGGCCGGACGCGGCGGGGATCGCGCCGGCGAGCGCCGACCTGCCCCTCGAGTGGTCCGCCGAGAAGAACGTGCGATGGAAGGCGACGCTCCCGGGCTTCGGCGCGTCGAGCCCGATCGTCGTCGGCAAGCGCGTCTTCGTCACCTACTACGTTGGATACGGCCTCGACAGCGAGCAGCCGGGCGAGCAGTCCGGTCTCGAGATGCGCCTGGCGTGCTTCGATCTCGACAGCGGCCGCGAGACCTGGTCGCGTCGCGTCAAGGCGAGCACCCCCGAGGAGCCGTACCGGCGGTGGCTGCCCGAGCACGGCTACGCCTCGAGCACGCCGGCGTCGGACGGCGAGCGCGTCTACTGTTTCTTCGGGCGCAGCGGCGTGCACGCGTTCGACCTCGATGGCAAGCCGCTCTGGTCGGCGAGCGCCGGCAGCGGCACGCACGGCTTCGGGACGGCGGGCTCGCCGCTCCTCTTCGACGACCTCGTCATCATCAACGCGTGCGTCGAGAGCGACGCGGTGATCGCCTTCGACCGCGAGAACGGCAAGGAGGTGTGGCGGGCGCCGGGGATCAACCGCTCGTGGTGCACGCCCGCGCTCGTCAAGGTCCCCGGCGGCGGCCACGAGGTGGTCGTCAGCGCCGAGGGTCACGTCTTCGGTTTCGACCCGCGCACCGGCAAGGAGCTGTGGCGCTGCGAGGGGATCGATGACTACGTCTGCCCGACGGTGATCTCCCACGACGGCGTCGCCTACGCGTTCGGAGGCCGCGGTGCGATCAAGGCGCTGGCCGTGCGGGTCGGCGGGCGCGGCGACGTCACGGCCACGCACCGGCTGTGGACGTCGAGCAGCGGCTCGAAGGTGCCGTCGCCCGTCTACCACGAAGGTCACCTCTACTGGGTCGATCACACGGGAATCGCCTACTGCATGGACGCCAGGACCGGCGACGTCGTCAAGCGCGCGCGCCTCCGTGACATCGGCTCGCGCAACAAGACATACGCGTCGGTGCTGCTCGCGGGCGACCGGCTCTACTGCGTCACCTGCTACGGCGGCACGGCGGTGCTCGAGGCCGATCCCGACCTCGAGCAGATGGCGCACAACGACCTCGACGACCGCAGCGTCTTCAACGCGAGCCCCGCCGTGGCGGGCAATCGCATGCTGCTGCGCTCGAACCGGGCGCTCTACTGCGTCGAGAAAGACGCCGGCAAGAAGCGCGGCAGCGAGGCCGGCGCGTCGGGTTGAGATCGGAGTCATCGATGAGCACGCGTCACCTCTCTTTTTTGGCCATCGCCGTGTGTCTTCACGTGCCGGCGACCGTCGCCGCGCAGGGAACGCAGGCCGACTACGAGCGCGCGGGTCGCCTCCCCGAGCTCTGCCGTGACCGCGTCTTCCGGACGCGCGTCGACGCCAGATGGGACGAGAGCGGCGACCGGTTCTGGTACCGAAACGACCTTCCCGGCGGCGCGCGCGAGTTCATCCGGGTCGATGCGGTCGCCGCCACGCGCGAGCCGGCGTTCGATCACGCCGCGGTCGCGCGAGCGCTCGCCGGGGCGACCGGGCAGCCGGTCGAGGAGCGCGCCGTGCCGATCGACTGGCTCGAGCTCGGCAGCGACGGGAAGACCATCCGTTTCAACGCGCTCGGCAAGGGCTGGCGCCTCGATCTCGAGAGCCACGCGCTCTCGGAGGCGGACCTGCTCGAGCCGCCCCGTCGCGAGGAGCGCGGGCGTCGCCGGGGTCGACGCGGACGCCCGCGCGGGTCGCGGGGCGGGCCGCGGGAAGTGACGTCGCCAGACGGTCGCCGGGTGGCGTTCATCAAGGATCACAACGTTCACGTGCGGGACGCCGAGGGCGGCGAATCCTTCGCGCTCAGCGACGAGGGGACCGCCGAGGACGGCTACGGCTCGAGGATCTCGTGGTCGCCTGACTCGACGAAGCTCGTCGCCATGCGCACGGCCGAGGCGCAAGAGCACACGGTGTACATGATCGAGTCGTCGCCGACGGACCAGGTGCAGCCGAAGCTGCACTCGAGGCAGTACCTCAAGCCGGGTGATCGAATCACCAACTCGAAGCCGCATCTCTTCGACGTCGACGCGCGCAAGGAGATCCCGATCGATGACGCCCTGTTCCCGAATCCCTGGCGCATCGATGAGGTCCGCTGGCACCCCGACTCGAGGCGTTTCACGTTCGTCTACAATCAGCGTGGGCACCAGGTGCTGCGGATCGTCGCCGTCGACGCCGGCACGGGCGAGGCCGGCGCGATCATCGACGAGCGCAGCGACACGTTCATCGACTACGCGCACAAGCGTTTCACGCACTACGTCGATGCGACGCACGAGATCATCTGGATGTCCGAGCGCGACGGGTGGAACCACCTGTATCTGCACGACTCTCGCACCGGCAGCGTCAAGAATCAGATTACCCGCGGCACGTGGGTCGTGCGCCGCGTCGACCGCGTCGACGACGAGAAGCGCCAGATCTGGTTCCGCGCCGGCGGCATCTATCCGGGACAGGATCCGTACTACGTGCACTTCTGCAGGATCGATTTCGACGGCTCGAACCTGGTGATCCTCACCGACGGCAACGGCACGCACGACATCGAGCCCTCTCCGGATGGCCGCTACCTGATCGATACGTACTCGCGCGTCGACATGCCGCCGGTCACCGAGCTGCGGCGCGCCTCGGATGGCGCGCTCGTCCTCGAGCTCGAGCGCGCCGACTGGTCCGCGCTCCTCGAGACCGGCTGGCGGGCGCCGGAGCGGTTCGCGGCCAAGGGGCGCGACGGCGCCACCGACATCTACGGCATCATCTTCCATCCGACGAACTTCGACGCCGCGCGCAAGTATCCGGTGATCGAGAAGATCTACGCCGGCCCGCAGGGGTCGCACGTCCCGAAGCGCTTCCGCCCCTACTACCGCGCCCAGTCGCTCGCCGAGCTCGGCTTCATCGTCGTGCAGATCGACGGCATGGGGACGTCGAACAGGTCGAAGGCGTTCCACGACGTGTGCTGGCGGAACCTGCGCGACGCGGGCTTCCCGGACCGCATGGCGTGGATGCGCGCCGCGGCCGAGTTGAGGCCGTACATGGACCTGACGCGGGTCGGCGTCTACGGCGGCTCGGCCGGCGGCCAGAACGCGCTCGGCGCCCTTCTCTTCCACCCGGAGTTCTACAAGGTTGCCGTCGCCGACTGCGGCTGTCACGACAACCGCATGGACAAGATCTGGTGGAACGAGCTCTGGATGGGCTGGCCGGTGGGGGAGGAGTACGCCGAGAACTCGAACGTCACTCACGCGCACCGGCTCCAGGGCAAGCTCCTGCTCACCGTCGGCGAACTCGACACCAACGTCGACCCATCCTCGACCCTGCAGGTCGTCAACGCGCTGATCAAGGCCGAGAAGGACTTCGAGTTCCTGCTGGTGCCCGGGGCGGGGCACGGCGTCGGCGACGGCTCGCCGTACATGGTCCGCCGCCGCCGCGACTTTTTCGTGCGCCATCTCTACCAGGTCGAGCCGCGACGCGAGGTGGTCTCGAACTGAGGCGCGGCGCCCCGCCTTCCGCGGGTTGACACCGCCGCCACGGCGAGGCCACAATGAGCGGGCGAAGTGAGAGACGGTGACGAGGCCGCGGACTTTTTCAGGGGGACCGCATGAGCTCGACCGAGCGCGCGCCAGACGTCGGACGGCGATCGACCCACCCGTCTCTCGCCCGCGATCCCCTGTCCCGCGATCCCCTGTCCCGCTATCGATTCTCCCGCCGGGCGGCCATCCACGCCGGCGTCGTCGGCCTCGCGGGGCTCACACTGCCGCGGCTCGCGGCGCTCGAGGCCGCCGCTTCCGCGTCGGGCGCGCCGACGGGGCGAGCCCGTTCTGTCATCTATATATTCCTCTCCGGCGGCCTGTCGCAGATCGACAGCTTCGACATGAAGCCGGACGGACCCGAGAAGTACCGCGGCCCGTTCCGGCCGATCCCGACGCGAACGCCCGGCATCGAGATCTGCGAGCACTTGCCGCTTCTCGCGGCGCGCAGCGAGCGATGGGCGCTCTGCCGGTCGGTGACGCATCCGTTCAACGAGCACTCGCAGGGGCACATGGTGATGCTCTCGGGTCGGAGCGACCTGCCGCGGAGCTTCGACCTCAACAAGCCGAAGAAGACCGACTGGCCGTCGCTGGCGTCGATCGTCGGCGACCTGGCGCCCCCGCGTGGCGCGTTGCCGGCCGGTGTGGTGCTCCCCGAGCGCCTGGTGCACCGCACGGGGCGCGTGATTCCGGGACAGTTCGGCGGCGTGATGGGGCCGCACCGCGACCCGTGGTTCGTCGAGGCGTCGCTGTTCAACGCCCGCACCTACGGCGCGTATCCCGAGTACGAGTTCCACCACGAGCGCGGCGCGGAGACACGGGAGGGCGCCGGCTTCAAGGTGCCGCAGCTGGCGTTGCCGCATCACCTGACGGAGGCGCGGCTGCGGCGGAGGATGGACGTCCAGCGGACGATCGTCGAGCAGCAGCGCGCGCTCGAGCGCGCCGCGCCGGTGCGGCAGTTCCGTCGCTACCACGACCTCGCGCTGCGGCTGTTGACCGATTCTCGCGCGCAGCGGGCGTTCGACATCGCCAGCGCCGACCCGGCGCTCCTCGACCGCTACGGCCGGAACTCGTTCGGCTGGTCGCTGCTGATGGCGCGCCAGCTCGTCGAGGCGGGCGTTCGGCTGGTCCAGGTCAACCTCGGGAACAACGAGACGTGGGACACGCACGTCAACGCGTTCCCCAACCTCGAGAAGTTCCTCTTCCCGCCGACCGACGTCGCGGTCTCGGCGTTGCTCGACGACCTCGCCGACCGCGGACTGCTGGACGACACCCTCGTCGTCATGGCGGGCGAGTTCGGCCGCACGCCGCGGATCTTCAGCATCGGCAAGGGCAAGCCACCGGGCCGCGACCACTGGGGCCGCGTGCAGACGGTCTTCCTCGCCGGCGGCGGCATCCGTGGCGGCACGGTGGTCGGCTCATCCGATCCGACCGGCGGCGAGCCCGACGACGCGCCGCAGCGCCCGGAGAACCTCGCCGCGACCATCTTCGGGGCCCTCGGCCTGCCGCGCGACCTCCACTGGACCGAACAGCTCGGCCGCCCCCACCCGCTCTACCTCGACGAGCCGATCCCGGGCTTGCTCTGATCCCGTTTCCGGGCCCGTGCCCGAGGAAAGACGGGAACGCAGATTACGCAGATTACGCAGATTGACGCAGATCGGGGGACCGGGTCCGCCCAGGCGTGCCTGGCGAACGAGAACTCCGCCTCCGAATCGGAGTCGGAATCGGTCATCGGAGTCGGTATCGGTCATCGGTGTCGGTGTCGGAATCGGAATCGGAGTCGGTTCTCGGTGGCCGTGACCCGTGGACCGTGGACCGTGGACCGTGACCCATGGACCGTGTGCCGTGACCGTGGACCGTGGACCGTGACCGTGACCGTGACCGTGACCGTCTTGGCGTCGTTCAGGGAGTTTTGTCAATCACGACGGGCGCTTTCGGGAACGGGAACGGGTACGTTTTTGCAACGCTGGGATCGGAATCCGAGTCGGAGTCGGTCTCTGACCTCTGATCTCTGATCTCTGATCTCTGATCTCGGTCTCAGTCTCAGTCTCGAGGACGAGTCCGACGGGGGACCGCGAACTCGTCTCACACCCGCTCGTCGAGCACCCCCCGCACCACATGACCCGAGACGTCCGTCAGGCGTCGCTGGATGCCGTTGTGGTAGAAGGTCAGGCGCTCGTGGTCGAGGCCGAGGAGGTGGAGGATGGTGGCGTGGAAGTCGGGAATGGTCACGGTGTCCTCGACCGAGGAGAAGCCGATCTCGTCCGAGGCGCCGTGGCGGTGGCCCTTCTTGACGCCAGCGCCGGCGAGGAAGCACGTGAAGGCGTCGGGGTGATGGTCGCGCCCCGGCCGATTGATGCCCTGCGTCGCCGGGCCGCGGCCGAACTCGGTGCACCAGACGACGAGCGTGTCCTCGAGCATGCCGCGGCGCTTGAGGTCCTTGATCAGCGCGGCCACGGGACGGTCCATGCTCGGCGCCATCTTGCGGTGGTTCTCGATGACGCTCTCGTGCGCGTCCCAGTTGATGCGCGGTGAGCCGAAGGCGCCGCCGTTGAAGAGCTGCACGAAGCGGACGCCGCGCTCGAGGAGTCGCCGCGCCAGCAGGCAGTTCCGCCCGAAGCCGGCGGTCGTGTCATCATCGACGCCGTAGAGGCGTCGTGTCTCCTCGGACTCGCCGTCGAGGTCGATCGCCTCGGGGACGCTGAGCTGCATGCGCGCGGCGAGCTCGTAGGCGCGCACGCGGCCGGCGACGCTGCCCGTTCCGGGATACCGCGCCGCGAAATCGCCGTTGAGGCGCGCCAGCAGACCGGCGCCGGCCGCCCGCGCGCTCGCGGGCACGCCGGCCGGGGTCTCGAGGTCGACGACAGGCTCCGGCGACCCCGTGCGCAGCGCCGTTCCCTGATGTCGCGCCGGCAGGAACCCCGCCGTCCAGTTGATCGATCCGCCCGCGGGCAGACCGCGCGAGTCGGGAAGCACGACGAACGCCGGCAGGTCGTCGTTGACGGTGCCGAGACCGTAGCTGATCCACGCGCCCATGCTCGGAAAGCCGTTCATCGTGAAGCCGCTGTTCATGTGGAACGACGCCGGCGTGTGGTTGTTGCTCTTCGCCACCATCGAGTGGATGAACGCGAGGTCGTCGACGCACGTTGCGATCTGCGGCAGGATATCGCTGACCCACGCGCCGCTTTCTCCGTGCTGCCGGAAGGCGAAGGGGCTCTTCATGATCAGCCCGGGCTTGCCGAAGAAGCCGCGGAGCTCGCCCCGGCCCTCGAGCGACTTGCCGTGCATGCGCTCGAGCTCGGGCTTGTGGTCGAAGGTGTCGATATGGCTGACGCCGCCCGCGCAGAAGATCTGCACGATGCGCTTCGCCCGCGACGGGAAGTGGGTCCCGACGGCGTCCCCGACCTCCGCTCTGGCAGCGCGGGCATCGCGATCGAGGAGCCACGCCAGCGCGATGGCGCCGAGCCCGCCGGCGCGCCAGAGGAAGTGGCGCCGCGGCAGCAGGGGCGCGTCGTCGGTCGGTGTCGGCGTCGGGATACCGGTCGGCTCAGCGGACATGCAGGAACTCCGAGGCGTTGAAGAGGGCCCAGCAGACAGTCGGGAGTCCGTGCTCCCGCGCGACCGCGACGCTCGCCTCGCGCTCGCGGGGAGTCGGGTCACGACCGAACGTTCGTCGATACGCGCGCTCGACGGCGGCCGGCAGGTCACCGCTCGACTCGGCCAGCGCGCGCTCGGCGAGTCGCCGCGCCTGGCGCTGGACGAACGGGTTGTTCATCAGGGCGAGCGCCTGTGTCGGCGTCGTCGTCGCCCGTCGCCGCGGTGTCTTCACCGCCGGGTCGGGACAGTCGAGCGCGTCGAGGAACGGCTGCTTGCCCGAGTTGACGTTCATGCGGTAGATCGCGCGGCGGCGGTACTCCGGTCCGTCGCGGTCCTCGATGGTGTAGAAGCTCGACCCGAAGGTCGACACCGTGAAGTCCCGGAAACCCGGTCCGCCCATCTCGAGGTTGAGCGCGTCGCTCGCGAAGAGCATCGCGTCGCGGGCGACCTCCGCCTCGACGCGCCGCGGCGAGAAGCGCCACAGCAGTTGATTCTCGCTGTCGCGTGCGGCTGCCGATTCGTCGAAGCGCGACGACCGGCGGTAGGCCGCCGACGTCAGGATGCGGCGGCTCAGCCGCTTGACGCTCCAGCCGTCGTCGATGAAGCGGCCGGCGAGCCAGTCGATCAGCTCCGGGTGCGTGGCGCCCTCGCCGCTCTTGCCGAAGTCGTTCGGCGTCGCGACGAGCCCGCGACCGAAGTGCCAGTGCCAGACGCGGTTGACCATCACCCGCGCCGTCAGCGGATTGCGCTGATCGGCGATCCACGCCGCCAGTCGCCGGCGGCGCTCGGCCTCCGGCGCGTCCGGGGCGAGCCCGAGGTCGCCGGGCGGCTGATCGATCGCCGAGAGCGCGCCGGGCGCGACGACCTCCATTGCCTGGCGCACGTCGCCGCGCTCGAGGCGGCGTGTCGGAGCAGGCTGACGACGCGTGCCGACGTACGATTTCTCCTCGGCCGGCCGCTCCCCGAGTCCGGAGCGCAGGCTGGCCAGACGGCGCGAGAGCTCCTCGCGCTCCCTCCGCTCCGGATCGGTGAGCGCGGCGAGCGCCTCCTCGCGCGAGACGAAGAGGCCGCGGGAAGCGCATGACGCCGCGACCTCGTTCGCCGTCAGCGCGCGGTCGTGGAGCGACGCCTCCTCGATGGCGCCCGCGAGGAATGCCCGTCCGCCGCCGGTGTGCCGCATTCCGAGGACGACGCGCGCGTCGCCGGCGCGGTACGTCTGGAGGCCGCTGGACGGCGTGTAGGGAGGGGCGTACGGCTCGCCGTTTCGATACACGGCGATGCGTCCGTCGCCGTCGTACGTGATCGCCACGTGGATGGCCTCGTCGGTCGCGGTCTCCTCCGCGCCGTCGAGGTCGCGCGTCCTCTGGAACCCGGTGCTGCCGGCCATCCACTTCCGCGGCTGGCGCTCGCCGAAGACGATGGAGTCGAAGACCCCGCCGCGCGAGTCCTCGAGCGTCACCACGCCGCCACCGCCCTGGTCGAGCGTCGGCAGCCGCACCCACGCCTCGAGTGTCTTCTCCCGGAAGTCGCGCGGGATCGGCACCGTTCGCATGAACGCCTTCTGGCCGTCGACGAGGAGGTCGCCCCCCGCGATGCGGGCGCCCTCGTGCAGCGTGCCGTGGAGCTCGCCGACCGAGTCCCGCGCCGTGCCGTCGTCGAAGGTCCACCGGGCGAACGGCGTCGGGCCGACGGGACGCGTGACGTCGTCGCGCCGGGCGACGACGCGACTGCGCGCCGCCGCGTCGAGCTCGCCGATGAGGGCGCCGATGGCGGCGATCTCGGCCTCGAGCCGTCTGGCGCGCTCCTCGCGCGCGCGCACCTCCGCGGGCGGCACGATGTCGCGCTCGCCGTGGACGACGCCCTCGAAGACGGCCTTGACGCGGTAGTAATCGACCTGCGGGATGGGGTCGTACTTGTGCTCGTGACACCGTGCGCAGTTCACCGTCACGCCGAGGAACGTCTGGCAGACGACGCTGACGAGGTCCTCGAGTTCCTCCTCGCGCGTGATCATGCGCTGCGTCTTGTTCGCCTGGCCGTTGCCCGCCTGGTCCCAGGGCCCGCAGACCAGCAGGCTCGTCGCGACGATGCCGTCGCGCGTCACCGGCTCGATGACGTCGCCGGCGATCTGCTCGGCGATGAATCGGTCGTAGGGCGTGTCGGCGTTGAAGCTCTCGATGACGTAGTCGCGGTAGTGCCAGGCGCGGTCGCGCAGTCGGTCGTACTCGAACCCCTGGCTCTCGGTGTAGCGCGCCACATCGAGCCAGTGACGCCCGCGCCGCTCGCCGTGGCGCGGGCTGGCGAGGAGGCGATCGAGCAGGCGCTCCCAGGCGTCCGGAGCCGGATCCGCGACGAACGCCTCGATCTCCCCGGGCGTCGGCGGCAGGCCGAGGAGGTCGAGCGTCACCCGGCGGATCAGCTCGCGGCGGCTCGCAGGGGGCGCGGCCTCGAGCCCGGCCTCGTCGAGCCGGGCGCCGACGAAGGCGTCGATCGGTCCGCGGCAGTCTCGAGGATCGACCGCGCCGGGAACGCGGACCGGCTCGAGCGCCGTGAACGGCCACTCCGTCCGGCGCGGCCCGCCCTCGTCGGCGGGGAGCGCGGACGCGGCGAGGAGCGCGGCGGCGAGCCAGACGCGAGACATCCGGGGGTGCATCGGCACGAAGGGCTCTCCCTCTCCCTGGAGGCGCACCGCACGGGATGCGCGATCCCCGAGTATCGGCCCGCCGGTGGCGTTTGTCCAGACCGGGGCGTCTGCGCGAGCTCTACGAGAAAAACCAGGGCGAGTCGCGCCGGTCACCGGGAGGCGGTAGAATCGGAGCGCGCATGTCGGAGTCTTCCGCCGGCGAGCCCGCGCCGAGCCCGCGCCACGGCGGCGTCCGGCTCCGCGAGCGGGCGTCGTGACCGCCGTCACCGTGAAACGAAGCGAGGACCGCGAATGGACCGATCTCCTGCTCTCCGTCTGTCCGTCTCTCTCCTCTTCCTCTCATCGCTCGCGCTGGCGCCTCTCGGCGCGGACGAGCCGTTCGTCTACGGGCTGTCGCACGATGGCCGGCTGACGGTGAACGGCACCGTCCTCGATCGCCTGCGCACCTCGTTCGATTCCGACAACAACTCCGCTCTCTCGCAGCGATGGGACGATCTCGTCGTGCGCGGAGCGGACCGATTCGCGCTGCGCCGCGACGGCGAGCTCTACCGCAACGGCAAGCGGCTCCACCGGCTGCCCTTCTCGCTCGCCGAGCCGTTTGAATGGGTCAGCCTGGCGCTCGGTGAAGGCGTCTTCGCGATTCGCCAGGACGGCATCATCGCGGTCAACGGACGCGCCGTCATCGGCCTGCCGCTCCTCGGCGACAATGAGTTCCTCTTCGCGTTCCGCCAGACGCTGGAGCTGGACAGCGACCTCTTCTCGCTGCGCGCCGACGGGGCGCTGTTCAAGAACGCCTCCTCGACGCCGCTCTATCGGTTCCGCGGCCCGGTCGGGCCCGGCGGACTGCCCGACGGGCGCGAGCCCGCGACCGTGTGGACCACGATGGCCGTCGACCCGCTCGACGGCCAGATCCACGCCCTGCGCGCGAACGGGCTCGTCTTCCGCGCCGATCCCAAGGTGACGCCACCGGCGGGAACGATTCCCGGCGGCGTCAAGGTCGCGGAGCTGCCGTTTCCGGCCACCAATCCCCGTCCCGGCGATCTCTACCTCGAGATCACCTTCACCGCCGACGGGCACTGGAAGGCGCTGCGCGCCGATGGCGCGGTCTTCGGGGAGCGCAACACGCTGGTGCCGATCGTCGACTATCCGGGCGACGGGAACGACGCCGAGAGGATCTACATCGACATCGCGACCTCGGGCAACGAGATCTTCGCGCTGCGCCGCGACGGCCGCGTCTTTCGCGGACTCGGACTGCAGCCGATCCTCAGGTTGCCGCGAGATCCGTACGGCCGGCTCGGCCTGGGCGGCGAGCGGCCCGATCTGAGCAACTTCAGGAACCAGAAGCCGGTGGGCGCGATCTACAACTTGGTCGTCGTCGAGGGGCAGTCGGTGACGCTGCCGGTGATCGTCACGGACGCCGATCGACGCTCGAGCGAGCTCGTCGTCGAGGCGGGCGAGCCGCTGCCGCCCGGCGCGCTCTGGGACCCGGTCTCGCGCGTCCTCTCCTGGGAGGACGTCGGGCCGCGAGGCGGCCACCGTTTCACCGCGTTCGTCGATGACGGGCGTCTGCGGCGGCCGGCGAGACTCAACTACAAGATCAAGGTGATCCCGCCCGACCCGCGCGAGGACAGGAATCGCCCGCCGAAGCCGTCGAGGATCAAGAGGCTTCAGGCGCTGGTCGGTCACGAGCTGTCGTTTCCGGTCTTCGCCACCGACCCCGACGGCGATGAGGTGACCTTCAGCGTCGACGAGACGCGCTACCCGTTCTCCGCCGGCGCCACGTTCGACACCGAGACCGACACCTTCACCTGGACGCCGACTTTCGATGACATCGGGAGGACGAAGGTGGTCTTCTTCCTGACCGATGGCTCGACCAACCGGCGAGGCGTGACGCGGTTCAAGAAGCTCGGCGTGGCGATCCAGGTGGTGAGCTCGTTGATCTTCGAGGAACTGGGGAGCTGATTCGCGTTCAGACTCTGTGAGAGCGGGTCATCCGCGACGACGCGGCGAAACGAGACGGAGCAACCCTCGTGAACCCCCACCTCTCTTCCGGCGCGGGCCGACCGCGACCGGCGGCTCTCATCGTCGCCCTGATCGCGCTGCTCTCTCTGCGGGCCGGAACCGCGTCCGCGCGTCCGGAGGCCGAGGTGAGCTTTCGCCGGAGCGGCAGCGCGCTCGACGTCCTCGTCGACGGCGCCCGCATCGCATCGTACGTCATGCGGGACGAGGTCATCCAGCGGCCCCACTTCGCGCACCTGCGATCGCCCGATGGCGTCCCCCTGTCGCGCAATCACCCGCCGATCGAGGGGCAGGACCGCACCGACCACGCCGACATGCACCCCGGGCTCTGGCTCGGATTCGGGCGGCTCGGCGGGCATGACTTCTGGCGCAACCGGCGCGGCGCGCTCGTCGTCCACGAACGCTTCGATCAGGCCCCCCGCGGCGGTGCGCGCGAGGGCTCGTTCGCGGTGATCAACCGATACGTCGCGGGCGGCGAGACCGTCTGCACGGAGACGTGCCGCTACGAGCTCTTCGTGCGCCCCTGGGGCGTGCTGCTGGCGATCGACTCGACTCTCCGGCCGGCTTCCGGCGATCTCGTCTTCGGGGACCAGCAGGAGATGGGTCTCGGCGTGCGCGTCGCGACGCCGATCGCCGTCGCCGCGGGCGGGCGCATGCTCGACGACGAGGGACGGGAGAACGAGGCCGGCATCTGGGGTCGGCCGGCGCGCTGGTGCGACGCCAGCGGCGTCGTCGGCGGGCGTCGAGCCGGCGTCACGCTGATGGCGCATCCGGGAAACTTCCGGCCCAGTCGTTTCCACGCGCGCGACTACGGGCTGCTGGTGGCGAACCCGTTCGGCGTGCGCGACTTCTCCGCGGGCCAGGAAAGCCGCGTTGTCGTGCCACGGGACGGGGCGATGCGGCTGCGCTTCGGCGTGCTGCTCCACGCCGCGCCCGCCGACCGGACGCTCGACCTCGATACGGCATGGATCGACTACGTCTCGACCACCGGTCGCCGCCGCGTGCCGCAGCGGACCGAGGACTTCTCGTCCGATCCGGAGTGGGACGCGGTCAACACCGTGCCGCGACCGGAGGATTGCGTGACGACGGTGCAGGACTTCGGATACGCCGCGTCGACGCGCGCCGGCGGGGAGGCGGGCGAGATCGGCGGGCTCGTGTCGCGCTCGTTGACGCCGTCGAGCTACGCGCGCGTGATCGCGCCGCGGACGCTCGAGGATCGGCTCGAGGCCTCCGGGCGGTTCGCGGTGACGGCATCGAGCGGCGGCAGCGGGGTCCTCTTCGGCTGGTTCAACAGCGCGTCCCGGGGGTGGCGGACGCCGAACTCGCTGGTGCTCCGACTCGACGGCGAGGGCAACGCGTTCCGGGTCTTCTTCGAGTACGGCACGGCGACGTGGAGGACGGGCGGTGGCCAGACCTTCGAGGGTCCGTACCAGACGGCGACCGACGACCTCATCCCGGCCGACGGCGCGTCGCATCACTGGTCGCTGAGGTACGACCCGGCCGGCGCCGGGGGCCGCGGGGAAATTGTCCTCGTCCTCGACGGCCGGACGCACCGCGCCGCGCTCGGCGAGGGGCACCGCCGCGAGGGCGCGGTCTTCGATCGCTTTGGCCTGCTCAACCAGATGATCGCCGGCGGCGCGCTCGAGGTGTGGTTCGACGACGTCACCGTCGGCGGGGAGACGGAGCGCTTCGAGGACGATCCCGGCTGGGAGGCGCGCGGCAACCGGACGCGATTCCTCGATTGCCAGGTGCGACCCGTGCACGACTTCGCGCATCGCCCTGGCGGATCGCGCGCGGGCGGCGAGGCGGGCGAGATCGGCGGCCTCGTCTGGCGGATCGAGAGCACGCGACCGCAGAACGCGATGGCGTACGGCGCACCGGTCGAGAGCCTCTCGCTCGACGACCGCCTCACCGCCACGGGACGTCTGGCGATGACGAACGCCGCGGCCGACAGCGCGGTGTTGATCGGCTGGTACAACTCGCGCACCGCGATCGGCGCGCCACCCGACAACTTCGTCGGCATCCTCGTCGAGGGGCCGAGCCGCGCCGGACACTTCGTACGCCCGGCGTGCGGCGCCTCGGACGACCGGCGCGCCGTGCTCGGCGAGGGACCGATAATCCGCCCGGACGGGGAGTCCCACGAGTGGTCGATCGACGCCATTCCGCTCGAGTCGGGGCTGCGCATCGTGTCGACGCTCGACGGCCGCTCGGCGACCCTCGACCTCGACGCGGAGACCGTGCGGGGCAACGCGGCCCTCGACCGCTTCGGGGTGCTGAGCTGGCACCGGGGAGGGCACTTCGTCGAGGTGTTTCTCGACGATGTCGTGTTCACGGCGGGGCGATGACTGCGATTTCGAGGGGCCCCGCCGGCGATCTCGGGCCGGATGGCAACAAAACCTTCCCTTCCCGAGGCGGTTTCAGCTACCATGGGACCGGGTGGATCGAGTCGCCGCCGAAGACGCAAATGAAGACCGCTTCGAAGCTTTCGATTGTCGGCCCCGCCCTCTCCCTGCTGGCTCTGGCGCTCTGCCCGGGCTGCGGGCGGGGGGACGCGAGCACTGGCGCCGCCGGCACGGCGCTCGGCAAGCTGGCCCAGGCGCCGGTGCCGGTCGCCATCGAGCCGGCCCGGCGCGGGCCGATCGCCAGCTATTATCGCACCACGGCGACGCTCGAGGTGGAGAAGCGGGCGGAGGTCGTCGCGCGCGTCGCGGGCGTGGTCATCGAGATCCTCGTCGAGGAGGGTGACCTCGTCGACACCGGCGACCCGCTGCTGCGTATCGACAACGTGGAGTACCTGCACGTGCTCCGCCAGGCGGAGGCGAGCACCAAGAACCTCGGCGCGAAGTTCCAGCGTCTCGAGGAGATGCTCGCCCAGAACCTGGTGTCGGTGGAGGAGTACGACACCGCCCGCAACGAGTACGAGGTCGCCAGGGCCACCGAGGCGCTGGCGCGTCTCGACGTCGACTACACCACGGTGCGGGCGCCGTTCGCCGGGCGCATCACGCTGCGCCACGCCGACGTCGGCCAGAAGGTGAGCCTCGACACGTCGCTCTTCACCATCGCGGACTTCGATCCGTTGCTGGCGCGCGTGCACGTGCCGGCGAAGGAGTTCAAGAAGATCCAGGCGGACCAGGCCGTCGAGCTCGTGCTCGACAGCACCGGCGAGCGGCTCGAGGGGCGCATCAAGCTCGTCAGTCCGATCATCGATCCCTCGACGGGCACCATCAAGGTGACCATCGAGGTGCACGAGTACCCACCGGAGACGCGGCCGGGTGACTTCGCCGAGGTGAACATCGTCACCGAGCGGCGCGAGGAGTCGACGCTCGTCGTCAAGAACGCCGTGATCAGCGACAAGGGCGAGCGCATCGTCTACGTCGCGATCGAGGACGACCGCGCCGAGCGTCGCGTCGTCGAGGTCGGCTTCACGGACGACATGCACGCGGAGATCCTCACCGGCGTCCAGGCGGGGGAGCGCGTGGTGATCAAGGGGCAGCGTTCACTCAAGCACGGCGCGCCGCTCAAGGTGCTGTCGGACGCCCCGATCACCCTGCCCTCCGCGACAAGCCAGAGCTCCTGATGCGGAAGATCATCGAGACCGCGGTGCGCCGCCGCGTCACCGTCACGATGACGGTTCTCGCGGTGCTCGCCTTCGGTTTCGTCGGCTATTCCCGGCTGACGATCGAGCTCTTCCCCGACATCACCTATCCGTCGATCACCGTGCAGACGGAGTTCCCCGACACGGCCCCGCAGGAGGTCGAGAACCTCATCACGCGGCCGGTCGAGGAGGCGGTCGGCGTGCTCGGCGGACTGCAGACGATCCACTCGGTGTCGCGCTCGGGCACGTCGGAGGTGACGCTCGAGTTCGAGTGGGGCACCAGCATGGATCTGATGTCGATGGAGGTGCGCGAGAAGCTCGACCGCATCGTGCTTCCCGAGGATGCCGAGGAGCCGATTGTCCTGCGCTTCGACCCGTCTCTCGATCCGATCCTCCGCGTCGCCCTCCACGGCGACGGCGACCTGACGCGCATGCGCTACCTCGCGGAGATGAAGATCAAGCAGAGCCTCGAGACCATCAAGGGCGTCGCCTCGGCGCAGGTGAAGGGCGGTTTCGAGGAGGAGATCCAGATCGAGATCGACCAGGAGCGCCTCGCCGCGCTCGGCATCCCGCTCGAGCGCATCCGGCAGGTGGTCGGCGTCTCCAACGTCAACCTCCCCGGCGGCGCGCTGCGAGGGGAGGAGAGCCAGTATCTGATTCGCACGGTCAACGAGTTCGACACCGTCGAGGAGATCGGCGAGCTGATCGTCTGGCAGAACAACGGCGCCTCGGTGCGCCTCCGCGAGGTGGCGCGGGTCTACATGGGCGCCAAGGAGCGCGAGGAGATCACGCGCGTCGACGGCCAGGAGTCGGTCGAGATCGCCATCTACAAGGAGGGCGACGCGAACACGGTCGAGGTCGCGCGCCTCGTCCGGGAGCGCCTCGATCACTGGCGCGGACGGCTGCCCGAGGAGCACCGCCTGACGGTGCTCTTCGACCAGTCGAGCTTCATCAGCCGCGCGATCGCCGAGGTGCGCAACGCCGCGATCGTCGGCGGCGTGCTCGCCGTGCTGGTGCTGTTCATGTTCCTGCGCGATGGCCGCAGCACGTTGATCGTCGCGACGTCGATCCCGATCTCGGTCATCGCGACGTTCGTCTTCATGTACCGCCTCGACATATCGCTCAACATCATGTCGCTCGGCGGTCTGACGCTCGGCATCGGCATGCTGGTCGACAACTCCATCGTCGTCCTCGAGTCGATCTTCCGGAAGCGGCAGGGCGGCCTGTCGCTGACCCGGGCGGCCGTCGAGGGCGCGACGGAGGTCGGTCCAGCCGTCGTCGCCTCGACGCTGACGACCGTCGCCGTCTTCCTGCCGATCGTCTTCGTCGAGGGGGTCGCCGGCCAGCTCTTCGGCGACCAGGCGCTGACGGTGACCATCAGCATGCTCGCGTCGCTGGCGGTCGCGCTGACGGCGATCCCGATGCTGAGCGCCCTCGGCAGCGACACGCGAGTGCGGGGCGCGCTGGTCGAGGGTCGCGACACGACCGTGATGACGCTCGGGTGGCTGTCGCGGCTTTACGATCGTCTCGTGCGGGGCTCGCTTCGCGCGGCCTGGCTGACGCTCGTCGTCGCCTTCGGTCTCTTCGCCGCCTCGGTCTGGTCGCTGCGCTGGATCGGCACCGAGCTGATCCCGCAGCTCAGCGAGGGGGAGTTCTTCTTCGAGGTCAACATGCCCGAGGGGACGTCGCTCGTCGCCACCGATCGGGTCATCCGCGGCATGGTGGCGGCGGCGGCTATCAACGACGCCGTGGCGCTGTCGTACTCGACAGTCGGCAGCCGACTGGTGGCCGGCGGCATGGCGATCAACACCAGAGCGGAGAACCTCGGGCAGTTCAACGTCGTCATGGAGGACCGCTCCGACGACGTCACGGAAGCGCGGGCGATCTCGGAGCTCAGGGCGCGGTTCGAGGGGATCCCGGACCTCGACATCAAATTCGGGCGGCCGTCATACTTCAGCCTGAAGACGCCGATCGAGGTGGTCGTCTACGGCGAGAACCTCTCCGATCTGCGGTCGTACTCGCTCGAGCTGGCCCGGCGCATCGGCACGATTCCTGGCCTCGTCGACGTGCGCTCGTCGCTCGAGGCGGGCAATCCGGAGCTCCAGGTGGTCTTCGATCGCGACCGGCTCGCGTCGCTCGGCCTCGAGCTCGGCACGCTCTCCGACACGCTGCGCAGCCGCGTTCAGGGGGTCGTGCCGACGCGCTTCAAGGAGGAGGACCGCCAGATCGACATCCGCATCCGCAACCGTGAGCTCGACCGCTCATCGGTCGCCGACGTGCGCAACCTCGTGATTCCGGGTCCGAGCGGCGCGCCGATCCGTCTCTCGACCGTCGCGGATGTCGATCTCGCGCGCGGGCCGGCGGAGATCCACCGCCTGCAGCAGGAGCGCGCGGCGGTGATCACGGCGAACCTCGCCGGGCGCAGTCTCGGCGGCGCCATCGACGAGGTCTCGAGCCTGATCGAGAGCTCGCCGCCGCCGCCCGGGATGACCACGGAGCTCGGCGGGCAGAACCGCGAGATGCAGGTCTCCTTCACCAGTCTGCGCTTCGCGATCGGCCTGGCGATCTTCCTCGTCTACCTCGTCATGGCGTCGACCTTCGAGTCGTTCCTGCACCCGTTCCTCATCCTGTTCACCATCCCGCTGTCGCTCGTCGGCGTCGTCGCGGGCCTGCTCGCCACCGGCACGTCGATCACCGTCATCGTGCTGATCGGCTGCATCATGCTGGTCGGGATCGTCGTCAACAACGCCATCGTGCTGATCGACACCATCAACCGCCTGCGGCGGGTCGGTCTCGAAAAGGTCGACGCCGTGGTGCAAGCCGGGCACATCCGCCTGCGTCCGATCCTGATGACGACCCTGACGACGGTGCTCGGCCTCATGCCGATGGCGATCTCGTGGGGCGAGGGCGCCGAGCTCAGGTCACCGCTCGCGATCACCGTCGCGAGCGGGCTGCTGCTCAGCACCCTGCTCACCCTGGTGGTGATTCCGGCGGCCTACGTCGCGGTGCCCTCGCGGGTCACCCCGGACCGCGAGGCGGACCTCGAGACGGGAGGCGCGCCATGACTCTCCCCGAGCTCGCCATCCGCCGGCACGTGACGACGCTGATGATCCTCGTCAGCCTGGCGGTCCTCGGCACGGTGGCGGTCACGCGCCTGCCGCTCGCGCACCTGCCGGACATGGAGGAGCCGGAGCTCTTCGCGCGATTTCCGTACCCGAACGCGTCGCCGGAGCAGATCGAGCGCATGATCATACGACCGGCCGAGGACGCGCTCGGGTCGGTCAAGGGGCTGCGCCGCATGTGGTCACGGTGCTGGACCGACGGCGGCAACATCCGGCTCGAGTTCGACTGGGGCACCGACCTCCACCTGGCGCGGGTCGAGATGTGGGAGAAGCTCGACCGCATCCGTCGCGACCTGCCGGAGGACATCGAGGACATCACCATCGGCACGCACTGGCGCGGCGACGAGGCGGACGATCCGATCCTCGAGGTCCGGGTCAGCTCGGAGCTCGACCTCAGCGAGAGCTACGACCTCCTGGAGCGGAGAATCGTCCGGCCACTGCAGCGTGTCCCCGGCGTCGCGCAGGTGCGCATCGACGGCGTCAACCCCAAGGAGGTGCGCATCAATCTGCGCATCGCCGATCTGGAGCTGCACCGCATCGACGTCCGCGAGGTCAGCCGCATCCTGCGCTCGAGCAACTTCGACCAGTCGCTCGGCAAGATCACCGACGGCGAGGTGCGGCTCGCGCTGCGCACGATCGGCAGCTTCAAGACCATCGACGAGGTGGGCAACCTCGTGCTGCGCGCCGACGGCCTGCGCCTGCGCGACGTCGCGGACGTGGTCTACGAGGAGCCGCCGCTCGAGTTCGGGCGACACCTCGACGGGAACTTCGCCGTCGGCCTCACCGTCAGCGCCGAGGCGGGCGCCAACGTCGTCGAGGTGTGCGACAGGCTGAAGGAGCGCCTGGAAAAGATGAACGAAGACCCCGAGCTCAAGGGGGTCAGCTTCATGGCCTGGTTCGATCAGGGGCTGGAGATCCGGCGCACGCTGGCCGAGCTCTTCTTCACCGGTGTCTTCGGCGCGGTGCTCGCCTCGGCCGTGCTCTACCTCTTCCTGCGGCGACTGTCGACGACGCTGGTGTCGGTGCTGTGCATCCCGCTGGCGCTGATCGCGACGTGCGGATTCATCTGGGCGCAGGGCAGCACCCTGAACACGCTGACACTGCTCGGACTGATCGTCGGCATCGGGATGCTGGTCGACAACGCCGTGGTCGTCATCGAGAACATCTTCCGGCACCAGGAGCGCGGCGACGACCAGAAGACCGCCGCGCGGCTCGGCTCGCGAGAAGTGTCGGTCGCGGTGATCGCGGCGACGCTGACGTCGGTGATCGTGTTCCTGCCGCTGGTGTTCAACAAGCCGAGCGAGCTCAGCATCCCGCTCAAGGAGATCGGCTTCACGGTCTGCCTGACGCTGCTCGCGTCGCTCTTCATCAGCCAGACGCTGATCCCGCTCGCGACGTCGTGGTTCATCCGCGCCCGCCAGCGTCCGCGCGAGCGGTGGCTCGTCTGGCTCGAGGACCGCTATCGGCGTCTCCTCGAGTTCAACCTGCGCCACCGCTGGCTGACGCCGCTGATCGGCATCGCCGTCACCGCATCGGCGGTGTTCCCCTTCCTGAGAACGGACATCAACTTCGACAACCGCGACGCGCCGCTCTACGTGCAGGTGCGCTACGACTTCAGCGAGGAGGTGCCGCTCGAGAAGAAGGAGGAGGTGGTCACGCAGGTCGAGAAGCTGCTCGAGCCGCACCGCGACCGGCTGATGGCGCGGTCGATCTACAGCTACTGGCGTGATGGCTTCGCGATGACGCGGATCTACCTCGGCGAGGGAGAGGCGACGCAGGAGAACCTCGAGACCGTGCGCCAGCGGCTGCGGGAAGTGCTGCCGGACGTCGCCGGCATTCGCTGGGACCTCTCCGAGCACCACCGCTCCTGGCACCGCAATCGGGGGAAGATGATCGCGTTCCAGCTCGTCGGCGATGACTCGGAGGTGCTCGGGGAGCTCGCCGAGGAGGCCCGCCGCCGACTGGAGCAGATCCCCGGGCTCAAGAACTTCTTCTCCGGTTACCGCGACGTACACGAGGAGCTCCACGTCGAGCTCGATCGCGACCTGCTGGCGAGATACGGCATCACTGCCGGGCAGGTCTCCGAGACCGTCGGGCTGACGTTCCGGGGGCGGAGGCTGCAGCGCTTCCGGACCCCCGACGGCGAGCGCGAGATGCGACTGACCCTCGACGAGCGCGAGAAGGAGACGCTCGCCCAGCTCTACAACTTGCCGGCGTGGACCGCCGATCGGGAGCGTGTGCCGCTCGCCTCGGTGGCGGACTTCAACGATCGGCGCGGCCCGCGGCGCGTCGAGCGCGACGAGAGGATGACCAGCGTGTGGGTGGGCGCGCGCTACACGACGGGCACGCGGGAGGATTACGTCCCCCTCGTCACGGCGGCGATGAGCACGATGTACTTTCCCCCCGGCTACTCCTGGACCTTCGGGGACTGGCAGGATCGCAAGCGCGAGATGTCGCTGGAGTTCCTCGTCAACCTCGGGCTGGCGCTGCTGCTGATCTTCGCGGTCATGTCCGGTCTCTTCGAGTCCGTTCAGCAGGCGATCGCGCTGATGATCGCGCTGCCCTTCGCGCTGGCCGGCGCGCTCTGGACCCTGTGGGCCGTCGGCGCGGACTTCGACCAGCCGGCGGCGGTCGGCGTCCTGCTGCTGATCGGCATCGTCGTCAACAACGGCATCGTCATGATCGAGCACATCAACCAGTACCGCCGCAGCGGCATGCCGCGACACGACGCGATGATCCTCGGGTGCCGCGAGCGGCTGCGTCCGATCCTGATGACGGCGATGACGACACTCCTCGGCCTCGTGCCGATCGTCATCAAGCAGCCGTCGCTCGGCGGCATGGCGTACTACACCATGGCGCTCGTCATCATGGGCGGGATCACCGTCTCGACCTTCCTGACGTCGGTGCTCCTGCCGACGACGGTGACCCTGGTCGAGGACGGGGTGGCGTGGTGCGGTCGGATGCTGCGGGTGAAAGGATAGGACGGCAGGAGTCGACTCCGCCCGCGTTCGTTCCCGGCCCCGGCCCCGGACCCGGTCCCGAAAGCGATCGCGGTCGGACTCGTGGTCGCCGTCGCGGCCGGTACCCTCGCGGTCGGAGACCGAGATCCGATTTCTGAGACTCCGAGATCAGAGATCAGAGGGCCGACTCGGATTCCGACACCGATACCGAGATCCGACTCCGATTCCGACTCCGACCCGCGTGCGGAGAAAGACGCTTCCTCAATCTGCGTAATCTGCGTTCCTTCTTTCCTCGGGCACGGGAACAGGCACGGGAACGGGCACGGGGACGGGAACGGCGTCAGAAGACGAACTCCGCGAATGCGAACGGGCCCGAGAGGGTGAGGTCCCAGGTGAAGTCCTCCGCCTCGTCCTCGAAGTCGATGTCGATGAACCGCCAGCCCCCGCCGATCCTGAGGTAGTCGAAGACTCGAAAGCCCGCCTTGCCGACGGCGTCGATGAACTGTCCGTCGATGTCGTAGGCGTTGATGGCCATCCCCGTCACCTCCGCCTCGGCGAAGAATCCGATGCCCTCGGTGATCTCCTGGTGGACCGTGGCGACGGCGCCGACGATCGGGAACGGGGCCTGGAGCTCCTCCTCGGCCGAGGCGGCGAGCGACGGGGCGTCGACGCGCCCCTCGAAGTCGAGGTAGTTCGCGCCGATGACCGCCCCGACGGCGAGCGGGCCGATGCCGGCGAGTCCGACCTTGATCTTGCCGCTCGCGAACAGGAGGTCGGCCTCACTGATGACGTCGGTGCCGACAGTGAAGGTCTGCCCGCCGAAGGTGAACTGCCGCGTGACGGTGCTCTCGCCCTCGTACTCCGCCTGGAAGAAGCTCCCCTCGATCACCACGTCCATGAAGGCGACGCGAGCGAAAACGTTGACCGGAGTCTCGTCCTCGAGGTCGAGGTCGTCCTCGATGTCGACGGTTGTCCCCGCCACCGCGCCCGAGTCGAGCTCGACGCTGCCGGTGAGCCTCGGGAACCAGTACTCGGCCCCCCCGGAGGCGATTCTCATGTCGTAGAGGTCGGCGCACCCGGAGCTCGCAGCGATGCACGGCAGGGCGCAGGCGCAGACGCACCGTCGCCAGAACCGTGACTCGAGAAGTCCGATAAACCGCATCACCATCCGCTCCCGGGGTCCTCGTCCACGGCGCACCTCGGGCGCCGAAAAAAGGGCACGCTCCTTCTCTTTCTCGGCTCGCTGCGCGAGGGACTTCTGTGGGTTTCCCTCCCGTCCCCGTCCCCGTACCCGTTCCCGTGCCCGTTCCCGTCCTCGAGGGCTCTGGTTGCGGAGTCCGATACCGACCCCGATACCGACCCCGATACCGACTCCGATACCGACTCCGACTCCGACTCCGATACCGATACCGATACCGATACCGACGGTCCGAGACCGATAGCCGCTCGGGTTGTCGACGATCGCGCGCTCGTGCTACCATCCCGCCCCGTGACGAATGATTTCATCGCCTGACCCCAGACCGAGGACAGCACCCGTGAAAGCCGCGTTCATCAGAAAGACGGGACCCGCGGAGAGCATCGAGTACGGTGACCTGCCGACGCCGGAGCCCGGTGACGGGCAGGTGCTCGTCAAGGTCAGCGCCGTCGCCGTCAACCCGGTCGACACCTACGTGCGTGGCGGGCTCTTCCCGGTCGAGCTTCCCTTGCCGTTCGTGGTCGGCTGCGATCTCGCAGGTGTCGTCGAGCGCGTCGCTCCGGGTGCGCGTCGGTTTCGGGTCGGCGACCGCGTCTGGGGATCGAATCAGGGACTGCTCGGGCGCCAGGGCACGTTCGCCGAGTACGCCGCGGTCGACGAGGATTTCCTCTACCCGATCCCGGACGGCGTGAAGGACGAGGACGCGGCGGCCTGCGCGCTCGTGGCCATCACCGCTCACCTGGGGCTCGTCCGCGACGCGCGACTGACCGAGGGCGAGACGCTCTTCGTCAATGGCGGCAGCGGCGGGGTCGGCTCGATGGTCGTCCAGATGGCGAAGGCGATCGGCGCGCGTGTCGTGACGACGGCGGGCAGCGACGATCGTGTCGAGCGCTGCCGCGATCTCGGCGCCGACCTCGCGATCAACTACAAGAAAGGCGACGTCGCCGCGGCTGTCTCGAAGTTCGCGCCCGGGGGCGTCAACGTCTTCTGGGAGACGCGCCGCGAGCCCGACTTCGACCACGCCGTCGAGCTGCTCGCCGAGCGTGGCCGCATGGTGCTGATGGCCGGCCGCGACGCGCGTCCCGAGTTCCCCGTCGGCCCCTTCTACGTCAAGGGCTGCTCACTGCACGGCTTCGTGATGTTCAAGGCGACCCCCGAGGAGCAACGCCGGTGCGCGGAGGACATCAACCGCTGGCTCGCCTCCGGAGCGCTGAAGGCGAACATCGACCGTGTGCTGCCCCTCGCCGAGACGGCAGCAGCGCATCGCCTCCAGGAAGACAGCACCATCAACCTCGCAGGCACGCTGGCCGGCAAAATCGTGCTGAAGCCCTGAGATGGTCGCTGGTCTCCGGTCGCTGGCCTCCGATCTCCGATCTCTGATCTCTGATTTCCGACCTCTGATCTCTGACCTCGGTCTCCGATCTCGGTATCGGTATCGGTATCGGAGTCCGAGTCGGAATCGGTGTCGGTGTCGGTGTCGGTGTCGGAATCGAGGACGAGGACGAGGACGAGGACGAGCACGAGAGGCGGGGTGCGTTTACCGTCCGACGTGCACCTCGATGACCGCGCCGGAATCGTCGGCCGCCGGCTCCACCGCATCGATCTTCCGGAAGCCCGGTGTGCCCGGCTCGCCGATGAGCACGGTGTGTGGTCCCCGGGTGAACACCGGGGGGCGGAAGGTGTCGCCGCGGATGCGGAGCGAGTAGATGTACTCGCCGGTGGCGTCCTCGACGACGTGGATCACGGGGTCCTCGACGCCGCGGATCTTCACCGTCGGCAGCCAGGCTGCCGGAGCGCGGGCGTAGTTGTCGCGCTGGTGGATGGTGCGTGGCCAGCCGTCGTACTGGCGGTGCTCCTCGTTGGCGGGGTCGGCGAAACGCGGCCAGCACTCCATGGTGATCGTCCGGTCCTTCTTGTTCAGCCGCACGATGCCGTAGCCGGGCATCCTGTCGTGCAGATCGGTCGGCTCGTGGCCCATCCGCTTTCCCGGGTTGGTGGCCGCGAAGACCGTGACGCGGTTGAGCAGTCCGTCGCGGTGCCGCCCGGTGAACTCCGGCGCGCCCGGCTCGCGGTTCGCGCCCGGCGTATTCGGCTTCCACATCCGCGGGTAGAAGTTCGCCACCGAGGGCACGGCGAAGCTCCAGATCGAGTCCTCCCAGTCGTCGAGACCGTGGTGGACGATCGTCGCCAGGTGCTGGTCGCCACAGAGGTGGAACGCGAAGCCCTTGCGGAGCGCTCGCAGGGCGCGCGCGCGTCCCGACTGCGGCCAGCCGTTCGAGTCGAGATCGGCGCGGAGGTAGGCGAGGTTCGCTCCGTGGTGCGTGGCCATGCCCGCGAAGACCGTCTGCGAGAGGGCGACCTTCATGTCCGCCCCGTGCCAGTCGGCTGCCCAGTCGGCGAGGAACTCGAGTTGCCGATCACCGAGCAGCTTGAGCCCCGGGACGTCGGCGCGCCGGACGTCGAAGTCCTCGTCGGTGATGTGGTCGGCGCGCCTGCTTCCCGAGGGCGGCACCCGGCCGTTGCAGCCCGACTTGAACTTGCGGTCCTCGAGAACGGCGAAGCTGATGCGACCATAGGTCATATCGGTGTAGTAGACGCCGATCCCCTGATCGATCGGCGTGGTCTCGAACGGGCTCGGCAGGTTGCTCGTCTGCGTGCGCTCCACCATGCGCACGAACTCGGCGGGCCAGACGTAGCCGCCCTTGTCGTCCTTGTCGGTCTTGCGGCCTCCCTCGCCCCAGATGTTGCCCTGGTAGACGTCGTGGTCGTCGGGGATGGTGATCGTCGGGCGGTCGCGCGCCAGGTCGCGATACGCCCAGCACCAGAGATACCACTTGTAGAGATAGTCCAGCTCGATCTGCGCGCGATCCGGACGCGTGGGGCTGGCGCCCTCGTAGACCTGGTCGCCGCTGAAGAAGAGCACGTCCGGATCGTGCGCGCGGACGCGGTGCGTGAGATCGGCGTGCGGAAACCACATGCCGGTCTTCCAGTCGTAGCGACCGCTCTCGACGCCGCGTCGGTTGTTGTGGTTGCCGGTGAAGCCCGCGACGACGATGGTCTCCCTGTCGACCGGATCGCGCCGCACCGTGCCGCTCCACGAGCGGCCGGCGTACACGACTCGGTACGGCGTGTCGCGTGACGCATCCCACTGATCGACGCGGAAGGTCGCCGTCCAGCCCGGCGCGATCACCGGCGCCTCGGCGACCGCTCGCCAGTCGTCGCCGCTCTCGATCTCGAGCCGCGCCGTGTCCGGGTCGGCCTCGCCCAACGGCATCAGCTGCGCTGTCATCGTCAGCGTCCGGTCGCTGAGCGTGTACTGCGTCGAGAGCACCGGCCCGCAGGCGCGCGACGGGTCGCTGTCGATCTTCGAGCCCGATACGCGCCAGTCGTCGAACCAGAAGCGCGCCGCCGCCGGGCCGCGACCGCCGTGCGAGACCAGCGCGACGTTGCCGAGGAGCCGCGGCCTGCGGATCTCGGTCACCGCCTCGCCGATCGGCGCTCCGGTCTCCGCGTCGCGCGCCTCGATCCTGACCGCGAACGACATCCCCGTCGCACGCGCGGTGAGCCGGAGCGCGATCGCCGCCGGCAATCGCGCGCGGCCCTCACCCGTTCGAAGCGGGCCGCGCTTCTCGAGGTCCCTGAAGAACACCTCGCCGGCCCCATCGATGCCGGCGAAGATGCCGGCTCCCGGCCCGCCGCTGTGGTGGACGATCGCGGCCGCGCGATGATCCATCGAGGCGCCACCCGCGCCGAGAAGGAACCCCGCCGCCGCGGCTCTCGAGACGTCCCCGTCGCCGATCGCGCCGAGCCGCACGCGCATCTCGAAATCGTCCCCCTCCCGGCGAAGGCGGTGCGTCAGCAGATGCACGGTCCGCAGCGGCAGGCGCTGGCCCGTGGCGACACACTCGAGGCGACCTCCCGCGACGCGCCAGTCCTGCAAGCGGTTCGCCCAGCAGTCGGGCCCGACCCAGACCCGGTCGACGGTGTCGCGCCAGCTGACGGTGAGCTCGGCGCCGACAGCCGCCGCGGACACGGCGGAGAAACACACGAGGAGGCACGCTGCGGGGGCTCGTCCTGTCATCGTTTCGCTCTCGGTCTGGATCGTTCCGACGGCGAGTTGATCCCCCGGACGGCCGCCCGGGGGCTGGGGGGTCGATTGTATCGGAGACGGTGGGGTATGGCGAGGGGCCTCGTCCTGCTCGTCCTCGTCCTCGTCCTCGTTCCCGTTCCCGAGAACTTCCGTAGTCGTTATCCGATACCGATACCGATTCCGAGACCGAGATCCGATTCCGATGACCGATTCCGATGACCGATTCCGATTCCGATTCCGAGGTCCGAGGTCAGAATTGAGAGGTCAGAATTGAGAGGTCAGAGGTCAGAGATCAGAAGTCCGAGATCAGAGTGCATCGGAGCGGTCTTTTCCTGCCTTCCTGCTCTTCCTGCCTTCCTTGCCGTCCTTTGCTGCCGTCAGGGTGTCGCCAGCGGAGTCGAGCAGCTTCTCGGGCACGGGCACGGGGACGGGGACGGGGACGGGAACGGGGACGGAAGGGACTGACTACGAAAGCCCGCGTTTCTTCAGCTCGCGCTGCACTTCCTCCGCCATCTCGTCCATCGCGACGAGCGTGGCGCCCGCCTCCGGGACCGCGTCCTCGCTGTCCCGGTCCGCCAGGATGAGCTGGGCGACCTCGCGCGCCTCGGCGCCCTCGCCGGCGAGCTCCGCGAAGAGCTCGACGGCGACCGCGAAGTCTCCGAACTGGATCACGTCGCCGTCGTGGAGCTCCGTGGGGCCGGTGATCTTCTCGCCGTTGACGCGCGTGCCGTTGGTGCTGTTCATGTCCTCGACGAACAGCGACAGTGGCAGCTTCTCGATGCGGCAGTGGAAGTTGCTCACCGACTTGCTGGTCGGGCGAACCTGGCAGCGCGGGTGGCGCCCGATCTTGAGGTACTGTTGCGACACCGGGACCTTGGTGCCGACGACGCCGCCGGCGACGACCTCGAGCGTCGACCTGAGCTCGAGCCGGATGCCGCGGCGGTGCAGGAGGGCGAGGATCTGCGGCGTGACCACCGTCCCCGCGCCGAGCAGGAGGAGGCCCCGATCGTCGTAGATCGGGTAGCGGAGCCTTGTCCCCTCGGTGAATTGGTGGTTCGCGAAGTCCGCCATCGTCTCCTCCGGCGTGGCCAGAACTGACCGTGTACAGTCCCCCTGGAAGAATACGATGGCGGGCTCGCAACGGCCATCGGCCCGGCGGCCCCGTGGGCCGTTGTCCGGAGCGTGTCCGGGCGGCCCCCCCCGCGACGCCCACCGCGTCCCGATCGCGCTCTCGCGTGCCGGTAAGCGACGTCGTCGCCGTTGACGCGTCGACCCGGAACCTCGAGCCCGTCGCCGAAGCGCGCTCCGGAAGGGGTATTGAGGCGAATTGCTGCGTCCCGGCGCGACCCGCTGGCGCTGCCGGCGCGCGGATGCTACACACGGAAGAGAGGGTCTTCTCCACGAGGTCTCGCATGGAAACTGCCGCGGTCACCGTCTTCCCCGAGATCGAGGACCGACTTATCGGCGTCCTCGAGGCGGACGGACCGGATCTCGAGCGACTGCAGGCGACCGTCGACGCGCTCGAGGAGGACGTCGGCGAGCAGGTCTATTCGTCGCTCCTCTTCCTCCTCTGCCACCTCCGCTACCCGCCCGCCGAGGCGAAGGAGCACTGGCAGAGGGTCGTCGAGCGCACCCGGGATATGCGCGCCAAGCTGGGCGACGAGGTCGATCTCCGCGTCGCGTTGCTCGACTACTTCATCTCGCTGAACCGGCACTTCAAGAACCCCAAGGTCATCGAGATCCGCGTCTTTCAGAAGACGCAGTCGTCGGCCATCCGGGACGAGCTCACCGGGCTGTACAACCACCGCTACTTCCGGGCGGAGCTCGATCGCGAGATCAGCAGGGCGCAGCGCTCGAGCGAGTCGCTCTCGCTGGTGATACTCGATATCGACTATTTCAAGTGGTACAACGACCGCCACGGTCACCTCGAGGGGGACCGTGCCCTGCAGGCGATCGCCAATACCATCCGCGAGGAGGTGCACGAGCCGGACATCGCCGCCCGCTACGGCGGTGAGGAGTTCGCCATCCTGCTCCCCGACTCGAACAAGCCGAAGGCGTTCCGGATCGCCGAGAAGATCCGCGAGCGCGTCTCGAGGCTGCCGATCCGTTTCGCGGAGACGCAGCCGTCCGGGCGCTTCACGCTCAGCGGGGGCATCGCCGCGCTCCGCGCCGACGCGGACGACGCCGAGAGCCTCATCGAGGCGGCCGACCGCGCCCTCTATCTGGCCAAGGGACGCGGCAAGAATCAGGTCATCAGCCCCGGGAACGAGCGCGAGTTTCCGCGCTTCGAGCTCCGCGTGCCGGGCAAGCTGCAGCGCGTCTCGACGCAGAGCGAGCCCTTCCTGACGCACAACCTCAGCGAGCAGGGGCTCCGGCTGCAGTGCGAGACGCCGATGCAGGAGGGAGACTTCTTCCACTTCGGCCTCATGCTTCCGGACGGCGGACGCGAGATCGAGGGCCTCGCACGCACCGTCAGGAGCCGCCCTCGCGGCCCGGCGAACGTCGTGCAGGCGGAGATCGTCGAGATCTCCTTCGAGAACGCGTCGGCGCTGAAGACCTACCTCGACAGCCAGGACACCTGAGCGAGCGCTGATCGCGCGGCTCGTCCCTCCGCCCGCCTGGCGCGCCCGCCGGCTCGAGCACGCCCGACACGCGACCCGCCCCGTGCCGCCCTTTTCATCCCCGCGCATTGTGGCTACAATCTCCTGTCGATTCTCACCGCCACCATCGATTCGGAGAGTGCCAGTATGAGCAATAACTTCCCGAAGCTGCACAACGCGACGTGGCCGGGCGTGGTCGGCAAGGGACCGGATGCCGACGAGCCGTTCATCGACCTCGACACGATGATCGACCTGACAGCGGCGGCCTCGGTCAACGGCGCGAAGTTCGACGGCGTCGACCTTTTCCTGAGCGCGCCCCACGTCGACATCGACTCGACCGCCGACGACCTCCGGGCCCTCGCGGACAAGGTCAGGAGCAAGGACCTCGAGATCGGCTCGGTGGTCGCGCCGGTGTGGCCGCCGACCGGCGGCGGCTCGGCGATGGGCGACGCGGGAGAGCGAAAGAAGTTCGTCGAGATGGTCCGCAAGGCCTGCGGCATCGCGAAAAAGCTGCGCGAGCTCGGCGTGCGGCCGCACGGCGTCGTGCGCATCGACTCCGCCGGAGATCCGGCCACGTGGGCGAAGGATCCGGACGGCAACACCAGGAAGATCGCCGACACCTTCCGCGAGGCGTGCGTCATCGCCGAGGAACACGGCGAGAAGCTCGCCGCGGAGGGCGAGATCTGCTGGGGCGGCATGCACAGCTGGAAGTCGATGATCCGTCTGCTGGAGACGGTCGACCGCCCGCAGACACTTGGTTTTCAGGCGGACCTGGCGCACACGCTGCTCTACCTCCTCGGGTACAACTGTCCGGCGGACGCGATCCTCCCCCAGGACTTCGACTGGAGGAACGAGGACCGGTTCCAGGCGGCGTACCGGGAGCTCACCGCCGCGCTGCGGCCGTGGACCATCGACTTCCACGTGGCGCAGAACGACGCCACGGTGAAGGGGTCGGGATCGCACGACCGCACGGGGCGTCACTGTCTGCCGAACGACCCGAACGGGAAGCTCGACATCGTCTGGGCGGCGGGAAACTGGCTGCGCGACGAGAACAACGAGCTGACGCGCAAGTGCCGACACATCTGCTGGGACGGATGCATGTTCCCCAACGACGTGATGCACGACAAGAAGACCTGGAACGACATCCTCGACGTCATGGTCAAGGTGCGAGCGGCCCACGGCTGGAGCGAGTGATCGGTCGGCGCGGGATCGGGTTGCGTCGCGGCGAGCCCGGCGCCGATTGATTTCCGTTCGACCGCGACGTATCTTCGTGTGTGAACGTGTCCTGAAGGGCACCCGATCGACTCCGGAGGAAAGCGATGCGACTCGCAATTCTCGTCACCCTCGCGCTCCTGCTCCCGCGCGCCGACACCGTGGCCGACGAGGAGAAGAAGGTCGAGCTCAAGCCCGGCGACAAGGCGCCGAAGTTCGAGGCGAAGGACCACGCCGGCAAGGTCTGGAAGTCGTCCGACCACGTCGGCAAGAAGGTGCTCGTGCTCTACTTCTTTCCGGCGGCGATGACCGGCGGGTGAACTCGCCAGGCGTGCGGGTTCCGCGACGCAAAGAAGAAGCTGTCGGCGAAGGGTGTCGAGGTCGTCGGCGTCAGCGGCGACGAGGTCTCCAACCACGCGCTGTTCAAGAAGGAGAACGAGCTCAACTTCGTTCTGCTGTCGGACGACAAGGGGGAAGTCGCCAAGAAGTTCGGCGTCCCCCTGCGCAAGGGCGGGACGATCGATCGAGTCGTCGGCGGCGAGAAGCTGACACTGAAGCGCGGCGTGACCATCGCCCGCTGGACGTTTATCATCGATCGCCAGGGGAAGATCGCCTACAAGAACACGAGCGTCAACCCGGTCGAGGACGCCAAGGACGTCCTCGAGGTGCTCGAGAAGCTCGGCAAGCCCGAGAAGAAGTCCTGAAGCAGCCGCCGGAAGGCCGGCACGCCGCCGTGTTCCTGATCCCGATCGACGTCGAGTGTCACGCCGGGTACAAGGGCGAGGAGACGCCACGCGCCTTCGAGTGGGCCGGGCGGCGCATCGAGGTCGACGAGGTGACCGACCGGTGGCACCAGGGCGAGATGGAGCCGACGCGGCTGACCTCCGACTACTTCCGCGTGCGCTGCGACGACGGCGGCGAGCACCTGCTGAAGCACGACTACGAGTCGGGGCAGTGGTTCCTCGTCGAGGGCGTGCCCGGCGGGTCATAGAGATGATGGTCCCGCGATCGTGAGCTCCCGGTGAACCTCCTCTGCATTACCGACATCCATGGCGACGGCGCCGCGCTCCAGCAGATCCTCGAGCGCGAGCGCGGCACCGACCTCGTGCTGCTCGGCGGCGACCTGACGAACTTCGGCACGCCCGGCGACGCGGGGGCCATCGTCGACGCGGTCCTGCTCGCCGGCCATCCGGTGCTGGCCGTCGCCGGCAACTGCGACAGCGCCGAGATCGACGAGCTGCTCGCGTCGCGCGACGTCTCGCTGCACGGTCGCGGTCGCGTCGTCGACGGGGTCGGTTTTCACGGCGTCTCCGCCATGCCGCCCTGGGGAGGCTCGATGTACGAGCTCACCGAGGAGCAGATCGGGGATCTGCTCGCCTCGGGGTACGACGACGTCGCCGGCTGCGACCGGCACGTCGTGCTCAGCCATCCCCCGCCGAGGGACGCGGTCGACCGGACGAGCAGCGGGAAGCACGTCGGCAGCACCGCGGTGCGCGCCTGGGTCGAGAGCCGCAGTCCGGCGCTGGTGGTGTGCGGCCACGTTCACGAGTCGCGCGGCGCTGCCCGCATCGGCGAGACGGTGGTCGTCAACTGCGGCCCGGCCTTCAGGGGATCGTACGCGGTCATCGAGCTCGACGGCGCGGTCGTGGCCGACGTTCGCCGGATCGAGTATTCTTGATGCGACTCGTGTGACGCCATGGTCGAGAAGGAGCCTCCCCACGAGAAATCGGTGAAGCGATCGAGCGCCGCCGCCGGCGGGTGGGGCGCGCTCGCCGCGAGCGCCCGCCACATCTGGAAGGGCGGCGACGTGCCGCGGAGCATCATGTCGCTCCTGCGCGTCAACCAGCCGGACGGCTTCGACTGTCCCGGCTGCGCGTGGCCGGAGCCCGACCGCACGTCGACGTTCGAGTTCTGCGAGAACGGCGTCAAGGCGGTCGCCTGGGAGTCGACCGGCAAGCGTGTCACGCGCGAGCTCTTCGCCCGCCACACGGTCTCCGAGCTCCGGGAGCGGAGCGACCACTGGCTCGAGAGCCAGGGACGGCTCACCGAGCCGATGGCCTACAACCGCGAGACCGATCGCTACGAGCCGATCGAGTGGGCGACGCTCTTCCGCCGCATTGGCGACCCGCTCCGCGAGCTCGACAGTCCGGACCGGGCGATCTTCTACACCTCCGGCCGGACCAGCAACGAGGCGGCGTTCTTGCTTCAGCTCCTGGCGCGCAGACTCGGGACCAACAACCTCCCCGACTGCTCGAACATGTGCCACGAGTCGAGCGGGCGCGCGCTCACCGAGAGCATCGGGATCGGCAAGGGCACCGTGCAGCTCGACGACTTCGCCCGGGCGGACGCGATCTTCGTCATCGGCCAGAACCCCGGCACCAATCACCCGCGCATGCTTACCGAGCTGCGCGAGGCGAGCCGGCGCGGCGCGCGCATCGTCGCCATCAACCCGCTGCGGGAACGCGGTCTCGAGAAGTTCGCCCATCCGCAGGACGTCGGCGAGATGCTGACGGGACGCGCGACGCCGATCAGCACGCTCTACCTGCAGCCGCTCGTCGGCGGCGACCTCGCGCTCCTCAAGGGCATCATGAAGCTGGTGCTCGAGGCCGAGTCCGACCGTCCCGGCGAGGTGCTCGATGGCGATTTCATCCGCGACCACACCTCGGGGCTCGAGTCGCTGGCGGCGGACCTCGAGAGCACGGACTGGGAGGCCATCGAGCACGCCTGCGGCGTGTCACGCGACGACATGCGGCGCGCCGCCGACATCTACATCGAATCGAAACGGACGATCGCCTGCTGGGCGATGGGTCTGACGCAGCAGAAGCACGCGGTGGCGACGATCCAGACGATCGTCAACCTCATGCTGCTTCGTGGCAACATCGGCCGTCCGGGCGCCGGCATCTGTCCGGTGCGCGGCCACAGCAACGTCCAGGGCGACCGCACCGTCGGCATCGTCGAGCGCCCCGCGCCGGAATTCCTCGACGGCCTGCGAGACGCCTTCGGCTTCGATCCGCCGCGCGAGCACGGCCTCGACACGGTCGCCGCCATCGAGGCGATGCACGAGGGGCGCGCCGGGGTGTTCTTCGCCATGGGCGGGAACTTCGCCGTCGCCACGCCGGACACGCCCTACACGGAGGAGGCGCTCCGACGGTGCGACGTCACGGCGCACGTCAGCACCAAGCTCAATCGCAGTC
This sequence comes from Planctomycetota bacterium, assembly GCA_041569895.1. Classification (GTDB taxonomy): domain Bacteria; phylum Planctomycetota; class UBA8108; order UBA8108; family JACQVS01; genus JBFFXF01. The sequence goes on along the minus strand of JBFFXF010000012.1, from coordinate 2,652 downwards.
ACCTCGTCTGCGGCAGGCAGGCGTTCATCCTGCCGTGCCCCGGGCGCACGGAGGTCGATGTCCAGGCGAGCGGCCCGCAGCGGGTGACGGTCGAGGACTCGATGGGCGTCGTGCACGCGACGCGCGGCTCCAGCCCTCCCGCCTCCCGGCACCTGCTCTCCGAGCCGCGCATCGTCGCGGAGCTCGCGGTGGCGATCTTCGGGAGCGACGACACCATCCCCTGGCTCGGCCTCGTCGCCGACTACGACCGCATCCGGGACCGGATCGAGGAGGTGATTCCCGCGTTCGCCGGCTACAACCAGCTGATCGACCTCCCCGGCGGCTTCCCGTTGCGCAACTCGGCGCGCGAGCGCGAGTGGAGCACGCAGAGCGGCCGTGCCGAGTTCCGCGTCCACGCCATCCCGGACCTCGACCTCCCCGACGGTCAGCTCCGGCTGATGACCGTGCGCTCGCACGATCAGTTCAACACCACGATCTACGGGCTCGACGACCGCTACCGCGGCATCCGCGGACGCCGGCGCGTCGTCTTCCTCAATCGGGACGACATCGCGTCGCTCGGACTGCGTGAGGGTGACGAGGTCGACCTGATCGCGTGCTGGCCGGGAGACGATGCCGAGCGCCGCGCGCCGCGGTTCCTCGCCGTCGCGTACGACGTGCCGCGTGGCTGCGCCGCGGCCTATTTCCCGGAGACCAACGTCCTGGTCGCCGTCGATCGATACGCCGACGTCAGCCGCACGCCGATGTCGAAGCTGATCCCGGTGCGCGTCGAGCGTTCTGCCGACTCAGCGCCGTGACGAGTACCGCCGCGCCATCTCCTCGAGCGAGATGCACTTGATCTTGGAGGCGTTTCCCGCCTGCCCGAACGAGACCATTCGCGCCAGGCACACCTGCTTCATGGCCTCGCGGGCCGGCTTCAGGTAGGCGCGCGGGTCGAACTGCTCCGGCGACTCGTGAAGGACCTTGCGGATGGCGCCGGTGATGGCGAGGCGGTTGTCGGTGTCGACGTTGATCTTGCGCACGCCGTTTCGGATGCCGACCTGGATCTCCTCGACCGGCACGCCCCACGTCTGCTTGATCGCCCCGCCGTGCGTGTTGATGATGTCCTGCAGCTCCTGGGGAACCGACGACGAGCCGTGCATGACGAGGTGGCAGTCGGGCAGCCGGCGGTGGATCTCCTTGATGCGATCCATCGCCAGCACCTCGCCGTCCGGCTTGCGCGTGAACTTGTACGCCCCGTGGCTGGTGCCGATGGCGACCGCCAGCGCGTCGACGCCGGTCTCGGCGACGAAGCGCTCCGCCTCGTCGGGATCGGTGAGCAACTGGTCGCGAGTCAGCGTCCCCTCCGCGCCGTGGCCGTCCTCCTTGTCGCCCATGCCGGTCTCGAGCGAGCCGAGGCAGCCGAGCTCTCCCTCGACGGAGACGCCCCGGGCGTGCGCCAGCTCGACGACCTCCCTCGTCACCTTGACGTTGTAGGCGTAGTCGGCCGGCGTCTTGCCGTCTTCCTCCAGCGAGCCGTCCATCATCACCGAGGTGAAGCCCATCTCGATGGCGCTGCGGCACGTCGCCGGACTGTTGCCATGGTCCTGGTGCATCGCGATCGGGATGTGCGGATAGAGCTCCGAGGCCGCCAGCATCAGGTGGCGCAGGTAGTCGTCCTGGGAGTACGAGCGCGCGCCGCGCGAGGCCTGGACGATGACCGGCGAGTCGCTCTCGTCGGCCGCTTCCATGATCGCCTGGATCTGCTCCATGTTGTTGACGTTGAACGCCGCGAGTCCGTATTCGTTCTCGGCGGCGTGGTCGAGGAGAGCGCGCATCGGGACGAGGGGCATGGTCTCTGTGTCCTGGTTCCGGGGTTCAGCGGTCCAGAGCTGCGAGGCCGGATTAGACCACACTCTCGCCCCCGAGAAAAGCCGGCAAGGAGGTGGCTCACTCGCCGTCGCGCAGCGACGCGAGAAACGCCAGGAGGTCGGCCGCATCCTGCGCGGTCATGTCGCGCAGCAGGAAATCGGGCATCAGCGAGTTGCGCTGCGGCGCCAGGAGGTTGACCTCGGCGGAGGGCACCGTGACCAGCTCTCCGCGCGCGTCGCGCAGCACGGTCTCCGAATCGTTGCGCTGGACGAGCAGCCCCGTGAGCGCGCGTCCGTCACGGGTCACCAGCAGGTGGAGCGCGTACGCCGGGTCGATCTCGCGCGAGGGCTCGATGAGGCTCGCGAGCAGTCGCTCCCTGTCCAGCCGGCTGCCGACCCCGCGGAGGTCGGGGCCGATCGGCGTGCCGGTCCCGTCGAGGGAGTGGCAACGCGTGCACTGGGCCGCGCCGTCCGCGAGAAAGATCTCACGCCCGCGTTTGCCGTCGCCGCGCATGGCGAGGATCTCCGCCGCATCGATCGCCGTGCCGAGCGTCTTGCGACGATCCTCCTCCGGAACGAACTCCCGAAAGAGGTCCCGCACGCTCGGGTCGGTCGACGCGACGGCGCGCTCGATCGCCAGCAGGGCGACATCGTCGGGCGTCTCGTCGCGATCGAGGGCGCGCTTGAGGAAGAGCGCGCCGCTCGTCGACGCGAGCAGGCGGTCGAGCGCCGGCCGGCAGCGCGGATCCCCGGCGCCGTTGCTGGCGACCGCCAGCGCCTCGCGCCCGGCGCCGTCGATCGCGGG
>JBFFXF010000011.1:0-49744 GCA_041569895.1 Planctomycetota bacterium | reverse complement strand
CCCGTGCCCGTGCCCGTGCCCGAAAGCGCCCGTCGTGATTGACAGAACTCGCTGGACGACGCCAAGACGGTCACGGTCACGGCACACGGTCCACGGGTCACGGTCCACGAGTCACGGCCACCGTCCAGGCGGGCGGCCAGGGTTGGGCGCGTGCGTTGTCGTTACCGTCGCCGTGCGACAGAGAACCGACTCCGATACCGACTCCGATCCGACTCCGACACCGACACCGATTCCGCTTCCGACACCGATTCCGACTCCGACTTCCGATTCCGACACCGACACCGACACCGACACCGATTCCGACACCGATTCCGACACCGACACCGACGCCGACGCCGACACCGACGCCGACTCGGATTCCGATGGCAGAGATCAGAGCGTGGATACAGAGATCCGATTCCGAGTCCGATGACACGAGGACGAGGACGACTGCCCGCTCTGCGCCATCTGCGCGGATCGTTCCTCCGCGGAATCTGCGGATGGACCCCGTTCGATCCCCTATCATCCGTCGCCATGAAAAGAACCATCCTCCATGAAGGCCGTTACGCTCGCTTCGTCCGTGTCGATGGCTGGGAGTACGTCGAGCGCACGACGTCGACCGGCATCGTGCTGATCGTCGCGCTCACCGACGATGGGCGACTGGTGCTGCTCGAGCAGTACCGGCATCCGGTTGGACGTACCGTGATCGAGCTCCCCGCCGGGCTCGTCGGTGACGTGCCGGGCGAGCGCGAGGAGAGCATGGAGGTGGCCGCGAAGCGGGAGTTGCTCGAGGAGACCGGCTGGGCCGCGAGGTCGATGACGTTCCTGACGGAGGGTCCGCCATCGTCGGGAATCAGCGCCGAGAGCATCACCTTCTTCCGCGCCACCGGCCTCGCGAAGGTCGGCGACGGCGGCGGCGACGACTCGGAATCGATCATCGTCCACGAGGTGCCCCTCCCCGACGTCGAGCGCTGGCTCGAGTCACAGCGACACGCGGGCCACGCGATCGACCCGAAGATCTACGCCGCGCTGTGGTTCCTGCGGGACAGCGCATGACCCGTGCCCGGCCTCGCAATCGGAGTCGGTCGGAGTCCGAGTCGGAATCGGTATCGGAATGGAGTCGGAATCGGTCATCGGCCTCGGAATCGGATCTCCGACCTCTGACTCTGACCTCCGATCTCGGATCTCTGCCTCAGTCTCGGACTCCGTCTCGGCCCCGGAGTCTCCCTGGCCTGCGTGACCGCTCGAGGACGAGGACGAGGACGAGGACGACGTGGAGGTGGCGAGATCGGCTCCGGCCCTGGGATCCCCATTTCAGCTTCCCCTTTCCCCCCCGACGGGTAGACTGTGCTGTGTCCATCCCGTGGCGCGGGCGCGGCACAGATTCTCCGGGGGAGGCGCCATGATGAAGAGATCGCACCCGAATCCCGACCGTTTCACCGTCGCGTGGCTCGTCGCCGTGCTGTTCGCGTTGCTCGTGTCCTCGCACTCCTGCCAGGTCGCCGGTCCGGAGTCGGGGCTCGGTGACTTCGGCGAGATCGACGAGGCGGCCGCCCGCGCATCGTTCGCCGCGGCGGGCGTCGAGCCGCCGCGGACCGTCTTCACCGCCGCGGAGACCGGACGGATCGACCCGTCCCGCATCCGCGCCGCGGTCGCGGAGGGGCGGCGTGTCCCCGCGAGCGAGCTCGCCGAGGGTGGCGAGATCGGCGCGGTGCCCTCGGAGGAGCAGGCGGGCGCCCCGACGCTCGCACTCGAGGAGAGCTCGGTCGACGCGTCGGAGGCAAAGGTCTGGAACGGATCGACGTTCGAGGACGCCGACGAAGACGGCGAGGGGGAGAGCGAGCCAGAATCCGCCGAGCTGCCGGTGCCGCTCGCGTCCCGCATCGCCGACGCGCCGCGCATCGGCAAGATCCTCTTCGAGAACGACGAGGGGGCGTACGAGTCGCTCGTGCCGCGAGCGCTCCGCCTGCACGTGCTCGTCGATGGGCCACGGGCGCGGACCGTCGTCGACATGGTGTTCTCGAACCCGCACGACGAGCAGCTCGAGGGCACGTTTCACTATCCGCTGCCCGCCGGCGCGTCCGCGGCCGGGTTCGCCATGTTCGCCGGCACCTCGAGGATCGAGGACGCCGAGTTCGGCGATCGCGCCCTGCTTCCACCGCTCCCGGAGACGCCGCGTGGCGCCGACGAGCCCGGTGAGGCGATCACGCGCATCGAGCGCCTCGCGCTCGCCCGCCCGGACGACGTCGGTCTCGTCCCGGCAGGCGCGCTGGTCGAGGACTGGGGCGAGCTGCAGCTCGCCCGCGTCGTCGAGCAGAAGCGCGCGCGAGAGATCTACGAGACGATCGTGCGCCGGCAGATCGACCCGGCGCTCCTCGAGTGGGCCGGGGCGAACACGTTCCGCGCGCGCGTCTTCCCGATCGAGGCGAGCTCGGTGAAGCGCGTCGTCCTCGCCTACGAGCAGACGCTGCCGCTCGACGGCGACCTGATGCGATACACGTACGCGCTGCCCCGCGAGGAGACGCTCGGCGCCATCGACGTCCGTCTGATTCTCAACGGGTTCGGCGTTGACCTCGAGGCGATCGCCGGACGCGGCGATTCCGTGCTCATCCCGTCCTCGGCCGAGGGCCCCTGGACCGTGCACGACGTGAAGTACCGCGCCGGCCAGGACGACCTCGTCGACATCGCGCTGCGGCCCCAGGATCCCGGCGCCCAGGTGATCGAGATCGACACGCCGGACACCGGCGCCACCTTCTTCACGCGCGTGCGACCTCCGTTCCAGGAGCGACAGCGGCCGGACCCGACCGCCCGGGTGCTCTTCGTCGTCGACACGTCGCTCTCCGGCGAGCGACGCTCGCGACTCTCCGTCGACCTCCTGCGGACGATCCTCGAGCGCGATGACACCATCACCGAATACGGCGTCCTCCTCTTCGACATCCGTCCGCGCTGGCTGCACGCTGCCGGGTGGCGAGCGAATGACGCCGCGTCGCGCGCGGAGACGCTCGCGGAGCTCGAGAACGTCTTCCTCGAGGGCGCGACGAGCTTCGAGGCCGTGCTCGACGAGCTCGACCGCCAGCGCGACTGGCTGCTGGACAGGGGGCCGGCGCGCGCGTTCCTCCTCTCCGACGGATTCGTCACGTGGGGGCAGGATCGCGCGGGCGAGCTCATCCGTCGCTACCCCATCGCGTCGCGCCTCGAGTGGATCTCCTACGAGCTCGGGACGGCGGCGGTCGACCGCCAGCTCCTCGACGCGCTGGCCCGCGCCTCCGGCGGGCGCGTGGTGACGATCCTGACGCGCGAGCAGATCGAGGCGGGCGCGCTGGCTCACCGGAAGTCGCAGGCGCTGATCGAGGAGATCGCCGTCGTCGGCTCCGCGGCGCGTGACGTCGTCGTCGCGGGGAATCCGCGCTTTCTCTTCCCGGGTCAGGAGCTCCGCATCGCCGGACGGCTGATCGACGCCGGCTCCGCCGCCGAGGTCGTCGTGCGGGCGAGCATCGACGGCGAGCCGCTCGCCTGGCGGATCCCGCTCGCGTGCGGCGGATCGTCTCCGCTGGCCGCGCGGGCGTGGGCCGAGCTCTACACCGCGTCGCTCCTCGCGCTCGATGACGATCGCCTCGACCGCATGATCACCGCGCTCTCGCAGCGGTTCGAGCTCGCCAACCGCGTCGCGAGCTTCCTCGTCCTCGAGAGCCAGCAGGACTACGAGGAGTTCCGCGTCGAGGACGAGCTCGTCGACCTCGAGGATCTGCAGAGCGTCCGTGTCCGCGAGGAGGACCGCCGCCGCGACCGGCTGCAGGGGATCGCGCTCGATGAGGCCCCGCCGCACGCGGCGGACGTCGTCAGGACGATCGCCGCGCTCGCCGACCCCGATCGCGATCGCTTCCCCGGACAGCCACTCGTCGATCGGCCGCTCGCCGGGGGCGAGCCGCGCATCGCCGCCGAGCTCGCCTACCGAGGGGCGCGTGGCGAGGCGAGCTTCGGCGAGATCGGGGCGCGCGTCTTCGACACCATCGCGCGCGTGCGCGCCCTTTCCGGAGACACCCTCGGCGCGCTGCGGGCCTACTCGTCGATCGTCGAGCAGATGCCGGCGAGCGCGGAGACGATGCGTTTCGCGGGCTACGCCTGTCTCGCGCTCGGGGTCCACGACGCGGCGGCCGAGATCTTCGAGCGCGTGCGTCTCCAGCGCCCGTTCGAGCCGCAGTCGTACCTCGAGGAGGCGCTGGCGCTGGACGCCGCCGGCCGGTGGTCCGAGGCGGCCCGCAACTACGAGATCGTCCTGGCGCGGGAGTTCGCGCGGCACGAGGAGGCGTGCCACGCCGTCGCCGCGGTGCGCTACTCGCGCCTGCTGCTCGAGGCGTCGCTCCGCCTCGCGGGCACGGACGACGAGACCGCCCGCCGGCGAGCGCTCGTCGAGCGCCGGCTCCGGGAGGTCGCCGCGGTCGCGGGCGAGGAGCAGATCGGACCGACCGATCTGCAGCTCGCGGTGCACTGGAACACCGACGGCACCGACATCGACCTGCACGTGGTCGAGCCCGAGGGAGAGACGTGCTCGTACCAGCAGCTCACCACCAGGGCGGGCGGTCGCCTCTCGGGCGACGTCACCGACGGGTACGGACCGGAGCTCTACCAGCGCGCGCAGATCGCCGCGAGCCCGACGGCGCCGGCGCCGGACGGGCCACGCCGCTTCCGGACGCTCGTCCACTACTACGGCAACAACTCGAGCCGCTGGTCAGTGCCGACCTGCGTCCTGATCGTCGCCGACCGCGGGCTGACGATGGACCGCGGCCGCAACCGCGATCGAACGTTCCAGCTCCGCCTGCTCGCGGAGGAGGACGCGGTGTTCGAGATCCGGGAGGATGTCCTCGACATCCCGTGAAGCCCCGTTCCCGTTCCCGTTCCCGTTCCCGTGCCCGTGCCCGAAGAGGAACGCAGATTACGCAGATTACGCAGATTGACGCAGATTGGGAAAGGGCCCGGTCTGATCTCTGACCGTGACCTCTGATCTCGGACTCCGTCATCGGACTCGGATCTCGGACTCGGTATCGGAGTCGGAGTCGGGATCGGAATCGGTATCGGTATCGGACTCGGACATCGGACTCGAAATCCGACAGAGAGTCCGCTAGTCTCCGAGGCCGAAGACGCGACCGCTCAGCTCGCCGGGCCGAAACGCGGGCCCCAGGCCTGGGCGAGCTCCTGGCCGTGGCGGGTGAGCGCCTCGCGTTCCGTTTGCGAGAGTGGCGCCGCGTTGCGCACGAGGCGGATGTTCTGGCGCAGCTCCTCCGAGTTGTGGACGCCGATCACCACGCCGGTGACCCCCTCGAGCGAGAGCGAGTACCGCACCGCGTTCTGGAGGTGCACCGGATCGAGCTGCGAGGGGCGGATCTGTCGGTTGAACGCGAAGCCGCCGCGGATGCCGCCGAAGACCTTCATCGCCATCGCTCCGGTGCGGTGGCGACGCGCCACCGGCAGCACCTTCTCCTCGAATCCGTAGGTGTGCCGGTCGACGAAGTTCATCGCGACCATCATGCTGTCGACCTGGTCGGTCTCGAGCATGCGGACGAACTTGTGCGGGCGGTTGTGCCCGGTAATGCCGAGGAAGCGGGTCTTGCCCTCGGCCTTGAGCTCGAGGAAGTAGTCCCACATGCCTCCCGGCTCGAGCACCCTGTCGATGTCGCGGTCGCCGGTCGAGTGACAGTGGAGGAGGTCGACGTGATCGACGCCCAGGTTCCGCAGCGAGGTCTCGAAGGACGCCTGCGCGTCCTTTCGCGTGTCGGTCATGCACTTGGTGACGAGGAAGACCTTGTCACGCCGCGTTCGCAGCACGCGGCCGAGGGCCTCCTCGGCGTTCTCGTAGATCCTCGCGGTGTCGACGTACGTGATGCCGCGGTCGATCGCCTCCGCGAAGACCGACGCGCACTCCTCGGTCGACTGCGGCCCCTCGCCCATACACGCCGTGCCGAGGCCCAGGATGGTGACCTGCTCACCGGTGCGGCCGAGGGTCCGCTTCGGAATCGGACCGAGGTCGTCGTCCGGTCCGGTCGGCGTCGATTCCCTCGGCCTGCAGCCCGAGGCGAGCAGCTCGACCGCCGCCGCGCCCGCGAGCGCGCCACCCACGAAGACCCTGCGCGAGATCCGCTCGTCGCCTCTCTGCTCCGGTGATTTCCTGGACATGAGCCCTCCCCGGGTGGTGGTTTCCTCCGCGCGGCATTCTACTCCAGCACGCCGGAGCGGTGGAAAATCAAAGATTGCATTTTCGGCGCCGGCGAGCATTTATAGAGGGTTTCGACACCGGACGATCACGAACGGTTTCCACGAAGCAAGGGGACTTCGCGATGCATTCCGTAACCGAACTTCGCGCGGCGGCATGCCGCCCCGCCACGCGGTTCCTGCTCGGGACCGCCATGCTTTTTCTCGTAACCGCCGGCTGCGACGTCGGCGATTCCGGCTCCTCGGCCGGCTCCGACTCCCTCGATGAGTCCGCGAAGACGATCGCGGCGGAGACCACCGCGACGGCAGGATCCGTGACCGCGGCGAAGGTCGAGAAGCGACTCGAGGCGTCGAAGAGCGGCCAGCCGGCGACCACGCAGCCGTCCAGAGAGGAGCACGTCGTCCTCACCGTCAACGGGAAGCAGGTCGTCGTCGACCTCGAGGAGAGCGCTGCCCCGAACCACGTCGCCAACTTCAAGACGCTGGTCAGGCGCGGCTTCTATAACGGGAACGCGTTTCACCGGGTCGTCGAGAGCGGCTTCGTACAGGCGGGTGATCCGAATCCGCAGGGCGACGGGACCGGCAGCGAGGGCGAGCCGATCGCGCCGGAGATCAAGCTCAAGCACGTCCGGGGCGCGGTCGGCATGGCGCGAGAGGTCAACGAGATCAATCCCGAGAAGAAATCGCTCGGCAGCCAGTTCTACGTCTGTCTCACCGACATCCCGCAGTTCGACAACGAGTACACCGTGTTCGGCAAAGTCGTCGAGGGGCTCGACGTGCTCGAGAAGATCCCGTCCGGCGATCCGGACAGCAACGACATCGTGCCGCCGGAGAATCGAACGACGATCCAGAAGGCCGAGGTGAGGGCGGTCGAGATGAAGACCAAGTCCAAGAAGTCCGCGTCCAGCCAGCCGTCGGCGACGGCGCCCCCTGGCGACGAGTACGCCGTGCTCGAGACCGACGTCACCACGGGCGACGGCAAGATCGTCATCGACCTCTTCGAGGAGAACACGCCGAAGCACGCGGAGAACTTCAAGAAGCTGGTGCGCGAGGGCTTCTACGATAACCTCACGTTCCACCGCGTGATCGAGGGCTTCATGGCGCAGGGAGGCGACCCGAAGGGCGACGGCACGGGGGGGCCGGGGTACACGCTCGAGGCGGAGATCAAGCTCCCGCACCTGCGCGGTTCGGTCGCCGCGGCGAGGACGGGGGACAGGGGCAACCCCGACAAGCGCTCGAGCGGAAGCCAGTTCTACATCTGCTTCGAGCCGCAGACCAACCTCGACCGCCTCGGGTACACGGTCTTCGGCCATGTCGTCAAGGGGATGGACGTGGTCGACGCCATCACCAGGGGGGACCGGGCGCGGAACGGCCTGGTGTCGCCGGGGTCGCAGTCGAAGATCCTCAAGGCGTCGATCGTGCCGTCCTCGAGCGTCAGCGTCGAGACCACCTCTCCGGCGAAGTAGCTCTGCGAGAGCCACGGTGCCCTCCGCGCGCGTTCATGTCGGGACCTCCGGCTGGTCGTACCGCGACTGGGTCGGACCGTTCTACCCGGAAGGCACGGCCGCCTCGGACTACCTGGGCATCTACGCCGAGCGTTTCCGGGTCGTCGAGGTCGATTCGACCTTCTACGGCATCCCACGCCGCGAGACGGTCGAGAAGTGGGCGGAGCGGACCCCCGAGACGTTTCGATTCGTGCCGAAGGTTCCCGGCACGATCACGCACGGCAGCGACGACCGCCGGCCCGACGTCGAGCGCGTGCTTCGGGATGACGCCGGCGACCTCGAGCGCTTCCTCGAGGCGCTCGGTCCGCTCGGCGATCGGCTCGGTCCGCTCGTCTTCCAGTTCCCGTACTTCCGCGTCGGCACGTTCGAACTGCCCGACTTCCTCGAGCGCCTCGGCGCCGTGCTCGGGCGCCTCCCCGACGACGTGCCCGCGGCCGTCGAGGTCCGCAACAAGACGTGGGTGACCGGGGAGCTGCTCTCGCTGCTCGAGTCGCGTCGAGCCGGCGCCGTGATGATCGATCACCCCTACATGCCGCCCCCGCTGCACCAGCTCCGCATGGGGATGGTCACCGCCGATTTCGCCCTGATTCGTCTTCTCGGCGATCGCCACGAGATCGAGAAGACGACGAAGACGTGGGAGAGGACCGTGGTCGACCGCGGGCGCCGCATCGACGACTGGGCCGAGGTCATCGAGCGCATCGGCCGCGACGCCGGCGTGCTGGACATCTACGCCTTCTCGAACAACCACTTCGCCGGCCACGCCCCGTCGACGTGCCGGGCCCTCCTCGACCGCCTCGGCGCGGGCGGGGAGCGGCGCTGACGCCCTCCGGAGACCCCGTCGAACTCGTCAAGCTTCTGTAAAGAAAGACGTTGCGTGATCCCGACGGGATCAGAAATAGATTGCTTCGGACCTCGCGATTCTTACAATGAAACGGCTTTTTGGGCGTGTTTTCGCGACGCGCCGGAGGGAACGTGAGGGTCGATCGGCCAGGGTACCTCGATTGCCGTTGATCGATTACCTTTGATCGATCAGCGTCGATCTCGGGTCGAATCAGGTCAGAGCCGGCCGCACCTCACGCCACGGGCCGGCAGGAATCATCACGGAGGACAGCCACGATGGGTAAACGGAGCGTCATCGCGTGGTCGGGCGCGCTCGTGCTTCTCCTCGGCGTCGCGCAGGGGAGCGCGGCCGCCCAGGAGACGGATCTCAACTTCCGTCGGGCCGATGCCAACGCCGACGGGATTGTAGACCTCAGCGACGGCGTCCGGATCCTGCTCGCCCTGTTCACCGGACGAGTCGGGATCTCGTGCCGCGACGCAGCCGACACGGACGACAACGGCCGCCTCGAAGTCACCGACGCAACCGCCATCTTCGAATTCCTCTTCCGCGAGGGCGCGGCGCCGACGGCGCCGTACCGCGTCTGCGGAGCGGACCCGACACCCGACGACCTCGGTTGCGAGGCGTTCGACCTCTGTCCGCAGGGGCCGAGCACGCCCACCGCGCGGGAGGACGTCGTGCACCTCCTCAACCGCGCCGGCTACGGACCGAATCGCGACACCATCGACTACGTCGAGGCGATCGGCATAGCGGAGTACATCGAGGAGCAGCTCTCGCCCGCGTCGATCGACGAGTCCGACAACACCGTCCTGCGGACGCGAGAGAACGCGCTCTTCACCGAGCGACTGCCCGCGAAGGACACCGTGCTCCTGCCGGCCGGCTCGGTCTGGCACTATCGCAAGGGAACCTCCGAGCCGCCGGCCACCTGGAAGAATCCGGGCTTCGTGCCGACGGAGCCGGAGTGGCAGATCGGCGTCACCGGCATCGGCTACGGCGACGGGGACGACGTCACCATCCTCAACGACATGCGCGGCAACTACCTCAGCGTGTACATGACGACGACGTTCGAGGTGCCCGACGTGTCCGCGGTCGACAGGCTCGTCCTGCGGGTGAACTACGACGATGGCTTCGCCGCCTACCTGAACGGGACGATGATCGTCCGCGAGGGCATCAGTGGCAACCCGCCGCGGTACAACCAGACCGCGGCGTCTCACGATGCCACGGGCGCCGAGGATTTCGACGTCACCGCTCGCAAGAGTCTGCTCGTCGACGGCACCAACACCCTGGCAATCCAGGTGCACAACCGGGATCTCGACAGCTCCGACCTCTCGATGATCCCGGAACTCGTCAGCCGGGAGATCCTGCCCGGCGATCCGGTGCGCGTGATCAAGGGGATCGACGAGCTGCAGCAACTGCTGCACGTGCGCGGGATCTACTCGCGAAAGCAGCTCCAGGCGGTGCTCGGGGAGTTCTGGGAGAACCACTTCACGACGGACTACGACAAGCTGGTCGAGTACTTCGGCGAGCTCAAGAACTCCGACGCGAACGACGCGATGGGCGAGGCGCAGGCTCGCGCCGAGGCGGCCCAGGTCGAGTACCTCGAGTACGAGTTCTTCTACGAGAACGCGCTGGGGAACTTCGGTGACCTGCTGCTCTACAGCGCGACCAGCCCGTCGATGCTCGTCTACCTCGACAACGTGCTCAACTTCAAGCGCGAGCCGAACGAGAACTACTCTCGCGAGGCGTACGAGCTGTTCGCGTTCGGAGTCGACAACCGGTACACGCAGCGCGATATCGAGGTGCTCGCGCGCGCGTTCACCGGATGGTTCGTCTGCAAGGTCGATCCGGAGAACGCGCTGGCGTTCCCCGACTCGGCCCGCAACCCGCCGGCGACGTGCGGCGTGCAGTTCCGCGACACCGAGATCGTCGGTCTCGGGTCGGGCTGGAAGTACTTCAAGGGAACGCGGGAGCCGACCCCGGACGCCACCGGCGCGCCGACGACGGCCTGGACGCAGGTCGACTACGACGACAGCGGCTGGCTCAACGGCGCCACCGGCATCGGGTACGGCGACGGCGACGACCGCACCGTGCTCAACGACATGCGCAACAACTACGTCTCGGTCTACCTTCGCCGGGAGTTCACCCTCGACGACCCGATGAGCGTGGAGAACCTGATCTTCACGGCGATCTACGACGACGGCATCGTGGTCTACGTGAACGGCCAGGAGATCGGCCGCTCGGAGTCGATGGACGACGCCGACGGCCAGATTCCGGCGTACGATTTCACGTCGGAGGCTCACGAGCGCGACGAGGACAGCTTCGACAAGAACCTCAACGGGTTCCGGAGGCTGCTCAACCCCGCGCCGGCGAAGAACGTCCTCGCCATCCAGGTCCACAACACGAACATCGGCAGCTCGGACCTCTCGATCCTGCCGCGGCTGCTCGACCGCGAGATCCTGCCCGGCAGCGTCGAGAACGGCGATCCGAACGCCGTCTGGACGTTCCGGTTCGAGGCCAGCGAGCACGACACCGGCTCGAAGGTCCTCCACCAGGGCACGCCGTGGCAGATCTCGATTCCGTCGCGGACGGGCGCGGCGGGCGTCAACGACGCGATCCAGGTGCTCGATGCGATGGCGAACCACCCGTCCACCAAGGAGTTCATCTGCATCAAGCTGATCCAGCGGTTCGTCTCGGACCAGATCACGCTGAACGCCTTCAAGCACTCGCCGCAATCGGTGCCGATCGAGCTGCGCGAGCTGCTCGCCGACAGCATCGACGCGTGGTCCGACACCGGCGGCAGCATCGACGCGGTGATGCGAGTCATCCTCGACCCGCAGAACCGCGAGAGCGCCTTCTGGAGCGACCTCGCTCGCCGCAGCAAGGTGAAGACGCCGATCGAGGTCGTCAACAGCAGCATCCGCGTCCTCGACGGTCTCGCGACCGGCGCCGACCTGCCGGAGATCACCGACGAGATCGGCATGCACTTCTTCACGCGAGACGACCCGGACGGCTGGAGCGAGAACGGCGCCGCCTTCGCGAGCACCAACTCGTTCCTCGAGGCCTTCAACTTCCAGCACAAGCTGGCGACGAACGCCGAGGCGGCGTACCGGTTTAACGCCAGGCAGTTCGTCTCGGGCCTGTCGACGGCGGACGACATCGTCGATGATCTCATCTCGATCATGTTCCCGGGCGCCGTTCCGGAGGCGAACCGGCAGATCCTGATCGATTACGTCAGCACCAGCACCAGCGGCACGCCGTTGCCGCTGAGCTCAACCAGATCTGATTTCACCAGTCGCGTCGAGGAGCTCGTCGCTCTGATGCTGAGCATGCCGCAGTGGCGGTTCCAGTAGGGGGGGCGCCGCGTGACGTGCTCGGGAACCCAAGAAAACTCGGTGAACAGGTGACGAACATGATTCTCAATCGACGGGACTTCTTCAAGGCGGGCTGCGTGACGTCGGCGGCCCTCGGGCTCAATCTCTTCAGTCCGACCATCTTCAAGCGGCGGCTGATCGCGCAGCCCGGCGACGGCAAGAAGAAGATGATCTTCATCTTCCAGCGCGGCGGGAACGACGGCGTCAACACCGTGATCCCGCGCGGCGATGCCCAGTACAACACGAGCAACCGTCCGACCCTCTTCATTCCCGAGGCGCAGTCGATCGATCTCGGCAACGGCTTCGCTCAGCTGCACCCCATGATGGACCCCATCATGGAGATCTATAACAACTCGGCGCTCAACGGCGTCGACGGTCCGGGGAACCTCGCGATCCTCCACCGGATCGGTTACTCGGGCCAGTCGCAGTCGCACTTCGACAGCCAGCAGTACTGGGAGAACGGCACGCCGGGGCAGCCGTACAACGGCGAGGGGATGATCTACCGCAAGGTCGCGGAGACCATCGATCTCAACGAGAACCGTTTCGCGGCGGCGGCGATCTCCGGATCGCAGATGGTCGCGCTCTCGGGTCCGGAGCCGATTCCGGCGCTGCGGGATCCGTCGAAGTACACGTTCCGGGGCTCCGCGTCCCGCGTCCGGAAGTACCTCGGCCGCCTGCCCTCGACGCCGCGAGGCGGCGACGGTCGGGGGCTGCTGGGCCTCTACGGCGGCCCGCGCGAGGCCGGCAAGCCCTTCCGCGGCAAGGTGTACGACACCGGGCTCGCGCTCGCCGACAGTATGAGCATCGTCCAGTCGGCCGTGCAGCAGGGCGCCTACACGCCCGAGAACGGCGCGGTGTATCCGGGTGGCAGCTTCGGCGAGAAGCTCGAGACCGTCGCCATGCTGATGAAGCGCACGCCGGTGCAGATCCTCGGCGTCAACATCGGCGGCTGGGACACGCATACCAGGCAGGGTCAGATCTACGGGAATCACGGCAACCTGCTCCAGAACGTCGCCGAGGGGTACCGGGCGCTCTATCGCGACCTCCAGTCGATGTGGGACGAGCTCGTCATTGTGACGATGACCGAGTTCGGGCGCACGTCGAAGGAGAACGGCAGCCTCGGGACCGACCACGCGTACGCCTGTGTCGTCTTCGTCGCCGGTGGCGGCGTCAAGGGAGGCGTCTACAACTGCGACGCGACCACGTGGCGCAGCGGCGACATGTTCAGCGAGCGCGACCGATACGTCCGCCGGCGGACCGACTTCCGCGCGGTGTTCGCCGAGATCTTCACCCAGCACTTCGGCGACGACCCGGCGCTGCTCGACTCGATCATCCCGGGCTACTCCTCGCTCGCCCGCCAGCGGCCGAGCGACTACAGGTACTTGAACTTCCTCGCGTGATCCATCGGTGATCGCGTGATCCGGGCACCGCGTCCGCGCCCGCACGGCCGGGAGCGGACGCGGTGTCTTCTCGTGCAGCGCGGAGGCGCCATGTCTTCCAGGGTGTTGATGCCGATCGGGGATGCCTCCGAGGTGCTCGACACCATGTACCCGTTCTTCCGGCTTCCCGAGGACGGGTTCGAGGCGGTCGTCGCCGGGCCGCAGGCACGCACCTACCATCTCGTGCAGCACGAGATCCCGCCCGGCTGGGACATCACGCAGGAGACTCCCGGGTATCACCTCGAGGCGACCGTCGCCTTCCGGGACGTCGACCCGACGGACTACGTCGGCCTCTTCGTCTCGGGGGGCCGTGCGCCGGAGTACCTGCGCTACGATGAGGACCTGCTGCGCATCACGCGTCACTTCTTCGAGGCCGAGAAGCCGGTGGCCTCGGTCTGTCACGGGATCGAGATCCTCACCGCCGCCGATTGTATACGCGGTCGTCGGGTGACGACGGTCGCCAAGTGCGCGCTCGACGCGACCCAGGGCGGCGCGACCTACGTCGACGAGCCGGTCGTCGTCGACGGCAGCCTCGTCACCGCCCGCACCTGGCACGACAACGCGCCGTTCCTGCGCGAGTTCATGCGGATGCTCGCGCGCACGCGCTCGTGATCCGGTCGTGAAGACCGGGAACGCCGGTCAGATCCGGTAGCCGCCGCGCACCACCGTCCCCGCCTTGACGACGCGCTTCAACTCCTCGGCGTCGAGGGCCGTCAGCGGGCTGATCTCGACGAAGCCGTCGAACGACCCGTCGCCGGCGCGCTCGATCCGCGCCCCGCAGGACTCGAGCCACGACAGCGCGAGCGTGGTCATGTCGCGGCGGCACTGCTCGGGCGAGTCGCGACCCGCCGCGTTCTTGACCGGACTGAACTCCTCCTCGCGGTGGACCTCCAGGGAGACCGTCTCGCTGGCGTGCAGCAGCGCGTCGAAGACGAAGGTCTCGAGCTTGATGGCGTTCGGCTCGGCCGGCCGCACGAGCTCGCCCCGCGAGGCCCCCGAGGTCGGGACGTGCGGCACCGCCTTTCGGGCGACGTGGTAGGGCAGGTGGAAACCGCCCTCGTTCAGTCGCTCGACGAACGCCACCGAGAAGACGTGGACGCCGATCGAGCCGGCCCAGAACTTCAGCGAGCCGTCCGGGAGCGTCGCCCGCGCGAGGTCGTCGGGGAGGTCGCTGTACTCCACGACCAGGGCCCTCCCGTCGCGCGAGCACAGCACCCCGACCTTCTCCCCCGGATCGCGCTTGCGCAGCACCTTCGTCGACATCTCTGCGCCGGCGCGCGCGTGGTGACCGAGGAAGCGCGGGTCGCACACCGACACCATCGGGTTGTCGACCTGCACGTACGAGATCAGCTCGATCCCGCGGCGGCGCACTTCCGCGAGGCAGCCCGAGTCGTGCAGCGCCTTCAGCGATCCGCCGTGGCCGTTCGGGCTCGTCGCGACGCGGCCGGGCTCGGCGAGCAGGAACTTCCCCCCGCCGTCGATCGCCGGCAGCATCTCCTGCTGGAAGAACCGGACGTTCTCCTCGCCGAGGTCGAAGAACCGCTCGCGCTCGAAGTATCGCCGCGTGTCGTCATGGTTCGTCTCGCTGACCATGACGAAGAGAGGGATCTGCGTGCCGTGACGCCGGGCGGTGGCCAGGATCTTCTCCGCGAGGATCCGGAAGAGCGTGCGGTCGCTCACCGGTCCGATCGGAAAGATTCCCTTCGGTCCCTCGAATCCGAGCCGCGAGCCCTGACCGCCGGCGACGATGAGCGCCGCGACCTTGCCGGCCGCGATGAGCTCGACGCCGAGCTCGCGCGCCGCCGCGTCCGCTGACCTCTCGTCCGGGGTCGTCGGCAGGCCGAACGCGGGCGCCGGCTCGATGCCGTCGAGATCGACCGGCGAGGCGCCCTCGTCCGAGAGATGCTCATCGGCCAGCCTGCCGATGAGCGCGAAGTCGATCTCCTCGAGCTGCTCGAGCAGGCGCTGCCGCCCGGCCGCGTCGAGCTCCCCCCAGAACTCGAAGACGTGCTCCTGGCCGTGATCGAGGGCCAGCGACCGCAACTCGTGCTCGCTCCGGAGTGGCACGCTCCTCCTTCCGTCCCCGTCTCGTTTTCGTCCCCGTTCCCGCTCCCGTCCCCGTCCCCGTTCCCGTTCCCGTTCCCGTTCCCGTGCCCGAAAGGCCAAACAACGTCAGCGCATTTACCGACATCGCACGTCGCGATGCAAGACTCGATCGCTCGCGCTGCGTGCGGCCGGCGCAAGTCGAGACAAACAGAGAGGAAACGCGCCGTGATTCAATTTTCCTTTACGACCTCCGGGAGCGGAGGTAGGCTTCCCGAGGTTCGTGTCCCCTCGCGAACGTCTGACGATTCGAGCCGAGCATGAAGGTCCGATACGAGCCGATCTCCCGCCCGTCGATGCGTCCTCCGGCCAATCGCCACGCCGTGCGCCGCTCGCCAGCCGTCGCGCTCGCCGTGGCCTCGCCCGCTATTGCCTCGCTGCTGGTCGCGGCCCTCGCCTCACCGGCCGGCGCGCAACCCTCGGCAGCGTTCGAGCAGGCCGTGGACAGCGCCGTCGACCGCGGCGTCGAGTTCCTTCTCTATCAGGTGAGCACGCTCGACGGCTGGACGCCGGATCTCAGGTACCCCGACGGGTACACGGCGCTGCAGATCTACGCGCTCGTCAAGAGCGACGTGTCGTACCTCCATCCCTCGGTGCAGACCGGACTGCGTCTGCTCGAGAGCTTCACGCACGAGAAGGTCTACTCCGTGTCGCTCGCCGTCATGGCGTACGGCGCGATTCTCGATCAGATGGCCGAGGACGCGGTCGTCGGCTCGCCCGCGCCGTTTTTCGCCGAGCCGAGCGGGCAGGAGCCGGCAGAGCGGCCGCACGGGGAGCCCGATCGAGTCTCGAAGGAGGAGAGGCCGGAACGGAAACCGCCCGGCCGCTCGGAGATCCTCAAGCGAATGAAGGTCGCCGTGTCGTGGCTGGTCCGCGCGCGCGTGCGCGGCGAGGGGTGCTGGAACTACGAGCGCATCCCGCCGTCGGTGAATCCGAGGACGGCCCGGTACGATCACTCGAACTCGCAGTTCGCGATCCTCGCGCTCGGCGTCGCGGAGGAGCACGGCGTGCACTCTCCGAAGGAGGTCTGGCAGGAGATCGCCAGGCACTTCATCCGGGTGCAGAGCGCCGAGGGCGACCCGGTCGACGCGCGGCCGACATTCGTCGAGTCGACCGAGGAGAAGTCGCGGACGCGGCGGCTCTCACCAGGGGAGATGCTCTATCAGCAGGAGCCGGAGGTTCGGGCGCGGGGCTGGGGCTACACCATCAAGGAGGGGGAAGACTTCCCGACGATCTCGATGACGAGCGCCGGCCAGTCCTCCGTCCTGCTGGCCTACCGCTCGCTCGTCCGTCGCGGAGGCATCAGCGCCGTGAAGACGAAGCTCGAGAAGGCGATCCGCGACGGCTACGGCTGGCTGACGCGCTTCCTCGAGAGCCCGGCCGATCTGCGCCACGACCCGTACGCGCTCTACAGCCTCGAGAAGGTCGGAGACATCGGCAAGGTCGAGAGATTCGGCCTCTGCTCGTGGTACCCGGTCGGCGCGGACATGCTGCTGGCGACGCAGCAGCCGTCGGGAAACTGGGGGCGTCCCGGCACGCCGGGGGCGGTGCACGACACCGCGCTCGCGTTGCTCTTCCTCAGGAGAGCCAGCGCGCTCGACGCGGTCAAGCGGACGGCGATCCGCGTCACCGGCCCCGCGGAGACCTCGAAGCCGGAGTTCTCGCACCGATACTACGTCTACCTGCCCTCCGTCGATCGCGCGGTGCCGGTCATCCAGTTCTTCAGGAAGCTCCGCTACCGCCCGACGCCCGAGCTCATGCAGCTGGCGCGCGAGATGGCCGGAGTCTACGATCCCGACCATGTCGACGAGCTCGTCCTCTTCACGCTGTCGCTCGGTCGCTCGCCGTCGGAGCGCATCAAGCGGCTCGGGCGCGAGCTGATCCGCAAGACCGCCGGTCTCGACACGGACGACGTCGAGGTGGTGCGCGACTGGGCGATCCGCTGGCGCGAGGTCGTCAGCGTCGGGCGTGCGCGCCGTCTCGATGCGGCGCCCCGGCTTCGCCGCCTGCTCGCCGAGACCCCGAGCGTGCCGCTGAAGATCAGGATCGTCTGGGCGCTGCAGAGGGTGAACGATCGCGACGCGATCACCGATCTCCTCGATCTCATGGAGGCCGACGAGCTGTCCCTGCGACAGGCAGCGCACGGCGCCGTCGTCGTGCTGTCCGGCAAGTCGTTCGTGTTTCACGCCGACGGTGCTCCCGGAGAGCGCCGGGAGGAGCTCTCGCGCTGGCGGAGCTGGTGGAGCGCCGAGCGCGCGGCGGCGGAAAAGAGACCGGGAGCGGAAGAGCGCCCGGATCGCTGACTCATTCAGAGAGCCTGGGAGGGCAGCACATGTCGAAACGCTGTCTCGTCACCGGCGGGGCCGGGTTCATCGGATCCCACATCGTCGAGGCGCTTCTCGGCGCCGGACACGAGGTCGCCGTGCTCGACGATCTCTCCACCGGCAAGCGCGAGAATCTCGTCGAGGACGTGCGGATCTTCGAGCTCGACATCACCGGTGACGTCGCCGAGGCGTTTCGAGAGTTCCGGCCGGAGGTCGTCTTCCACCACGCGGCGCAGGTGTCGGTCTCGGTGTCGACGCGCGAGCCGGAGCTCGACGCCCGCACCAACATCCTCGGCTCCATCCGGGTGATCCAGGCGTGTCGCGACCACGGTGTCGCGAGGGTGATCTACGCGTCGTCGAGCGCGGCGTACGGTCCGCTCGAGACGCTGCCGCTGCGCGAGGAGCAGCGGCCGCTGCCGGTGTCGCCGTACGGCATCTCGAAGCACACCGTCGAGCACTACCTGCGGTCGGCGGGCGCGGCGAACGGCCTCGAGTGGGCCGCGCTGCGGTACTCGAACGTCTACGGACCGCGACAGGACCCGCACGGCGAGGCGGGTGTCGTCGCCATCTTCCTCGAGCGCCTGCTCGGCGGCAGCGCGCCGACGATATTCGACGATGGCGAGCTGACGCGGGACTACGTCTTCGTCACCGACGTCGCGCGCGCGAACCTCGCAGCGCTCGAGGCGGACCTCGGCGGGCACCCCGATCCGATCTTCAACATCGGCACGGCGAGGGAGACCACGGTCAACCGCCTCTTCGCGCTGCTCCGCGAGACGACCGGGGCGAGCGTGCAGGCAGAGTACGGTCCGCCGCGTCCCGGAGACGTCCGCCGTTCGGCGCTCGACCCGGCGCGCGCGCGCGCCGAGCTCGGCTGGAGCCCGCAGATCGACCTCGCGGAGGGTCTGCGACAGACGACCGAGTTCTTCAGATCGCGGGTCGGCTGATCCGCGGCGAGGCCGGTCACCGCAGCAGCAGCGGCACGCGCAGCACCTGGAGCTCCGCCCGCGGCCTCTCGAGCGTGCCCGTGACCACGACCTCCGCGATCTGCTTCTTGGCCTCGTCGACGAAGGGGATGGCGAAGTCGACGACCTCGGGCACGAAGCTCAGGTTGAGGCCGCCGTGAAAGTCCATCGTCCCGCGGCCGCGCAGGTTGAGGATGGAGCCCTTGAGGACGAGAGACTCGTCGGTGTGGAAATACCCGTCGTGGATGGCGAAGTCCGCTCGCAACGCGCGGAATCCGACGTCTCTCCTGGCCCTCGGCGCCAGCTTCTCGACCGCGGATGAGACCACGGGCAGATCGGCGAAGCTCGCGCCAGCCACCTCGATCCACCCGGCGCCGACGATGCTCCGCACGTCGCCCGTGCGACCGCTGAATCGCACCTCGCCGTTTCCCGTCCCGGTGGTGGTGATCGATTCGTCGGCGTGGATGCCGCGCGAGGCCTTCTGGATGTCCACGTCGGTCGCGGTGAACTGCCCGCGGAACTCGCCGGGCTGCGCCAGGTTGACGAAGAAGAAACCGACGACGCTCCCGCCGTAGAGGTCCGCCGGGTCGACGAGGATCTGCAGCGTGTTCGGCAGCACGTCGCTCCGAAGGCGGCTCGTGAAACCCTCGTCGACGAGAAAGCTCGAGCCGGCGAGCCGTGCTCCGCTCCGACCCGCGGTCACCGCGGGGTGCTCCCGGCCGTACAGCAGGTGGAGTCGCGCCTCGGAGAACCGCAGGCGGTTGAAGCTCGCCGTGCGAATCTGCGCCGCGCCCTCGACCCAGTGCGTCTCTCCGAGCACACCGCCGCCGCGCAGCTCGCCGTCGAGCGTGACGTCGCTGAGGCGCACGCCGACGTCCATGCCGAGGTTCTCCGATCGGAGATCGAGGATCTGATACGTGAACGTGCGCGGTGTCCCCTCCGGCGCGCGCAGCACGAAATCCGTCAGGAAGCGGAAGTCGTGCACGCCGCGCACGTTCATGGCGCGTACGCCGGGGCGGGCGTCGGCGCGGAATAGCCCGAGAAGGCGGTTGTCGCTGACGACCTTCTCGACGTGCCCCTCGAGGTGCGCACGGAGTTCCTCGCCGACCTCGCGCACGTTGCCGGTGACGGTGAAATCGATGTGCCCCTCGCCGCGGACCGCGTCGAGGTCCACGTTCGTTCCGTCGATCCGCACGCGGCCCCCGACCAGCGTCAGCGGGACCGGTGACTGCGGCGGCTGCACGACCAGACGGCGCAGTCCGAGCTCGATGCCGACGCCGACGTCGGCGGCGTCGTGCGCGCGCGAGATCTTCACCTCGACGCTCGACTCGCCCGACACGCGGTTCTCCTCGAGCTGCGCGCGCACCCGTTCGGGGATCGCGTCGAGGATCGCCGCATCGAGCGAGACCGACTCGGCCGACACGGTGAGGTCGAATCCGTTGTCGTCCTGGTCGAACCGGAAGGTGCCGGTCGCCTTCACCTCGCACTGGTGCTGGCGTCCCGTGAGGTCGACCACGGCCGTCCGGCCGTCGATGTCGATCAGCAGCTCTCCGCGCACCCGGCCGAACGTGACGGGGAACGCGTCGTGCCGGATCTTGACCCCCTCGGGCCGGACGGCGATGGTCGTCAGCGGCAGCCGGCGCGACGGGATCCACGTGATGGTGACCTCGGCATTGCTGCGGCCGACGGGGTCGAGGCTCTCGTAAACGGGTCGGGCCTGCGAGGGAATCGCCGCGGCGAGCACCGGCGTCGTGGTGACGTCGTGGATCCCGATGACGATCTTCCCGTCCCGCACGCGCACACGACCGCCGAGTTCGGAGTCGTCCTCGTCCTCGCTCACGCTTTCGCCCGCCCCTCCCCGGCCGCCCTCGACGACCTCGAGCCGCAGTCCTCCCTCGGCGGAGAGCGAGCCGGTGCCGACCCGGCCGCGAAGCGGTGGATCGAGTCGGATCTCCCCGTCGCGCAGCGTCAGCGCGCCGCCGAAGGCCTCGATCGGGTACGGAAAGAACTCGTACGCGCCGCGCAACGCGATCGGCAGGAGCTCGGCCGACACGCTCTCGAGCGCCGGCGGCCAGGTGTCGGTCTTCACCGAGACGCTCAGGCCGGCGGTCCCCTCGAGCGCGTGACGGTCGAGCTCCTCTCGCACGGCCGCCGGGAGCTTCGATTTCAGCCCGTCGTCGATGATGGCGCGGGGGAAGCGGGCCGAGAGGTCGACGGCCGTCACCGCCGGAACGCCCGGTCCGCCGTCGGTCGCGCTGCGGATCCCGATCCGGCCATCGATGCTGAAGCTGCCCGCCGACGAGAGGCCACGGATCCACTCGATGACGACGGAGTCCGTCGAGCATCGCACCACGCCGCTGACCGACTCGACCTCGAAACCGGTCGGCAGCACGCCACGTCCCTCCGCGGCGGTGACGATCAGATCGAGCTTCTCGAGCGCCCCGCCGGGCGTCAGCGCGAGGCTTCCGAGCACGTCGAGCTTGCCGCCGATGCGGGCGCCGGCCAGGAACTCCGACAGGAACGCCGGCAGCCGGTCGCCGGCGACGTCGTTGACGTCGGCGCGGGCGGCGATTCGCTCGACGCGCACGCCGCCGCTCGTCGGGTCCCAGGTTCCCGACAGCGCGTAGCGCTGCACCACACCGCCGCGTCCCTCGACGGTGAAGTGGAGCATCCCCGCCGCCCCTCCGTTCTCCGGCGCCGACGTCACGGTCGCGGAGACGTCCTCGAAGCGGAAGGACACCGGCTGCGAGGCCGAGGGGAGCTCGTCGATGAAGCTCACGGCGCAGTCCTCGATCTCGATGCGCGGGAAGGATCGGGGCGCGGCGGCGGCCGGGTCTCCCTGGCGGCTCTCGAGCAGCGCCGCGTGGGCCCAGACGCCATCGGCGCCCCGGGCGACGAGCACCGACATGCCGCTCGCGACGACCGACCGGGGCTCGATCGATCCGCGCAGGAGCGCGTCCGTGTCCGGCTTGATGCGCACCTGGTCTATGCGCAGGAGCTCGCGGCCGCCCGAGCCCGTCGTGGCGACCGCGATATCGCGCAGCAGGAGGCCACCGGAGAGCGTGTACCTCGCCGACTCGAGCTCGACGGCGAAGCGCTCGGGCGGGAAGGACCGCGCGAGCAAGGTCGCGACGCGTTCCCGCAGCTCGGCCGGTCGCAGCATCGAGTAGATCAGCGACGCGCCGATGATGACGGCCAGCAGCACGACGCCGCCGGCGAGAAGAAGCGCTCTGCGCGGAGAAATCTTCATCGGCGTGTTACTATAAGTCGCCGGTGACGCTGAATCAGCCTTTTCTCGCTTCTGTGCCCGAGCCGCGTTCTTCAATGGCCCCCGACCATCCGCCCACGAGGATTCCGGTGACCGGACTTCCGGAAGACGTCCTCGAGTTCGCGCGGGTGGTCGCCGGCGCGGGCGGCCGGGCGCTCCTCGTCGGCGGGTGTGTCCGCGACCTCGTCCGCGGCGACCCCTCGAAGGACCACGATCTCGAGGTGTTCGGCCTGACCGTTCCCGAGCTCGAGCGGCTGCTCGCCGGCTTCGGCGAGGTGATCGCCGTCGGGCGCGCCTTCGGAGTGCTGCGGGTCAAGGGCCACGACATCGACTTCTCCGTGCCCCGGCGCGACAACAAGATCGGCAAGGGGCACACCGGTTTTCGCATCGAGTTCGACCCGTCGATGACGTTCGCCGAGGCGGCGCGACGACGAGACTTGACGATCAACAGCATCGGCCTCGACCCGCTCAGCGGCGAGCTGCTCGATCCGTACGACGGTCTCGGCGACATGCAGGCCGGCGTGCTGCGCGCGACCGATCCGACGACCTTCCCCGAGGATCCGCTGCGCGCCCTGCGCGTGGCGCAGTTCCACGGACGCTTCGAGGCGGAGCCGGACGAGGAGCTCGTGCGGCTCTGCGCCGCGCTGGACCTCTCGGAGCTCGCGCCGGAGCGGGTGCGCGGCGAGCTCGACAAGCTCCTCCTCCTGGCGCCCGCCCCGTCGCTCGGATTCCGCTTCCTCGAGCGCACCGCGCTGCTCCGTTTCTTTCCGGAGCTCGCGGCGCTCGTCGGCGTGCCGCAGGACCCGGAGTGGCACCCGGAGGGCTCGGTGTGGACCCACACGCTGATGGTGCTCGACGAGGCCGCCAGACTGCGCACCGGCGAGAAGGAGGCGGACCTCGTGCTCCTCTGGGGCGCGCTCTGCCACGATCTCGGCAAGGCGACCACCACCGAGCGCGGCGAGGACGGCCGCATCCGCTCGCCCAACCACGAGCCGGAGGGCGAGCCGATCGCCCGCGGCCTGCTCGAGCGCCTGCGCGCCCCGAACGACCTGATCGAGGGCGTGAGCGTGCTCGTGCGCTACCACCTCGCACCGGCGCACTTCGTCGCCCAGAAGACCACCGCGAAGGGTTACCGGCGCCTCGCCCGGAAGCTCGGCGCCGTCGGTCTGTCGCTCGCCGACCTCGAGCGCGTCGCCCGCGCCGACCACTTCGGCCGCGCCACCTCCGACGCCCTCGCCCGCGAGTTCCCGGCCGGCGACGAGTTCCTCGAGACCGCACGGCAACTCGAGGTCGAGAAGGAGCCGGAGCGCGACGTCGTCATGGGCCGCCACGTCCTCGCCCGCGGCTTCCAGCCGGGCCCGGAGATCGGCCGCATCCTCGAACGCTGCCGCGAGATCCAGGACGAGACGGGACTCGACGACCCGGAGGCGATCCTGGATCGGGTGCTGTCTTCGGGGTGACCAGATCTGCATCCCGCCCCGTCCCCGTTCCCGTGCCCGTTCCCGTGCCCGATTGAGCTGCTCGACTCCGCTGGCGAGACTCTGACGGCAAAGCAGGGGCAACCCGACGCCGACCGCGAACTCGACGCCGCGAGCTCTCGGGACCGAGCCCGGGACCGGGTCCGGGTCCGGGCCCGGGAACAGGAGCGCAGGGCGCCCCGTTTTCCGGAAGGTGTTCGCCGCGCTGTTCAGCTCCGGCGCGAGCGCAGCCGACCATCGAAGAGGGACTGCCCCGTGAGCTGGGCGCGGGGTGACTTCACTTTCACACCACGGCCTTCCTCTTCGGTGTGTGCGAGACGGCGTCGAGGCAGTGGACGACATCCTCAACGAGTTCCTGGTCGAGAGTAACGAGAACCTCGAGCGTCTCGACCTGGAGGTGGTCCAGCTCGAGCTCGAGCCCGACAACCTCGAGGTCCTCAAGAGCATCTTCCGGACCATCCACACGGTGAAGGGGTCGTGCGGTTTCCTCGGGCTGACGCGCATGGAGAGTGTCTCGCACGCGGCGGAGGACGTCCTCGGCAAGATGCGTGACGGGCAGCTGCCGGTGACCGCGGGCACCATCGGGCCGGTGCTCGACGCCGTCGACACGATCAAGTCGATCTTGCGGGACCTCGAGACCGAGGGACGCGAGCCGGAGGGTGACGACTCCGCGGTGATCGCGGCGCTGCGCGAGGCGGTCGCGGCGCACGGGCTCGCCGAGGCCGACATCATCGTCGACCTCGACGACGCGCTGGCGGAGGCCGGTCTTCCAGACGCCGTCCCCAGGGGCTCCGACGCAGACGGCGAGATGACGCCTGTCGAGTCGTCCCGTGACGCGAGCGCCGCGGCCGAGGGTGCGGAGGCGCAAGCGGCCTCGCGAGACGCCGCGACTCCGGCAGAACCGGCGAAACAACCGCAGGAACCGACGGGCGTCCCGGTCGCGAACCAGTCGCTGCGCGTCTCGGTCTCGGTGCTCGACCGGCTGATGAACCGCGTCGGCGAGCTGGTGCTCGTCCGTAACCAGCTCGCGCAACTCACCCAGAGCGACGAGGGAGCCCGATACGGATCCTCGGTCGCCGAGCTCGGTCGCGTCACCACGGAGCTCCAGGAAGCGGTGATGCAGACGCGCATGCGCGACATCGGCAGCGCATGGAAGAAGATCCCGCGCATCTTGCGGAACCTCACGGCGGGGAGCGGCAAGAAGATCAACCTGAAGATGGTCGGCGCCGACACGGAGCTCGACCGGCAGGTGCTCGACGCCATCGAGGATCCCTTCATGCACATGGTGCGGAACAGCGCCGACCACGGGATCGAATCGATCGAGGCGCGTCGCGCCCACGGCAAGTCGGACGAGGGAACCATCACGCTGCGCGCGCGCCAGCAGGGCGGCTCGATCATCGTCGAGATCATCGACGACGGCGCCGGCATCGACATCGAGCGCGTGCGCGCCAAGGCGATCGAGCGCGGGCTCATCGACGCGACGAAGGCGTCGTCGCTCCCGGAAGACGAAGTCCTCAACATGATCTTCGAGCCGGGTTTCTCCACGGCCGACCAGGTCACCAGCGTCTCGGGACGGGGCGTCGGCATGGACGTCGTGCGTTCCAAGATCCAGTCGATCGGGGGCACCATCCGGTTGCGCACGCGCGCCGGTGAGGGCACCACCGTCTACATCAAGATCCCGCTGACGCTGGCGATCATCTCGGCGCTGATCGTCAGCGGCGGCGGTCGCCGGTTCGCGATCCCGCAGGTGGGGGTGGTGGAGCTCGTGCGGGTCTCCGACGACAACCGCCACCTGATCGAGGTCGTCAACGGCGCCGAGGCGCTCCGGCTGCGCGGGCGGCTGCTCTCGCTCGTCCAGCTCGGGCGCATCCTCGGACTCGAGCGCTCATCGGACTCCGGGGAGCGGTACGTCATCGTCATCCAGGTCGACAAGAAGCAGTTCGGGCTCGTCGTCGACGACGTCCACGACACCGAGGAGATCGTCGTCAAGCCGCTCGGACGATTCGCCGGACGCCTCCGGGTCTACGCAGGCACGACGATCCTCGGCGACGGGAGCGTCATCATGATCCTCGACGCCGCCGGCCTGGCCGCGCGCGCCGGAATCCTCGCCAGGCTCGAGATCGACCGGCACGACGAGCAGCAGGCCGGGGACGAGCTCGCGCGCCGCTCCGTGGCGGAGAGAGTGCGTCTCCTCCTCTTCCGGTCGGGCGGCAAGACGGTGCAGGCGATCCCGCTGTCGCTGGTCACGAGGCTCGAGGAGATCCCGGCCAAAAAGATCGAGCGCGCCTCCGGCGGATATCTCATTCAATACCGCGGCAGTCTCCTCCCGCTCGTCCCGGTGGACGACGAGCTCGCCGTGGGAAAGCTCGACCCGCAGCCGGTGATCGTCTTCCGTGACGGCAGCCGCTCGATCGGGCTGATGGTGGAGCAGATCAACGACATCGCGGAAGAGACCATCTCGATCGAGACGTTCGGCAGGAAGACCGGCGTCATCGGCTCCGCCGTCATCAAGGACCGGGTGACGGAGATCCTCGACCTGCATCACTACCTGAAGAAGGGCGGCGACGACTGGTTCAGCTCGAGCACGCCGAGGTCACGCGGGAGCCGGGTCCTGGTCGTCGACGACTCCGACTTCTTCCGGAACATGCTCGCGCCCCTGCTGCGCGGCGCCGGACACGAGGTCTCGGCCGCGCGCGACGGGATCGAGGCCCTCGAGGTGCTCGGCAAGGGCGGGCGGCCCGACGTCATCCTCTGCGACATCGAGATGCCGAACATGGACGGTCTCGAGCTCGCCCGCGAGGTGCGGCGCCGGCCCGAGCTCGCCGGACAGCCGCTGATCGCGCTGACCTCGCGGACCAGCCCACACGATGTCTCGCAGGCGCTCGAGGCCGGGTTCCTGCTATGCATCCCGAAGCTCGACATGGACGCAGTCCTCGACGCCATCGAGAACGTCTCGAAGCAGACGCAGGAGGCCCTCGCGGGCAAGACCGGATGAGCGCCACACTCGACGAAGCGAAGCGCGGACCCGAGACCACCGGCGACCACACCGGGGGCGCGGGCGGGACGCCCGAGGGCGAGACCTGGCGGTTCGTGACGTTCCGCATCGACCGCGAGCTTCTCGGGGTCCGGGTCGGGCGGGTCCAGGAGGTGTTGACGTCTCGACCGATCGCGAGCATCCCCCTCCTGCCGCCCGAGATCGCCGGGTTCATCAACCTGCGCGGCCAGATCGTCACGGCGATCGACCTCCGCGTGCGACTCGCGCTGCCGCCGCTCGACGGAGACACGACCGCGCGGCGGATGAACGTCGTCGTCAACGACGGCGAGGAGATGGTCAGTCTTCTGGTCGACCGGGTGGGCGACGTCATCGACGTCCGGCCCGATCTGATGGAGCCGCCACCGGCGACTATCGACCAGGTCTGGCAGCAGTACTGCGAGGGGGTTTTTCAGCTGCAGCGGGGCCTGCTCGTCGCTCTCGAGCTCGACAGGCTGCTGGCGATAGACGTGGTGGAACAGTGACGGCGCGGCGCGGAGCTCGCCGCACGCGCAGGGACAACACATGACCGGACTCGTCTCGACAATCAGGCTGCGGGGCAAGCTGACGCTCTTCATGATCCTCTTCGGGATGATCCCGATGGTGGTGGTGGCGGTCTTCGCGCTCCGCACGGCCCACGCCGGCATGGAGATGATCGCCGCGCGCCTCGAGAGCACCGCGCGCCACGTCGGAGAGGCGCTCGACCGCAGCCTCCGCGAACACCGCCGGGACGTCCTGACGTTCAGCTCGAACAGCGTCGTGCAGGATCGCGCGGCGTGGGATCGCGCCGGGGAGCGCAACCCCATCGTCGCGGCCATGAATCGCCACCTCGACGTCCACGACTCGTGTCTTCTGACGCTGCTCGTCGACACGGAGGGCAAGCTCATCGCCGTCAACTCTCGCGACGCGCGGGGACGTCCGCTCGACACCGGCGAGCTCTACCGCCGTGACTTCAGCGGAGCGACGTGGTTTCACGCCCTCTCCCGGTTTCCGCACGCGCGTCGTGCGAGCGACCGCTCGAGCTGGACGCACGTCGAGACCGTCGAGGTCGACGACGCAGCCAGCGCCGTGTACGGCGGCAAGGTGCCGGCGATCGGAGTCTCCACCGCGGTTCGCGCCGATGGCGAGGTGATCGCGTACTGGAGCAATCGAATCGAGCTCTCGCCGATCGAGGAGATCGTCGAGCTGGCGCGCGAGGGACTCGAGCGCACCGGGCTCGAGTCGGCGGAGATCACGCTCCTCGATCCTCGGGGCGCTGTTGTCCTGCACCATCACGCCGCGGGAACGAGCCTCGGTCCGAGGCGAAACCTCGCCGACGAGGGGATCGAGCCGGCCTCCCTCGCCGTCGCCGGACGTTCCGGGTACGCCCGAGCGAAGCACTTCACCCGCGACGAGAGCATGGTCGTTGGATACACGCGTCCACGTGGCGCATCCCGGGACCGCGACATGGGGTGGAGCGTGCTCGTGTGGTGCGGCGAGGAGGACGTCCTCGACGCCGTCGGCATCCCCGGCATGCGAACGACGCTGCTCGAGGCGGCGGCGCTCTCCCTGCTCGTCATCTGCGTCCTCGGCCTCGTCCTCGGGCGGCGGATGACCCAGCCGCTGGTCCGCGTCACCGGCGAGTTCGAGAGGGGCGTCAAATCGGTGGTCGATCGCGTGCACGACGCCGCCGAGCTGATGGACACGAGCAGCGAGTGTCTCGCCAGGGCGGCGGAGGAGACCTCGCACCAGGCGCACGCCGTCGCGGCCGCAGCGGAGCAGGCGAGCGGCAACGTCAGCTCGGTGGCCGGATCCGCGGAGGAGATGTCGGCAAGCAGCGCGGAGATCTCCCAGAGCCTGCAACAGGCGATGGTGGTCGCGGTCGAGGCGGCCGAGCAGTCGAAACAGGCGGTCGCCCTGATGGATCAGCTCGGCAACTCGAGCCGGGAGATCGGCGCCGTCGTCGAGGTGATCACCTCGATCGCCGAGCAGACCAACCTGCTCGCGCTCAACGCGACCATCGAGGCCGCGCGCGCCGGAGAGTTCGGCAAGGGCTTCGCGATCGTCGCCAACGAGGTCAAGCAGCTCGCCGGTCAGACCTCGAGGGCGACGGACGAGATCGCGCGCAAGATCCAGGGAGTGCAGGGCGACACCGAGACCGCGGTGTCGGCGATCCAGAAGGTCTCGGACGTGATCGGCAGCATCAACGAGATCTCGACCATCATCGCGGCCGCGGTCGAGCAGCAGTCCGCGGCGATCGACGAGATCGCCCGAAACGCCTCCGACGCGTCCCGTGGAACCGGAGAGGTGTCGCGAAAGATCGGCTCCGTCTCGAACTCGGCGGAGCATTCCGGACAGATCGCCGACCAGTTCCGGCAGACCGCGCAGGAGATGGTCGAGGAGGCGACACAGCTGAAACGAGCGGTCGATTCATTCGTTCGGCGGATGCAGGAGTTCTGAGGAGCGTTCAGGAGCGCCGGGAGAAGCGCCATGCGAAGGGTGCTCGTCGTTGACGACTCGCCGATCATGAGGACGGTCAGCCGCCGAATCCTCGCGTCGCTGAACTTCAAGGTGGACGAGGCGACAGACGGCGCCGAGGCGCTCGCGCACTGCGCGAAGGCCGGCGCCCCGGATGCGATCCTCCTCGACATCGACATGCCCGGCATGGACGGACTCTCGTGTCTGCGGGAGATCCGCAAGCTCCCGTCTCTTCAGGGCGTCGTCGTCATCATCTGCACGTCGGACGATTCGATCTCGAGGATCGAGGAGGCGATCGCGCTCGGCGCCGACGAGTACCTCATGAAGCCGTTCACCACCGATATCGTCATCGAGAAGCTTCGGCAGGTCGGGGTGGCAAGATGACGCGACCGGTGCGCGTGCTCGTCGTCGACGACTCGGTCGTGGTGCGCGGGATGATCACGCGCCTCCTCGAGCCGGAGCCCGACATCCAGGTCGTCGGCTCGGCGGACAACGGCAAGACCGCGCTGCTCGCGCTCGAGCGGCATCCGGTCGACATCGTGCTCCTCGACGTCGACATGCCCGAGATGGACGGCCTCACGGCGCTGCCGCGCATCCTCGCCGAGAATCCCGGCGTGCGCGTCATCATGGCGAGCGCGCTGACGACACGCGGCGCGGAGACCACCATCCGCGCGCTGTCGCTCGGGGCATCCGACTACATCGCCAAGCCCTCGGCGAAGATCTCGGGCAGGGAGCTCGACTCGATCGCGCAGGAGCTCAAATCGAAGGTCCGCGTCCTCGGGGGGGGCTCCGCGGCGGCGCCGGAGCCGCCTTCCGCCGTCCGGAGGCGACCTCGCGCGGAACGGCCGACGAAACGGCCACGCGTCCTGCTGATCGGGGCGAGCACCGGGGGACCGACGGCGCTGACGCGGCTCTTCGAGCTCATCGGCGCGGGTCTGCCGGTGCCGATTCTCGTGGTGCAGCACATGCCGGCGGTGTTCACGCGCAAGCTCGCCGAGCGGCTCGACGTCGACACGGCGATTCCGACGCGGGAGGCTCACGACGGCCAGCTCCTCGAGCCCGGCACCGCGTCCATCGCGCCCGGCGACTACCACATGACGGTGAAGCGGCAGACCCAGGGCGAGGTGATCCGGCTCGATCGGGAGCCCCCCGTTCACTTCTGCCGGCCGGCCGTCGATCCGCTCTTCGAGTCGGCCGCTCGCTGCTTCGGGGACGAGGCCCTCGCGATCGTGCTCACCGGCATGGGCGACGACGGCAAGACCGGCGCGGAGGCGCTCGTCCGGGCCGGGTCGCGAGTGCTGGTCCAGGATCGGGAGAGCAGTGTCGTGTGGGGCATGCCCGGATCGATCGCCAAGTCGGGGCTCGCCGCGGCCGTATTGGCGGTCGAGGAGCTCGCGGCGGAAGTCAGGAGGGCCGTGGCGCGATGAGTGGCACCGTGCTCGCCCGGGACTATCGGTTCCTGAGGTCGATCCTCAAGGAGCAGATCGGCTACAACCTCGACGACGGCAAGGAGTACCTCATCGAGAGCCGGCTGGCCCCCGTCGCGGCGCACTTCGACATCGCGGATGTTCATGATCTCGTCGAGACGCTGCGGTCGAGCGAGCGACCGGAGATCATCGACGCGGTCTGCGAGGCGATGACGACGAACGAGACGAGCTTCTTCCGCGACCACGCGCCGTTCAAGGAGCTCGCCGAGTTCGCCATCCCGGAGCTGATCCGCGCGCGAAAGCCGACGCGGTCGCTGCGGATCTGGTCCGCGGCCTGCTCCACGGGTCAGGAGCCGTACTCGATCGCGATGACCCTGCTCGACCATTTCCCGGGGCTGGATTCGTGGGACGTCGAGATCCTCGCTTCCGACGTCTCGGCGAGAGCGCTCAAGGTGGCGCGCAGCGGCCATTACACTCGCTTCGACGTGCAGCGCGGTGTCCCCGTGAGGACGCTGGTGAAGCGGTTCGAGCGGGACGGCAACGGCTGGCGCGTCCGACCGGAGGTGCGCGAGCAGGTGAACTTCATGCGCTTCAACCTGCTCGGCGACTACGCGCTGCTCGGCGGGACGTTCGACATCGTGCTCCTCAGGAACGTCCTCATCTACTTCGACGGTCCGACGAAGCGGCAGATCTACGCCAAGATGAGCGGGGCGATCCGGCCGGACGGCTTCCTCTTTCTCGGCGGCTCCGAGACGGTGCTCGGTCTGACGAACCTGTTTCGCAAGCCGGACCCGGCGTCGGTCGCCTACCGGCCCGCGCCGTTCTTCGCGGATCGCGACGCGTCCTGACCGTCGGTGATCCTCGCACACGCTCTCGCCGCCTCGCGACCCAGCCGCCCCGGTCGTTCCGCGAGCTCGACAAGCAGCGGGACCGCGCGCGCGCACCGGAGCTCACCGAGACCCCGCGCCGCGTAGAGCCGAGCGCGCCAGTGGCTGCCCTCGTCACGGAGCACGGCGAGCAGGTGATCCTCGAGCCGCGCCCGGGAGGCGAAGTGCGCGCCCGCCGCATCGACGAGCGCGAGGAGGGCGCGCGGGTCGAGCGTCTCGAGTCGTGACTCGAGCACGGCGAGGGCCCTCGAACCGTCGCGATCGAGTCGTGCGAGCGCGCGCGCCATGTCGGGCTGTGACGTCGCCTCCAGCGCGAGAGCGGACTCGAGCGCGTCGAGCACCTCGCGGCGAGTCGACACGTCACCGACGGCCGGCTCCGCGTCGAGCGCCCGCGCGAGGGTGACCAGCGCCATCGCCGCGGCGTCAGGGCGGGGCGAGTCGACCCGCAGGTCGCGACGGATGATGGCGAGCGCCTCGCGTGCTCGTAAGGTGGCGCCCTCGGCTCGACTGCCCAGCAGCTCGCCGACGCCGGTCGCGCTCGCGGCCAGTGCTCGCTCCGCGACCTCGTCCGTACCGCGCGCCATGTCGAGGAGCGTCTCGAGAAACGACGTCGCGCCGAGTTCGAGCGCCGCGCCGACGGCGGCGAGTCGGATCTCTTCAGGGCGAGACGCCAGCGCGTCGCGCACGGTCCGCTCACGCGCCGCGCGCAGTCGTGC
The DNA here is from genome assembly GCA_041569895.1 of Planctomycetota bacterium. Classification (GTDB taxonomy): domain Bacteria; phylum Planctomycetota; class UBA8108; order UBA8108; family JACQVS01; genus JBFFXF01. The sequence continues at coordinate 17,752 of JBFFXF010000011.1, read as the reverse complement.
GTCGTCGGGCGGCGCCGAGTCGAGCAGGGCGGCGCCGCCGGCGGGGTCGCGGATCTCCTCGAGCAGGTAACCGAGAAACGCCATCGTCGGACGGTGACGCGCCCGCTCGATGGCGAGATGCGCCCTGAGCGACGTGGCGTCCGACTTCACGGCCTCCCGCAGAAGTCCGGCCGCGACGGCGTCGAGCTCCACCGGAGTCAGTATCCGGCCGAGCGCACCGAACGCCTCGACCGCGACGATGCTGTCCCCGTGCTGGCAGCTCGTGAACACCTCGACCGGCCGCTCGTCCTCGAGGAGCGCCACGATGGCGTCGATCGCCCTCCCGCGAAGCGCGTCGCTCCCCTCGCCGGAGCGTCCGACGAGCGTCACCAGCCCCTCGACCCCGTACACCCGCGCCGCCGCCCCACGGGCCCGCGCCAGCTCGAGAAACGGCGCCACCTCGCTCGCGCCGAGCAGCGCCTCGTACGCCGCCCGAAACCGCGAGCTCACCGCGGCAAACCCGATCGTCGGGCCCTCGAAGAGCGGCGCCGACCGCAGCCGATCGAGGTGGGTCGCGGTGTCCGGGTCGCCGGGCGCGGCAGGACGGGCGAGGGCGATGGGTATCGCGAGGAGCGCGAGAGACAGGAGTGGGCGGAGCGACGTGCGATACATGCGTGATGTGACTATCGCAGGATGCTTCGGGTGAAGCAACGGGCCTTTGTTCCGCCCCCGCCTCGTGCTCGTCCTCGTCCTCGTCGTCGTCCTCGATCCGCCTTCGGGACCGATGCCGGTGCCGATTCCGACTCGGACTCCGATACCGATACCGATGCCGATTCCGACTCCGATTCCGAGATCCGAGATCAGAGGTCCGAGATCAGAGACCGAGACCCCTCCCCGATCTGCGGAATCTGCGTCGATCTGCGGACCGTTCTCTTCTCTTCTGCGCGATCCGCGGACCGTCACCAGATCTTCGTCCGTACCTCCCGCTCCACATCGAAGCGCTTCCCGCCGAGCTGCAACGTGCTCGGTCCGAAGCCGTGCCAGATGCGCACCGACTCCGCACGGAGCCAGAGCTTGCCCTCGAGCGAGCGGATGGTGAAGAGGGCCGGCGCGCCGAGGTCGGTGCCGAACGCGCGGGTCGCGTGGAAAGCGACGAAGAAGGGATGCTGCACCCAGAAGCCGTGGCGGGGCAGAGTGAAATCGCCCTCGGGGTCCTCCCATGGCTCGGCGCCGCGGTTGATGACGATGCGCAGATCGAAGCCGAAGTAGGCCTCCTCGACGAGCCCCGCGGTGTCGAGCGTGCGGTAGTCGAGGATCGGGTTCCGGTGGCGAATGCGCGCCACGTGGCTGAGGACCTCGTAGGTGTTCTTCAGGAAGCGTTCCTCGACGCCGAGTCCGCGTCCATCGCCCCAGCCGCCGGTGACGCTGGCGAACGGCGCGGCGGTGTCGGCGCTCGCGCCGTCACCGTTCTTCGAGCGGGATTCTTGGGCAGGGGGAGGCAGCACGTAGCGGGGCACCTCGCCGAGGAGGACGTGCGCGAGGAAGCGCTCCGGCTGTCCCGGTCGCAGCGGTCCGGCGGAGCGCGCGGTCAGCCGCACGCCGCTGCCGTGGACCGCGAGGAAGAACGGCGAGAAGAGCCCGGTGTCGCGTCCGAGCACCTTGTGGTCGATGACGCCGTCGAGCCACGTCGCGACGATGGCCTGGCGCTCGTGAACGAACGGGGCGCCGAGCAGGACACGGTCCTCGGTGAGATCGCTCGCCAGCTCCTCGTGGCGCCCCCAGAGGTCCCCCGCGCCGGCCGGCGCCATCAGGAGATCGGGACGGAACGTGGCAACGGTGCGGAGGACGTGCGCCTCGACCGCTCCGGACTCCGCGGCGGGCGCCTCGCCTCGCTGCGGGATGGTGAGCTCCACGCCGACGAGATAGCCGAGCTCGCGCAGCTCGGTCGCCAGGCGCGCGAGGTCGTCCTTGCGGTCCTCGTCGTCCGGCTCGCGCAGGAGGAACAGCGCCTGATCGATGCCGAGCTCGTCGCGCATCCGCCCGGCCGTGGCGCGGACCGACGAGGCGGTGACGTTCCCCCCGTCTGGTGACAGATCGATCGGGAAGATCGCCGCGCCGGGAAAATCGCGGTGGCGGTCCGTGAAGCCGGACTTGTATCGCAGCGAGGGCAGCGGCCGGCCGTGGCCGACGAGCTCCGCGTACGCGGCGGGCAGCTCGCTGCGGTGTCGCAGCCGGCCGATCGGATAGAGCGTGATCGAACGGGCCTCGCCGCGGAGCGTCACCGAGGTGAAGATCCCCCGCGCGCCGGGAAACTCCACGCCGCCGGGCGCGGCGGACTCGACCTCGATCAGCGTCTCGGGATGGTCCCAGCGGACGAGCAGGGCGACCTCGCCCCGCATCAGCCCGAGCCCATCGAGGGTCGGAAGGATCAGCTCCCCGGGCGCGGCGTCCGGCGACGCGCCGTCGAGCGACCCGGGAACGCCACGTGACGGCGACAGCCGTCGCTTCACGTCCGCCGCATGCGCGCCCGGCAGCCACTCCCCGAGACCGACCGGGATCAGCGCGCCGCCCTCGTCGACGTCGGCGATCCAGAGCGCGCGATCGAGGAGCTTGACGGCGCCCCCGCGCTCGAGGAACTCCGGGTCGGCGTCGACCGCGATCCGCAGCCCGACGAGCGGCTCGGCGATGTTGAGGGTGAACCGGAGGTCGGGGACCTCGGCGACACTCGAGCGCCCGGTGAAGCGAATCGCCCGCGTCGTCGCGCGAAGCCCCTCGACGACGTCGATCGGCACCTCGCGCGGCTCGCCCTTCCCGTCCGGATCCGGCAGGAGCACCGACGCGAATCCCCGGCGCCCGATCGGCGAGTTCCACCCGAGCCCGCCGAGCGGATCGATCCGGAACGCGCCATCCCGACGGTCGAGGTAGAGCTTGAAGCTCGGCGCCTCGAGAAGCACCGGCTGCCGCACGCGCTCGCGAACGGCCTCGCGCCGAACCCGAACGGTCTCCTCGTCGAGCTCCGCGGCGAGCGCGGGACCAGCAGCGAGCAGCAGTGTGAGCAGGGCGAGCGGTTGCATGGTATCTGGCGATGGAACCATGAAACGAGCGCAGTTGCCATCCGCAGATGACGCAGATGACGCAGATTGAGTAAAGAAGCCCCTCCTGGTGCTCGTCCTCGTCCTCGAACGCCGGAAGCAGTCTCTGATCTCGGAATCGGAATCGGAATCGGCGTCGGAGTCGACATCGGAATCGGCGTCGGCTTCGTTCCTGGACTCAGATCGCTCGGCCCCGACGGCGGACACGTTCCGGTCCCCGATTGCTTTCGGGCACGGGAACGGGAACGGGCACGGGAACGGGCACGGGAACGGGAACGAGGACGAGGACGAGGACGAGGACGAGATTGGGGCCGGAACCGTGCCACGCGGGTTCCGTCTCACCGCCCCAGCCGAATCACCGTATCGCCCGAGATCGCCACCTGGTTGAAGTGGCGGTAGCCGTCCGGGGATGTGAACCGCAGGCCGAGGCTGCCCGGCTGGACGAGGGAGAGTCGGAGGACGTGCCCCTCGAGACGTTCGGCGCGCCACTCGCTCCGGAAGCCGCTGCCGTCCCAGACGTAGTGCGGGAACTGGACCTCGATGTCGCGGTAGCGCGCGACCACCGATCTCGGCAGCTCGTACGTCAGGTTGTAGGCGTTGTACCGGACGCTCAGGTGGCGTTTCCTGACGTCGAAGCGGTAGCGCGGGTAGGCGACCGGGAGGAGCTCGCCGCGGAAGTGATTCGGCTCGGGGACCGGCTCCCACTCCGGCACGAGCGCGACGAAGGCGTTCGCCGCCCGGGCCGGGGCCGGCGCCTCGAACGCGCCGTCGATGACGCGTCCGACGAGCGTCGCCGCCGGGTCGTCCGGCGCATCCGAGATCAGCACCCACCCCCGCTCGAGCGGCTGGCCGTTGAAAACGGCGTCGCCGGTGCAGAAGACCTCGTCGATGCGGAGCCGCAGCGTCCCCGCGGTCCCCGGCGCGAGCACGAGCTCGACGGCGCGCCCGCCGACGCGCGGGTGTGGCTGGACGAGGTTCCAGGCGAGGCGGTAGAGTCCCGGCGTGACGCCGCGGTACGACGCGGTGCCCTCGCGCACCGGTCCGAGCGCGATCGCCGGGGCCGGCGGCCCGCCGGTGAACTCGAACTCGAGCCGGAACTCGAAGTCCGGATGGGCGCGCCGGTCGGCGTAGCCCGCGACGACCACGAGCTCGGTGTCCTCGCCGAGCCGGAGCAGGTGCTCGACGGGCGAGAGGTCGATCGGATCCTCGACCGCGTCGGTGTACCCGTCGAGCTGTGCGACGAGCGCGAGGTCGTCTCCGAGGTCGAGCGGCAGGCCGTCTATCACGAAGCGGCCGAGCGCGTCGGATCGCGCCGAGAACGGCTGTCCGCCGAGCTCGAACGTCCGCTGCGGCAACCGATACGCCCGCGACGCGCGCATCAGCGCGACGATGGCGTTCGGGGCCGGCTCGCCGCGGGGCAGGATGACGCGGCCGGCGATCGAGCGTGTCTCCTCGAAGGTGATGGTGCCGATGGCGTTCGACCGACCGGGAGCGAGGTCGAGCGTGCGGCGGGCGCTCGCGTCCGCGTCGACGAGCCGGAAGGTGAATCGATGGCGACCGGGCGGCAGTCGATCGGTCTGCAACGTCCCGCCGGCGACACCGACGACGACCGGCTCGCCGTGCTTCACGTGCGCCACGGGCCCGTCGCCGTCGACCGCGTCGCGCTCCGGCTCTTCCCATGAGATCCGCACCGGCGCGTCGAGGCGCTCGCCGTCGACGTCGAGCACGATCCCCTTGACCGTCACGCCCGGCTGCATGACCACCGCCTCCGGCACCTCGGTGCCCGCCGGCACGGTGAGGAAGGCGGGCAGCAGGGCGGGGTCTCCCCCGGTCCCGTCGGCGGCAAGGGCGAAGCGGTAGCGGTTCTCGCGGCGCGCGCTGAAGGGCAGCGCGTGGACTCCGGGCTCGAGGAGCTCGTCGCGCAGGCGGCTGTCGATCCAGTCCGGCAGCCCGCGCGAGGCGGAGGTCGACGGCGGGATCCTCACGGGGCGCCACTTTCCCGACGACGGATCGATGGTCGCGATCTCCAGTCCGGTGACCGGCGCGCCACTCGCGGTCTCGACGCGCACCAGCACTTGCTCGACGCTCTCACCGGGCAGCGCGATCTGCTCCGACTGGACCGACTCGGTCGGCGAGATCTCGAAGACGTGGACCTCCGGTCCGTCCTTGCCCTGCCAGCGCAGCTCCCAGATCCCGACGTTGAGGGCGCGGGCGATCAGCGCACGGTCCCTGATCTCGAGGATGGCGACCTCGTGGTCCCGGTCGGCGCGCGCCAGGAGCTCGAACCCGGAGCGCACCGGCGGCGGAACCCGCCCGACGCCGGGCGCGTGGAACCGGAAGACCGCCCACGGGAGCGGCTCGATCTGCCGCACGCCGAAGTCGAAGACCGGCTCCCTGTCTCGCGGTCCGCGCTCGACGCGCAGTCCCTCCCAGCCGGACTCCTTGACGATGACCACCTCGACCGACCGCGGCGGCTCCGCCACGCGGAGGCTGCCGAAGACCCCATCGGGGCCGAGGGGATACGGCGCGAACGTCACCGGGTCGTCGCGTCCTTGGAGGAAGAATCGCTCGTGAACCACGTGTTCGTGACTCTCCTGCGGCGGGACGCCGAGGATCGCGCCACCGAGGGCGACCTCGGTCTCGGCGGACGGCGTCACGTCGAGCGCCAGGCCGCTCTCGAGCAGGTCGTCGGTGAGATCGAAGAAACCCGTGACGGTCTCGATTCGTGACCCCTCGACGGCGTAGGTGTAGCGACGTCCACGGAGCACGCCGCCGACCTGCACCGTGCGCGCGGCGGCGATGTCGTGGGTCTGCGCGTGAGCCACGACGCGGTCCTCGAGGACGCCCGCGCGACCGTCGGAGGATCGGCTGCCCGCATCGACGACGTCGGCGATCAGCAGCCGCGCCCGCTCGAGACTCTCGACCGGCACGCCGGCGATGGTCACGCGCAGCGACTCGCCGGGATCGAGCACGACGTCACCGACGTCGACCTCGGCAGCGCCGGGCGCCGTGAACGGCATCGGAACGACGGCGGGCAGGAAACCACGCACGGACACGGTGAGCGGCTGCCCCGCGGCGGGCAACGCGCCGTCGAGCGCAACGACGCCATCCGCATCGCGATACGAGAGCGACAGCTCTGGACGGTCGATCCGGAAGCCCTCGGGCGCGACCGGCACGAGCTCCTCGCCCCCCGGCGGTCGCGTCACGGTTCGCAGACGCATGGTGCCGGCGATGCGACCCTGGACGGCGACGCGCCGGTTCGCCGCCGGCATGGCAACGTTCGCAGCGCGTTTCCAGAGGCGGGTCGCCAGCACCGTCACCGTGCCTTTGCGGGGATGCTCCACGGTGACCGGTGGCTGTGGCTTCGGTCGTCGTGGCCGCGGCCACGGCGCGAACGCGAACCGGCCTTCCGCTCCCGTCGTCAGGCGGATCGGCGGCATGCCAGCGAGGTCGACCTCGATCAGCTCTCCGCTGACCGGGCGGCCGTCGAGGTCCTCGACGCGATACTCCTCGACCTTGCCGGCGCGCGTGTGCACTTCGAGCGGCAGGCGCCAGTGGCGCGGGTCGCCCGCCGGCGGCATTGTGGTGCTGGTGATCACGTCGAGCAGCTTATCGTGGTCCCACATGTGCAGAACGGGATGCAGCAGCCTGAGCGTCACGGGAGTCATGCCGACGCGCAGCGTGCCGTCCTCGAGCGTGTAGCGCACCGGCGGCGACCGCTCGCGGATGCGACGGTCGTCGTCGAACGAATCCTCACCGAGATCCGCATCGTGCGGGGACTCGACACGGACGGCGGCGAGCGGCAGCGGCAGCTTCTCCGGGTCGAGGAACCGCACGGTCGTCGTCAGTCCGCGTCTCAGGGAGATCGTCGTGAACGGACGCACGCCTCGCACGTCCGGCGCGCCCTCGATCACGCGCGCCACCGGGAGGTACTCCGGGTGGTCGACCTGGAGGTGGACGACGACGCGCGGATCGTGCGGCAGGAAGGCCGGCAGCGTGAACAGCCCCTCGGCGTCGGCGGTCACCCGCGCCTGGCTGCCGTCGGCGGGGTGCGGCGGGTAGCCCTCGACGGCGTGGGAGAACGTGACGAGGATCTCGACGCCGCCGAGCGGCTCGCCGTCCCGCGCATCGATCAACTGCCCGCTCGCCCGCCGTGACGCGGGGCTCGCCGGCTGGCGCCGTTTCACCTCGGGAGTCGGTCGGCGTGGCGCCGTCGGACCGGTCGCCGGGCGCGCCGCGACGTTGACCAGATCGCCGGGCCCGAAGAGCGTGCCGTGGAGGAGGACGGTGCCACGGGTGACGCGCACCGCCCCGGGACCCAGCGAGAGTCGCGCCGGGCCGCGGGTCTCGAGCTCGTCCTCGCCGACGCGGATCGGCACCTCCGTGGTGACCTCCGCGCCGCCCGCGAGCAGGGCCGGCATCGCCAGCGCCGCGCCGCTCGAATCCGGCAGGCCGAAGCGGCTGCCCGCGAGGATATCGACGACCACGCCGTCGCGCTCGAGAACGGCTCCGTCCGGAGCCGTCCACGAGTCGCCGTCGGCGGCGATGGCGCCCGAGACCACCCGCCAGCCACCCGGACCGGCGCGCGGCTCGCCGGGCGACGGCACGACGAGGAGAACGGCGGTCGCCACCCCGCCGACCAGCAACGCAAGTCCCGCCGCGGTGAGAAACGCCTTCCTGGTGACCATCATGTCCTGCCCCCGGCGCGGATCATCCGCCGGCTCGCCTGCGACCTCGTCCCCACGGGACGGCCCGTGGAGGCGGAATATTCACCGATCGAAGATTTCCGGTCGTTCCGTACTGTGCTCTGTCGTTTTACGATCCGACGATTAGATTATAGGCATGTCCGAGCACTCGCCGGAAGAAACCGCTCCCGGGGACGGCACGACGCGGAAGGAGACCTCGACGCGCGAGGCCCCCCTCGAGCCGAAGCTCGTCTTCACCAACGGGCCGATCCGCGGCCGCGTCGCCACGATCTCCCGCGACCGGGCGTGGGTGGGGCGGCACGGCGACAACGACGTCGTCGTCGACATCGGCCGGACGGTGTCCTCGAGACATGCGGTGATCTACCGGGACCCCGAGGACGGCTCGTGGTGGATCGAGGACGCTGGCTCGAAGAACGGGACCTACGTCAACGACGAGCGCATCGTGCGGACGCGGCTCCGCGAGGGCGACATCGTCGCCCTGGCGCGGAACGGCCCCGAGATCCTGTTCACGTTCAGCGAGCCGAGGCTTCCCGGGCTCTTCGAGACGACAATGACCACCTACCGGCGGACGCGCTCGCTCGGTCGCGCCGTGCGGGAGCTGCTGCCATCGAGGAGGTCGCGCCCCGCGGCCGGCATCAGCAGCGTCGAGAGGATCCTCGACGACCGCCTCGAGCGGCTCGCGCGTCGCACCCGCTGGTACTTCGTGGCGTCCGTGCTCGGCACCCTCGCGCTCGTGGCGGCGACCGCCGTGGCCGTGGTCGTCGAGCTCGTCAAGCCGTCCGCGTTGAAACCGCGCATCGCGCTCGACATCACGCCCGAGATCGAGCCGATCTACGCCGGGGTCGCCTTCCCGCTCCGCGAGGTGCCCGCCGGCCACGTCACGGTCAGCAACCGCGCCGGACGTCCGCTCACCGGGCTGGTGCTCTCCTTCGAGTTCGTCAAGGATGCGGCGGACTACCTCGTCGAGCCGTTCGTCACGCCGGTGCCCGACCTCGAGCCGGACGAGTCGCACCGCATCGCGCTGCTGCCGCGCTTCTCGGAGAAGATCCGCTCGCCGCGCACCCACGAGGTGACGGCTGTCTTCCGCGTGCTCCGCGACGACGAGGTCGTCAAGGAGCGCGTCCACGCGGTCTACATCCACGGCACCAACGTCTTCAACTGGGAGGAGCCGGGACGGATCACCAGCTTCATCGACCCGCAGGACCGAGCCGTCAGGGTCTTCGTGCGCGACGTGCTCCGCGTGCAGCCCCCCGCGGCGCACCGCGACTTTCCGCCGAAGCGGTTCCGCGACGCCGTCGGTCTGGTGACGGCGCTCGCGCAGCTGCGGCCCCGCTACGTGCCGGATGCCGTGCGGCCCACGTCGGAGAAGATCGATCCGCGCGCGAACGATCAGGTGAAGTTCCCGTGGGAGACACTGGACGATCGCGCCGGCGACTGCGACGACCTCTCCGTCCTCTCCGCCGCGCTCTTCGAGGCCGCCGGCATCCCGGCGGCGATCGCCATCGGCCCGCGGCACGTGCTGGCGATGTTCGACTCGGGCGTCTCGGAGGCGCTCCTCGACACGACGCCGCTCGATCCGGCGACGGTGGTCGTCTGGAACGAGCGCGTCTGGATCCCGATCGAGACGACGCGGCTCGGCGATCTCGGCGCCGGGTTCACCACCGCCTGGTCCGCGGCGTGGCCGCGCCGCGAGGAGATCCTCGCCGGCGAGATGGAGATCATCGAGGTGCGCGAGAGCTGGAAGCGGTTCGCGCCCGCGCCCGCGAAGGCGGACGCCGACGAGGAGGCGCTGCGCGGGCTCGGCGTCGACGAGGACGCGCTGCTGCGGGACGTCGAGAAGACCCTCGAGGAGCTCCGTCACCTCTTCCGCAAGAACCTCCAGCGGCGCGTCAAGGAGATCGAGGAGAGCGACGCGACCGGCCCCGAGCGCGACCGGCGGATCGGGCTGCTGCACGCCCGCAGCGGCCTCTTCGACGAGGCGCGCGACATCTTCGTGGCGTCGATCCTGGGAGAGTCGCTCCCCCCCGAGCAGCTCGCCGCCCGGCTCCCCGACGCGCCGGACACCGCCGCCGCCGCCTGGCTGCTCCTCGACCTCGGCGCCTGTCTGACCCTGGGCGCCCGCCGCCCCGCCGACCTCGAGCTCGCCGCGCTCGCCTACCGCGAGGGCCTCGAGCGCCTCGAGGAGCCCGCCGACTCCCCGCTCCGGGCGGAGTACATCCTGCGCCTCGCCCTCGTCCACCGCCTCCGCGGCGACCTCGCCGCCGAGCGCACCGCCACCGAGACCGCCTTCGCCACCACCCCGACCCTGCGAGAGACCTACGACGAAATGGTCCGCGGCACGGGCCGCAGAGCGGGCGTCGGCGGGAGCGAGGAACGTGACTTCTTGTTGCGGGGCATGAGGTAGCAGCGAGGGCGCGGCCGACCGGCGAGGACGGGAACGCAGATTCGGTCTCTGGTCTCTGATCTCTGATCTCTGATCTCGGAATCGGATCTCGGAATCGGCATCGGAATCGGCATCGGAATCGGCATCGGTGTCGGCGTCGGTTTCGGTCTCGGACTCCCATCGCCGGGCCCCGACGTCGGACACGAAGACCACGACGAACGCCTTCGGGACCGGGACCGGGCCCGGGACCGGGCCCGGGACCGGGAACGGGAGGGGAGACCCGGATTCGAAGGTCTTACCGGCCCCGCCGCACGTAATCCGGACACCGTGTCGCGTTCGGTCGCTCCGGGCGGGAGCAGAGGTCGGGGTGGTCGTACTTGCAGGAGTCGCAGAGGAACTCGCCCGAGCGCACCCAGTCCCGCGGCTTGTCGTCGGCGGTGCGGGGCGAGCGGGCGAGGACGGCGCAGACGACGGCGACGGCGAGGACGCCGAGCCAGTAGTCGGGGCGCCCGAGGGTCTGCAGCACCCACATCGACAGCAGCCCGCCGAGCAGCAGGACGCCAGCGAATACGGTCACGGGTCGAGGGAGCATTGTGACGAAGATGGATTGTACACGAAGGGGCCACAGGCCGGGGCACGAGAGTCTGCGATGGGAAGACGGAACGCGGACGATCATCTCGTCCTCGTCCTCGTCCTCGACGACCGGGCACGGGCACGGGGACGGGCACGGGGACGGGGACGGGGACGGGGACGGGGACGGGAACGCGGTCGGCGGCGTGGGGGGTATCGAGCCCGGTCGCGGAATCTGGCTGCCCGGAGGGGCTTACGACGACGAGATTGCTCCTCGATGGGCTCGATTCATCCTAAGAAATCGCCTCCCCGGACGACTTCAGGGTGAGAAGCGGGAGCGCGGCGCCCCGGGATACCGGATGTGAGCGGGTCGGACGGAACGGAGATGACCGATCAGGAGCTGCTGAACGCGTACGTGTACGCGCGTGACGTCGACTCGCTGGGCGCGTTCGTGACGCGTCACCAGGACGGGTTGCTGCGCTACGCCGCGCGCATGCTCTCCGACGAGCTCACCGCGCAGGACGTGGTCCAGGAGACCTTCCTGCGCGTGGCGCGGCACCCGCGGCGGCTGCTCGGCGTCGACAGCTGCCAGAACTGGCTGATGCGCGTCGCGCGCAATATCTGTCTCGATCACATCCGCAAGGCGGTGCGCGGGCGCAAGGCCGTCAAGGAGCTGGCGAGACGGACCGAGGCGACCGCGGCGCCGCCCGAGGAGGCGCTCGTCGAGGACGAGACCCGCACGCTCGTCTTCTCGGCGATCGATTCGCTGCGCCCGCGGTGGCGCGAGATCGTCCTCCTGAAAGTGCAGGAGGGGAAGAGTTACCGGGAGATCGCGGAGATCACCGGACTGACCGTGACCAACGTCGGTTACATACTGCACCACGCGATGAAGGCCCTCTCGAAGAAACTCGCACGACGAGGGGGGGAGTCATGAGCACCACGAACGAGACCGGATTCGACGACGTCGCGAGCGCCGGTTCGCTTCATCCGACGCCGGAGGGCGACCACCTGCGCTACCTGCTGACGGCGTACCTTTTCGAGAACCTGAGCGACGCGGGGCGGCGCGAGGTGGAGAACCACCTGCGCGAATGCGACGCGTGCCGCGCGGAGCTCGACGAGCTGCTGCGCACGCGCACCCTGCTCGAGAGCGTCCTGGGGGAGCCACCGGGCTATTCGTTCGACGAGCGCCGCCGCGAGCGCATCCTCGCGGCGGCGGGAGAGCGTCGCCCGGGGTGGCTCGGCGCGCTGAGGCGACGCCTGCCGATGGCGGTCGCCGCGGCGATGGTGCTCTGCGTGCTCGGCGGGTTCTTGCTGATGATGACGACGTCGTCGCGCATGGGCTACGAGAGCGCCTCGCGCGACCGCTCCCTGGCGAGAGCGCCGCAAAAATCGACCGGGTTCGAGGCGAGCCAGTCCGCCCCGGGACTCGAGGTGTTCGACGACCGCGCCGCGTCCGTCGAGGAGAAGCTTTCGTTCGACATGAACGGACGGCCGGCGCCCGACACCACCGCCGGGGCCGTGACGCCGGGGCTGTCGACTCCCTCGAGGGTCGAGTACCACGCCGTGACGGCACCCGAGGCGCCGACAGACGGTGACGTGAGCGCGCCGACTGTGGAATTCGGGCAGCAGTGGCGCGGCCCCGAGAAGCCGAACGCGATGCAGTTCTACAACGCCGCCCTGGAGAACGAGAAGCAGGACGGCGCCCGATCCGCGGACGGCCGGTTCCGGGTGGACGGCGTCGTCGGCGGCGGCGAAGAGGGCCGGACGCGCGTGTGGCTCGAAGACCAGCTCGTCACCGAGGCCACCGGTGTCGGCGGGGGAGCCGCGGGCGCCCACGGCGACCGGTACTCACGCGACGGCGAGGCTGCCGCCAAGGAGCTCGGGGCCAGCCCGGGCGGCACCGACCCGCGCTGGCGTTCCTACGGGGCGATGAAGTCGCCCGAGACCTCGACTGCCGGCGTCGCGCCGCCGGCGTCCGGACCGGCCCCCGAGGCGGAGCGAGTCGCCGACACCCAGTGGCACGCGCGCACGCGCACCGAGAATCTGCGGCAGAACGCTGACGATGATTTCGCGCAGCGCATCGACCAGGGCGTTGACTCGTTCGCCGATCTCGCGACACCGCAGCCGCAGGAGCCCGCGGTCCAGAGGCCGACCGGGACGTTCGAGAAGAACCTCGCCCGGGCGGGCGAGTACCGCGAGCGCGGCAAGGCGAGCGCGGCCGATGAGCAGATCCGCCGGGAGCTCGAGCTCGAGACCGCCGAGCTCGCCAAGAAGACCGACACGCTCTGGGAGCGCGGTGTCGCCGAGGGCCAGCAGGCGCAGCAGCAGCAAGAGCAGCAGCGGCAAGCGCAGCGCCCGGAGACGCCGCCGGCGCCGGTGACGCGCGACATGCTCGACAGCAAGGTCAAGCAGCGGATCGTCGGCAAGGAGGAGCACTCCCGTGGCCAGCGCGCCGACGACGAGGAGAGCGCGGAAATCGCGGAGCCGGTGCTCGGCGAGGACGCCCTGACGTACTCCTGGGAAGTGACGCCCGGGCGCGGGGGGCGTTCCGGGCCCGGCGGCGGGGCCGGCGGAGCCGGGGGCACGGTCGTGTTCGACTCGATCCCCGGCGCCGACGGCGCGGAGGTCGTCGACCTCGACGCCGTGACGCGCTCGTTACCGCTCCTCGGCCCCTCCGCGGGCGATACTGGCGTCATGAGCGAGGAGAACGTCCAGCTCTTCACGATTCTCGGCGTCGATGGCGGGCGCAAGGGCGGCTGGGGCTATGGCGTCCGATCGGCCGGCGGCCAGGCGGGCGCCGTCGGGGTCGGCGCGCTCGAGCACGTGCTGCGCGGGTACCTCGGCTACCGCGCGCTCGATCCAACGCTCGACCTCGAGCGTTACGTCGCCAACCCGCTGCCGCTGCCGGCGCCCGAGGTCGGCGACGAGGGGCTCGGCGAGGCGGCCTTCCGCGAGCGTCACGGCACGAATCCGTTCGTCGACGCCTCGCGCGATCGCCTCTCGACGTTCTCGCTGGACGTCGACACCGCGTCCTACACGCTCGCGAGGAACATGATCGACTCCGGCCGGCTGCCGCCCGCCGAGGCGGTGCGCGTCGAGGAGTTCGTCAACTACTTCACGCAGGACTACCGCGCCGATCCCGAGGAGGCGTTCTCGGTCTTCTGCGACGGCATGCCGTCTCCGTTCGGCTCCGGGGGCGTCGAGCTCCTCAGGGTCGGCATCAAGGCGCGCGAGCTGAGCCAGGGCGAGCGTCGCGACGCGGTGCTGACGCTCGCCGTCGACGTCTCGGGATCGATGGGCGACTCCTCGCGGCTCGAGCTCGTCAAGCAGTCGCTCGGCATGCTGATCGGCCAGCTCGCGCCGACCGACCGCGTGGCGGTCGTCGCCTACGCGGGCGAGGCGCACGTCGTCCTGCCGCACACGCTCGCCCGCAACCGCGAGCGCATCCTCGGCGCCCTCGGCTCGCTCGTCCCGCGCGGCGGCACCAACATGGAGGCCGGTCTCGATCTGGCGTACCGGCTCGCCAGCGAGGTGCTCTCGCCGGGCGCGGTGCACCGGGTGCTGCTGATCTCCGACGGCGTCGCCAACATCGGCGCGCGCCGACCCGAGGAGATCCTCGAGAAGGTCGACGTCTACAAGCGGCGCGGCATCTACCTGACGGTGATCGGCATCGGCGACCGCGTCCGCGACGACATGCTCGAGAAGATCTCCAACGCCGGCAACGGCCGCTACGACTTCATCCGCTCGGCGTCGCACCGCGCCGCGATGGCCGACGCGAGCCGCATCTTCCGTGACAACCTCCCCGGCGCCCTCGAGGTGCTGGCGGAGGACGCGAAGATCCAGGTCGAGTTCAACCCGGACGCGGTGACGCACTACCGGCTCCTCGGCTACGAGAACCGCGACATCGCCGACCGGGACTTCCGCAACGACAAGATCGACGCGGCCGAGGTCGGCCCGGGAACGACGGTGACGGTGCTCTACGAGGTCGTGCGGCGCCCGGCGTCGGTCGGCTCGCTCGCCACCGTGCGCCTGCGCTACCGCGACACGTCGACGCGACAGGTCGTCGAGCGCGACTATCCGGTCCCGCAGGGGATCCTCGTCGCGGAGCTCGGCGATGCGCCGTTCTCGCTGCGCCACCTCGCGGCGGTCGCCGAGGTCGCCGAGCTGCTGCGCGACAGCTACTACGCGCGCGACGGCAGCTTCGCCGACGTCCTCGCGTACCTCGGGGCGTTCGACGAGAACGAGCGCGCGCGCTCGTACTGGCGCGAGATCACGTCGCTCGCGGGCGGGGCGTTCTCCCTGACCCTGCAGAAGCTCCAGCGGGAAGTCAACGCGATCCAGGCGGCCGACCGCGCCGCGAAACAGTCCGGCAAGCAGGCCGGCTCCAGATGAAGGGAAACTCGATGAGGTCCTCGATGATGTCGACGCGCCAGGTGATCGGTGTCGCCGTCGTCGCCGCGGTGTGCTGCGCGACGATCGGCGCGAACGGACAGGAGGGTGGCCGGGCGCTCGAGGAGAAGACGATCTACGTCCCGTACGAGAAGCTCGCCGAGGTCTTCGAGAAGGAAGGCCGCGGGATCTTCCTGCCGTACCGGGAGTTCCTCGAGCTCTGGCAGCGCGCCCAGCCGAAACCGCCGCCGCCCCCCGACAGGCCGCCGCCCGCCGCGGCGGTGATCTCGGGAGGCCGCTACACGGGCGAGGTACGCGAGGGGCTGGCGACCTTCGAGGTCGAGTATCGCGTCAACGCGCTCGAGAAGAAGGGCTGGAGCACGCTGGCGCTGCCGCTCGCCAACGCGGCGGTGGAGGAGGTCGAGATCGAGCCGCTGGCGTCCGACGAGGGGGACGGCGACGGGGCGACCAGCGCGCCGCCGCTGATCCAGGCGACCGACGGCGGCTATGCGATCCACATGCCGCGAGCCGGCGCGTATCGCGTGCGCCTCAAGCTCTCGACGCGCGTCGAGGAGCGCCCCGGACGGCGCAGCTTCTCCTTCGGCATCCCGCCGGCGGCGATGTCGCGCCTCGAGCTGGTGATCCACGAGGAGAACGCGCAGCTCGAGGTCGAGCCGTCCGTCGCCGCGACCCGCGTCGAGGAGAGGGAGGGCGCGACGCGCGTTCTGGCGTTTGTCGGCAACTCCGATCGGGTGACGGTCTCGTGGTCGCCGCCGGCGCGTCGCGACGATGAGAAGTCCGCGCTGCTGACGGCGCGCCAGGCGATTCGCGCGCACGTCGGCGAGCGCGTCCTGCGCGTCTCGACCGACATCGCCCTCGAGGTGCTGCGGCAGGAGATCGACCGCGTGCGCGTTCACGTGCCGCGCGAGATGGAGGTCTTCCCGGTCGCCGGCGAGAACATCCGCGAATGGAACGTCATCGACGTCGAGGAGGGCGGGCGCACGGGCCGCGTGCTCGAGATCCGCCTGCACTCGCCGGTGCGCGACTCCTTCAGGTTCAGCCTCGCTTTCGAGCGCATCCTCACCGAGACGCCGAGCAACCTCGAGATCCCCTTCCCGCGCATCGACGGCGCGCTGCGCGAGTCGGGCGTTGTCGCGCTCTCGCACGACGCCGGGCTCAAGGTGCGCGTCGCGGAATCGGAGGGGCTCAGCCAGCGCAACCTCGAGGAGCTTCCCGAGGCGCTGCGCGCCGGGACGTTCGCCGGCTTCCGCTACCTCGCGCATCCGCTCCGTCTCGGCGTCGAGATCGAGAGGATCCTGCCGGTGATCCACACCGAGAGCACGTCGGTGGTCATCCTCGGCGTCGAGGAGGACGTCTGGATCGGCTGGATCGACTACCGCATCTCGCGCGCCGGCGTCTTCTCGGTGTCGTTCCGCGTGCCGAGCCGCTGGCGCGTCGCCGAGCTGCTCGACGAGGGCACGGTCGAGGACTACCAGAGCGTGCCGCTCGAGAACGAGCCCGAGTTCCAGGTGATCACCGTCAACCTCCGCAACCGGGCGTTCGGGAGGTTCCAGCTGCCCTTCCGGCTGACCGCGATCGGCAGCGCATCGGCGGGGGAGAAGACGCTCCACGCGCCGCGTCCGCTCGGCGTCGAGAGCGACCGCGGCCTGCTCGGCGTCGGCGGCCCGCGCGCGTTCCGCATCTCGACGATCGAGCGCACCGGCACCATCGCCGCGGACACGCAGGAGCTCTTCCGCAGCGGCGTCCGCAGCCGCATCCCGCAGGACGCGGCGGTCGACCTCGCGTTCACGTTCCACGACCACCCGGCGTCGGTGCGCGTGCAGCTCGACGAGCGCAAGACGGAGATCAAGGCGAACACCCGCCTGCTCGTCAACGTCACCGACAGCGAGATGCAGGTCTCGCAGGATATTGAATACCTCGTGCAGTACGCCGCGATCGACACCATCTCGTTCAGCGCGCCGTCGTCGCTCGACGACCGGC
Organism: Planctomycetota bacterium; assembly: GCA_041569895.1. Taxonomy (GTDB): domain Bacteria; phylum Planctomycetota; class UBA8108; order UBA8108; family JACQVS01; genus JBFFXF01. The sequence goes on along the minus strand of JBFFXF010000011.1, from coordinate 632 downwards.
TGCAGCTCGAGGTCGCCGGGTTCCGCGATCAGCGAAAGACGCCGGTCGGCGACGGGCGCACGCGCTGGGACATCACGCTCCAGTCGCGCGTCCTCGGCGTGCGCACGGTGCGCGTCTCGTACGACGAGAGCCTCGATCTGCGGACGGGCGAGCCCCGCACCGTGCCGATCGCGCTGATCCGCGCCGAGGGCGCCGCCGTCGAGCAGGGCACGGTGGCGATCCGCAAGGAGGGCCGCCTCGAGGTCGTCGAGACCGTCGACGGCCTGCAGCGGATCGACCGCCAGGAGCTGCCGCCCGAGCTCTCCCGCGGCAACATCCAGGGCGCCTATCAGATCACCCGGCCGATCTGGTCGCTGGCGCTCGAGCTCACGCGTCATGACTACGTCAAGGTGCCCGACGGGGTGGTCAAGCTGCTCCTCGAGCGCGGCCACCTCTCGCGCGAGCGCATCCTCGATACCGACGCCATCCTCGTCGTCGAGAGCTCGACGCTCCAGCACCTCGAGATCCAGCTGCCCGATGGCGCGCGCAACGAGCGTTTCTTCGTCAACGGCCGCGAGCGCGTGCCGCAGAAGGTCCCCGGCGGCGGCGACAACGAGCTGCGCATTCCGCTGCGCGGCGAGCGGGGCGCGATG